>JAFLDH010000505.1 GCA_017302505.1 Burkholderiales bacterium
TGTTGTTGGCGCGCACCTGTCCGGCCTGCCGCTGAACGGCCAGTTGCTGGAGCGCGGCGCCGTGCTGCGGGAGGCCACGCGCACCGCGCCGCATTACCGGCTCTATGCCCTGCCCGGCACGCAGCCGCCCAAGCCGGGGCTGCAGCGCGTGGCCGAAGGCGGCGCGGCCATCGAGCTCGAGGTCTGGGACATGCCGCAGGCCGTCCTGGGCTCGTTCCTTGCGTTGATCCCGCCGCCGCTGGGGCTGGGCTCGGTGCAGCTGGCCGATGGCCGCCACGTGCATGGCTTCCTGTGCGAAGCGCATGCGCTGGCCGGGGCACGCGACATCAGCCACCACGGCGGCTGGCGCGCCTATCTCGCAACCCTCTGACTCCTGGAGCCAAACCATGGACCGACGCGACTTCCTCACCAGCGGTGCCGCCCTTGGCGCCTTGCCCCTGGCCGCCCACGCCCAGGCCCGGCCCAAGGACGTGCTGATCGTCGCCAACGAGTTCGGCCCGAACTCGCTGGACATCCACACGGTGGGCGCCAACCGGCCCGCCTATGGCGTCAGCTGGCTGGTCTACGACCGGCTGATGACCTACGGCAAGCGCACGCTGCCCGATGGTCGTGTCAGCTACGACCGCAACAAGCTGGAGCCCGAGCTGGCCGAAAGCTGGCAGATGGCACCGGACGGCATGTCGGTGACCTTCAAGCTGCGCAAGAACGCCAAGTTCCACGACGGCACGCCGGTGACCGCCAAGGACGTGAAGTGGAGCTTCGACCGCGCCGTCACCGTCGGCGGCTTCCCCACCTTCCAGATGGCGGCCGGCTCGCTGGAAAAACCAGAGCAGTTCGAGGTGGTCGATGACCACACCTTCCGCGTCAAGTTCATCCGCAAGGACAAGCTGACCATGGCCGACCTGGCGGTGGTGGTGCCCTGCGTGTTCAACAGCGAGCTGGTGAAGAAGAACGCCACCGCCGCAGACCCCTGGGGCCTGGCCTGGACGCGCAACAACACGGCAGGCGGCGGCGCCTACAAGGTGGAGGCCTTCCGCCCCGGCCAGGAAATCGTCTACGTGCGCTACGACGAGTGGAAGAGCGGCCCGCTGCCGAAGCTGCGCCGCGTGGTGCAGCGCGACGTGCCCAACGCCGGCAACCGCCGCGCGCTGCTGCTCAAGGGCGACATCGACATGACCTACGACATGCCGCCCAAGGACTTCGCCGAGCTCAGCGAGGACACCGCGCGCATCAAGGTCAGCTCGATGCCCATCGAGAACTCGATGTTCTACCTGGGCATGAACACCACCAAGCCGCCCTTCGACAACCCGAAGGTGCGGCAGGCGGTGGCCTATGCGTTGCCCTACGACAAGATCTACGACAACGCCTTCTACGGCCGCGCCGCGAAGCTCTATGGCGGCAGCGGCCCGGTCAAGACCATCGCCTGGCCGCAGCCCACCTGGTACCGCACCGACATCGCCAAGGCCAAGGCGCTGATGGCCGAGGCTGGCGTGCCCAACGGCTTCGAGACCACGCTCAGCTTCGACCTGGGCGGCGCGACGATCGGCGAGCCCGCGGCGGTGCTGACGCAGGAAGCGCTGGCCGCCATCGGCATCAAGGCGCAGATCAACAAGATCCCCGGCGCCACCTGGCGCGCCGCGCTCTTGAAGAAGGACATGCCGCTGATCCTGAACCGCTTCGGAGGCTGGCTGGATTACCCCGAGTACTTCTTCTTCTGGTGCTACCACGGCCAGAACGCGGTGTTCAACACCATGAGCTACCAGAACCCGAAGCTGGACAAGCTGATCACCAACGCGCGCTTCGCCGAGAACAAGGCCATCTACGACTCGTCGGTCAAGGAAATGATCCAGCTGGCCTACGACGAGGTGCCGCGCGTGCCGATCGTGCAGCCGTCGATGGACGTGGCGATGCAGAAGGACGTGATGGGCTACATGTACTGGTTCCATCTGCAGCCCGACTACCGCAACCTGTACAAGGCCTGAGGCGGCAGCATGGACCACAGCGCCTACGTCGACGCCGCCGCGGCCACGCTCGGGCTGAAGATCGCCGCCGAGCACCGCCCCGGCGTGCTGCAGTTCTTCGGGCTGGCGGCGCACATGGCCACGCTGGTGCAGGGCCTGCAGCTGCAGCCGCACGATGAATCGGGCAGCGTCTTCCACCCGGTGCCGCCGCAGGGCGCGGAGCACAAGTGAGCACGCCGGGCCGCTCCCAAGTGCTCACCCCGGAGCGCGCAGCGCGGAGGGTCGTCGAGTGAGCCTGGACGACGCCACCACCATCGCCGCGCGGGTGCGCGACGGCAGCGGCACGGCGCGCGATGCTGTGGTCGCCTGCCTGGCGCGCATCCAGGCCACCGACGGCCGCATCAACGCCTTCAGCGCGACGCTGGCCGAGCGCGCGCTGAAGCGTGCCGAACTGATCGACGCGCATCCGCAGCGCCACAAGATGCCGCTGGCCGGCGTGCCCTTCGCGGTGAAGAACCTGTTCGATGTCGCCGGCCTGCCCACGCTGGCCGGCTCGAAGATCGAGCGCGATGCCGCGCCGGCCAAGCGCGACGCGCTGCTGGTGCGGCGCATGGAAGCGCATGGTGCGGTGCTGGTCGGCGCGCTGCACATGGACGAATACGCCTACGGCTTCAGCACCGAGAACACGCACTACGGCCCGACGCGCAACCCGCATGACCTGGCGCGCATCAGCGGCGGCTCCAGCGGCGGCTCGGCCGCGGCGGTGGCGGCCGGCCAAGTGCCGGTGACGCTGGGCTCCGACACCAACGGCTCGATCCGCGTGCCGTCGTCGCTGTGCGGCGTGTTCGGGTGCAAGCCCACCTTCGGCCGGCTGCCGCGCGTGGGCAGCTACCCCTTCGTCGCCAGCCTGGACCACCTAGGCCCCTTCGCGCGCAACGTGCAGGACCTGGCGCTCAGCTACGACGCGATGCAGGGCCCGCTGCACGGCCCGGCCAGCGACGACCCGGCCTGCGCGCAGCGGCCGATCGAGCCGACGCTGCCGTTGCTGGCACAGGGCGCGCAGGGCCTGCGCGTGGCCGTGCTCGGCGGCTG
>JAFLDH010000506.1 GCA_017302505.1 Burkholderiales bacterium
GTGGCTGGCCACCGGCACCGAGAAGCGCGAGATGGTCGCCCGGCTGCGCGCCGGCGATGCCAGCATCCCCGCCGGCCGGGTGCGCGCCGACCGCGCCTGGCTGCTGGGCGACCGCGCCGCACTGGGTTGAGAAGCCGATGGACCTCGACCCCGTCCTGCTGTCGCGCATCCAGTTCGCCTTCGTCGTCAGCTTCCACATCATCTTCCCGGCCTTCACCATCGGCCTGGCGGCCTGGCTGGCGGTGCTGGAGGCGGCGCACCTGCGCAGCGGCCGCGCCATCTACCGCCGCGTGTTCGAGTTCTGGATGAAGGTGTTCGCCGTGTCCTTCGGCATGGGGGTGGTCACCGGCATCGTGATGGCCTTCCAGTTCGGCACCAACTGGGGTGTGCTGGCCGAGAAGATGGGCTCGATCCAGGGCCCGCTGCTGGGCTACGAGGGCTTCACCGCCTTCATGCTGGAGGCCACCTTCTTCGGCGTGATGCTGCTCGGCCGCGAGCGCGTGTCGCCGCGCTTCTACCTGTTCGCCTGCTGCATGGTGGCGCTGGGCACGATGTTCTCGTCCTTCTGGATCATGGCCAACAACAGCTGGATGCAGGTGCCGGTGGGCCATGCCATCGTCGACGGCCGCATCGTGCCCACCGACTGGTGGGCCATCGTTGCCGGGCCGGTGATGCTGGTGCGCTGGCCGCACATGCTGCTGGGCGCCTTCCTGACCACCGGCATGTGCATCATCGCCACCGGCGCCTGGTACCTGCTGCGCGGCGTGCACCGCGCCGAAGGCCACCTGATGCTGAACTGGGGCCTGGGCCTGGTGGCGCTGCTGATCCCGCTGCAGCTGTTCGTCGGCCACCTGGCCGGCGACGTGGTGCACCGGCACCAGCCGGTGAAGTTCGCCGCCATCGAGGCGCGCTGGCAGGCCGAGCAGCCGGCGCGCGAGGTGCTGATCGCCTGGCCCGACGAGCGCAACGAGCGCAACCTCTACGAGCTGAGCGTGCCGCGGCTGGGCAGCTTCATCGCCAGTGGCACCTGGGATTCGCGCGAGGTGGGGCTGAAGGATTTCCCCAAGGCCGACCGGCCGCCGGTGCTGATCCCCTTCTTCGCCTTCCGCATCATGGTCGGCATGGGGCTGGTGATGCTGGCCGTCGCCTGGCTGGGCCTGTGGCTGCGCTGGACCGGGCGGCTGGAGCAGGCGCGCTGGTTCCTGTGGGGTGCCTTCCTCAGCTTCCCCACTGGCTTCGTCGCGGTGCTGGCCGGCTGGTTCACCGCCGAGGTGGGCCGCCAGCCCTGGGTGGTGTACGGCCTGCTGCGCACCGCCGACGCGGTGACGCCGTCGCTCACCGGCCGCGACGTGCTGGTCTCGCTGACCGGCTACGTGCTGGTCTACAGCGTGCTGGTGGGCTTCGGCCTGCGCTACATCTACAAGCTGCTGCGCGACGGCCCGGCCGACGCCGCACCGGCGCTGCCCGACGGCACCACGCCGAAGCGGCCGATGGCGGTGGCGATCACCCGCGACGGATGATGGCGGCTTCGAACCTGGCGCTGTTCTGGGCCGGCGTGATCGCGCTGTCGATCCTGGTCTACGTGGTGCTGGACGGCTTCGACCTGGGCGTGGGCATCCTCTTCGGGCTGCATGCCGACGAGGCCGAGCGCACGCAGATGATGGATTCGATCGCGCCCTTCTGGGACGGCAACGAGACCTGGCTGGTGGTCATCGGCGCAACCCTGTATGCCGCCTTCCCGATGGTCTATGCGGTGTTCCTGGGCGCCTTCTACCTGCCGGTGCTGCTGCTGCTGTTCGGCCTGATCTTCCGCGGCGTGGCCTTCGAGTTCCGGCTGCACAGCACGCGCACGCGGCGCTTCTGGGACACCGGCTTCTTCGTCGGCTCGGCGCTGGTGGCCTTCGTGCAGGGCGCGGCGCTGGGCGCGATGATGCGCGGTATCCCGGTGGCCGACGGCCAGTACGCCGGCGGCGCATTCGACTGGCTGGCGCCCTTCCCGGTGCTCACCGGCATCGGCCTGGTGCTGGGCTACGCGCTGCTCGGCGCCGGCTGGCTGGTGATGAAGACCGAGGGCCCGCTGCGCGATGCGGCGCTGCGCCGCATCCCGACGATCGCCGGCGCGATGCTGGGCGTGCTGGCGCTGGCCTTCGGGCTGACGCTGGACCACAGCACGCTGGCGCAGAGCCACCTGGGCGAGCGGCCCTGGGGCCTGGTGTTCCCGGTGCTCGGCGTGGCCGCGCTGCTGGCGGTGCTGCTGTTCACGCGCCGCCAGCACGACGTGCTGCCCTTCGCGATGACGGTGCTGTTCTTCGTCTGCGCCTACCTGACGCTGGGCGTGATGTACTGGCCCTACATGGTGCCGTACCAGATCACCGTGGCCGATGCGGCCAACGCCGAGGCCTCGCTGAGCTTCCTGTTCTGGGGCGCGGGGCTGTTCGTGCTGCCGGTGATCGCCGTCTACACCATCGGCGTGTACTGGATCTTCCGCGGCAAGGTCCGCAAGACGCACTGATGGTCGAGCCCAGCGCGCCCCGGCGCCGGCAGGCCGCGCCCGGCCGCGACCTGCTGGCCGGGCTGACGCTGGCCTCGATGGCCGTGCCGCAGGTGCTGGGCTACACGCGCATCGCCGGCACGCCGCTGGTCACGGGGCTGTACACCGCGCTGCTGCCGGTGGTGGCCTTTGCGCTGTTCGGCGCGTCGCGGCACATGGTGGTGGCGGCCGATTCGGCCACCGCCGCCATCTTCGCCAGCGGCCTGCGCGACATGGCCGAGCCGCACAGCGCACCCTACATGGCGCTGGCCGGCATGGTGGCGCTGCTGGCCGCGGCGATGCTGCTGCTGGCGCGCTGGTTCCAGCTGGGCTTCCTGGCCGACTTCCTGTCGCGCACGGTGCTGGTCGGCTTCCTGGCCGGCGTGGGCCTGCAGGTGGGCACCGCCATGCTCGGCGACATGCTGGGCCTGTCGCTGCCCGGCCACCTGCCCTGGCAGCAGCTGGTGGCACTGCCGGGGCAGCTTGCGGCCGCGGGGCTGGCGCGCGTG
>JAFLDH010000507.1 GCA_017302505.1 Burkholderiales bacterium
AGGCGCTTCCAGCCCACGATTCCAACTCCCTTAAGCAATAGTATGCTGATAAGGAAAAGGAGGATAAAAGCCAGAATCGAACTGATCCATTTCTCAATCCGCGGGAATCCTCGTCTAAGCAAGGCTAACCCGACGCCCACACTAAGAGGCAGAGCGAACGAAAGAAGGTGGCGTCGAACACGCGGCGGGCCTGCGGGTGCAGCGGCGCGGCATCGAGCAGGCCCTGCACATGCGCCTGCCACACCGGCAGCGCGCGCTCGCGGCGGATGGCGCGCAGCACGTCCAGCGCGACGATGTTGCTGGTGCCTTCCCAGATCGAGCCCAGATGGGCGTCGCGCAGCAGCCGCGGGTCGGCCCAGTCCTCGATGTAGCCGCAGCCGCCGCGCACTTCCATCGCGTCGCCGGTGACCTTGCGCGCGTCGCGGCAGGCGCGGAACTTGATCAGCGGGGTGAATAGCCGCACCAGCGGGTGGGCGCCGGCCTCGCCGGCGTCGGCGCGGCGCAGCGCATCGGCCGTCTGGAAGACCATCGAGCGCGCCTGCTCGGCGGGCAGCAGCAGCTTCAGCAGCTGGCGGCGCATCAGCGGCAGGTCCTGCAGCCGGCGGCCGAAGGCCTGGCGCTCGGCGGCGACGAAGAACGCTTCGCTGCAGGCCCGGCGCATCAGCCCGGCGGCGCGCACGCCGTTGCTCAGGCGCGAGTTGTTGACCATGTCGGCCATCTGCGGGAAGCCGCGGCCGGCCTCGCCCACCAGCCAGGCGCGGGCACCCTCCAGCCGGATCTCGCCGCTGGCCATCGAGCGGGTGCCCAGCTTGTCCTTCAGCCGCACGATGCGGTAGGCATTGGCCGAGCCGTCGGGCAGCGTGCGCGGCAGCAGGAACAGCGACACGCCGCCCATGCCGGCCGGCGCGCCGTCGATGCGCGCCAGCACCATCGCCAGACCGGCATCGGGGTTCGAACAGAACCACTTGTCACCGTGCAGGCGGTAGGCCTCGCCGTCGGGCACCGCGCGCGTGGCGGTGGCGGCGACGTCGGAGCCGGCGCCCTGCTCGGTCATGAACATCGCGCCCTGCGTCAGGTCGTCCAGCACCTGCGCGGTCAGCCCGGGCAGGTAGCGTTCCAGCAGCGCCGGCGCGCCGAACTTGCGCAGCGTGCGCGTCAGCGAATCGGTCATCGACAGCGGGCAGCACAGGCCGAACTCGGCCTGCACGAACAGATAGGTCAGCGCGTACTTGGCGGCGGCCGGCAGCGGATCGGGCCAGCCGAGCACGCCGCCGCGGTGCGACATCGCCGCCAGGCCGTATTCGCCGAAGGCCACGCGCTCCATCTCCACATAGGCCGGGTGCTTGAGGATGCGCTGCCGGTCCAGCCCGGTGCGGGTGCGGTGCTCCAGCGTCGGCGGGTGCTTGTCGGCCGTCTGCGCCAGGCTGTCGAGCACGCCGCCGGCCAGGCCGCCCAGCCGCTGCAGGTGCGGCTGCAGGTGTGCGCACAGCGCGGCCGGCAGGTACAGCGGCAGCAGCCGCGCCAGATCGGGGTCGGTGTTGTAGAGGTTGCGGCCGTGCGCGTCGGGCACCGGATGGGGGGCGGTTGCGGGCATGGGCTTCTCCGTCGGGGCCTGCGGTGACGCTGCACAGTATCCACACCCGGCCCGGCCGGCCGGCGAAGACCGTCGCCCTGCAGGCGCGGGGCTTCTCGGGTATGGTCGCGCCCCGTGCGTGCGGCCCGGCGTCGCGCGGCCCATCCGCTTTCCACCGCTGTGCCCATGCGTCTGTTGTTGCTGCGGCTGCTACCGCTGTGGGGCCTGTGCCTGCTCGGCGCGGTCCCGGTCACCACCCATGCCGCCTGCCCGCCGCGCATCGCGTCCTCGCCGCAGGCCGATGGCGAGTGCGGCTTCCGCAACTCGCCCAACCCGCAGGCGCAGCCCTCGCGCAGCGGCTGGGAGATCTGGACGCGCTTCATCGTCGCCAAGAAGGAAGGCACGGTGCCGGTGGACCCGATCCCGGTGCGCCGGCTGGACCGCGCCGCGCTGGAGGCGCTGGACGGCAGCGGCGCGCACATCGTGCGGCTGGGCCATTCGTCGCACCTGCTGAAGCTGCAGGGCCGCTACTGGCTGATCGACCCGATGTTCAGCGAGCGCGCCTCGCCGTTGTCCTTTGCCGGGCCGAAGCGCTTCCACCCGCCGCCGCTCTCGGTGGCCGAACTGCCGCCGGTGGACGGGCTGATCCTGTCGCACGACCACTACGACCATCTGGACAGCGACACCATCCAGGCGCTGCACGGCAAGGTGCAGCGCTACTTCGTGCCGCTGGGCGTGGGCGCGCGGCTGCAGGCGATGGGCGTGCCGGCCGAGCGCATCGAGGAGTTCGACTGGTGGCAGGCCTCGCGCCACGGCGGCATCGGCATCACCGCCACGCCGGCGCAGCATTTCTCGGGCCGCGGGCTGACCGACCGCAACAGCACGCTGTGGGCCTCGTGGGTGATCGACACCGGTGCGCAGCGCATTTTCTTCAGCGGCGACACCGGCTACTTCCCGGGCTTCCGCGAGATCGGCGAGCGTGCCGGCCCCTTCGACGTGGCGCTGATGGAGAACGGCGCCTACGACGCCTACTGGCCGGCCATGCACCTGATGCCCGAGGAGACGGTGCAGGCCTTCGTCGAGCTGCGCGCCAGGCTGCTCTGGCTGGTGCACAACAGCACCTTCGACCTGGCCTTCCACACCTGGCGCGACCCGCTGGACCGTGTGGCCGCGCTGGCCGAAGCCCGCGGCCTGCCGCTGGCCACGCCGGAGATAGGCGAGGTGGTGACGCTGGGCCAGCCGCGGGTCAATCGGCTGTGGTGGAAGGGGCTGCGCTAGATCGTGCCGCGGCCTCAACCCTGCTGCAGCACCCGCAACACTTCCTGCACGGCCGGTTCCTCGCCGCGCGCGTGCCACGCCAGCCCCAATGGCCGCCACAGCGGCGGTGACAGCGGGCGCAACGCCAGCCGCGGGTCGGGCAGCGCGTCGGCATCCTCCTGCGGCAGCAGCGACGCG
>JAFLDH010000508.1 GCA_017302505.1 Burkholderiales bacterium
ACGGTATTAGCGGGATTTGTGCGTTGAAAATCGTACCAGTCCTGGTTGCGGCGCCAGCGGCGGCCTGCAGGCGCTGCACCAGTGCCTCGCGCCGGGCCCGGGCCTCGGCGCTGTCGCTGCCCGGATGCTGCGCCTCGTCCACCAGCGCGCGGATCTGGTCGTTGCACTGCAGCAGCAGCGTGCTCAGGTCCGGGCTCAGCTGCAACTGGCCTTCGCGCAACCGGTCGAGCAGGTTCTCCACGTGATGGGTGAAACCCACCACCGCGTCCAGCCCGAAGATGCCGGCCGAACCCTTGATGGTGTGCGCGCAGCGGAACAGCGCGTCCAGCAGCTCGCGGTTGCCGGGCTGGTCCTCCAGTTGCAGCAGCAACTGTTCCAGCGCCTCGATCTGCTCCTGGGCCTCGCTGATGAAGGCCGGCAGGGCCTCCTGGATGAAGCTCTGGTCGGCGTCGTTTGCGCTCATGCCTGGGCCCTTTCCGGCATCGCCTCGATCAGGCTGGACGTCAGGCCCAGCGTCTCGCAGGCGGCCACCAGCGCCGCGCTGGGCCGGTCCAGCCGCAGCGTGCGGCCCAGCGGCGCCAGCGTGCGGGCCAGCGACACCAGCAGCTGCAGGCCGGCGGCGTCCACCTGGTCGACGGCAGCACCGTCGACGCGGCAGACTTCGTCCTGCGCATGGGCGTCGACATGGGCCAGCAGCTGGCGGCGCAGCTCGGCCGCGCTGTAGATCGTCAGCTCGGCCGGCAGTGCAAGTTGGTCGTTCATCGGCAGTCTCCTCAGGGCAGGATCAGCTTGGACACCGCGTCCAGCAGCTGCGGCGGGTTGAAGGGCTTGACGATCCAGGCCTTGGCACCGGCCGCACGGCCCTGCTCCTTCTTGGCATCCTGGCCTTCGGTGGTCAGCATCACCACCGGCGCGAAGCGGTGGCGCGGGTGCTGCTTGACCTGCTTGACGAAGCTGATGCCGTCCATCACCGGCATGTTCACGTCGCTGACGATCAGGTGCACCTTGGCCGCCTTGTCCAGCTGCGCCAGGCCCTGCTGGCCGTCGCCGGCCTCCAGCACGTCGTAGCCGGCGCGGGTCAGCGCCAGCTTGACGACGGTGCGCAGCGATGAGGAATCGTCGACGATCAGGATGGTCTTGGCCATGGTGGGTTCGGCGTTCAGAAGAAGGTGGTTTCGCTTTGTGGGGCCGGGGTGTCCGACGTGGCGCTGCCCGCGGCCAACGCACGCTGCTCGCCGGTGGTGTAGCCGGCCGACAGCAGCGCCAGCCATTCGTCGGCGGTCGGGGCACGGCCCTGGGCCACCGCCTGCTGCAGCCGCTGCACCGCACCGGCCATCGACTGGTTGACCTGGTCGATGATCTGCTGCACACGGTCCTGGAACTGGAAGGCCACCATCAGCTGCTGCACCTGCTCGCGCACGGCCTGGCCACGGGCCGACAGCTCGGCGGCCCGTTGATGCAGCTGCGACACGGCTTCGTCGACCTGCTCGATGACCCGGCCGATGGTCGCCTCCGACGCCGCGATGACGCCGGTGTCCTGGGCCGACTGCTGGGTGGCCAGCGCCAGCGTGTCGTGCATCTTCGCTTCGAAGCCCTGGACCTGGCTGCCGATGCGCCGGCCGGTCTCGCCCGATTCGGTGGACAGGCGCCGCACCTCGGCCGCCACCACGGCAAAGCCACGGCCGGTGTCGCCGGCGCGAGCCGCCTCGATGGCGGCATTGAAGGACAGCAGGTTGGTCTGCCGCGCGATCTTGGCCACGTCCTCGGCCATGCCACGCAGGCCGGTGGACGCGCCGGTCAGCGAGCGCATGGTCTCGGTCATCGCCTCGCGCGACTGCACGAAGCCGTGAAAGCCCTGCACCAGGCCGCGCAGCTGCTGCTCGCACTGCTGCAGCATCTGCGCGCGCTCGTCCAGCCGGGCCGCCGCGCCGGCCTGCCGCAGCGCGGCGGGGTCCTCGTCGATGATCCTGTCCAGCTGCTCCAGGATCTGCATGAAGCCCTGCAGCAGTTGATCGGTGGCCTCGCGCATCTGCGACTGCGCCGTGCCCAGGTGGCCGGTCCACAGGCGCACCGCCTCGTCCAGCCGCTGAACCGTGGCCGCAGCAACGTCGGTGGCATCGGCCGATGAGGCGGCCGCGCCCGCCGGCGCGTGCAGCCGTTGCAGGGCCCGGCGCAGGCCACCGGGCATGGGCAGGCGCCAAGGGGCGGGCGCAGGGGGTACGAAGCTCATCGTGGCCTTGGGTGTCATGCAATCTGCGGGTAGCGCTTGCGGAAGCCGGTGATCCAGCCAGGCAGCAGGTCGGCCGCGATCGGCCGGCCGACGAAGTAGCCCTGGGCCGCATCGCAGCCCGCATCGCGCACGGTGTCCCAGTCGGCGGCGTCTTCCACGCCTTCCGCCACCGCCTGCAGGCCACACTGGCGCGCCATGGCCAGGCTGGCCTTCAGCGTGGCCCGCCGCGCGGTGCACTGGCTGCAGCCGTGCACCAGGCCGGGGTCGATCTTCAGCTGGTCGAAGGGCAGCGCGCGCAGATCGCTCAGCGACGCATGGCCGCTGCCGAAGTCGTCGACGGCCAGGCCGAAGCCCAGTTTGCGCAGCCGGCCCAGGGTGTCCCGTGCGGCCGGTGTCAGCTGCGGCAGGCTGGCTTCACTGAGCTCCAGCCGGCATTTCGACGCATCGACCCCGTGGCGCGCCAGCAGCGCCAGCAGCGCGTCAGCCAGGTCGGGGCGGCGCAAGTTGTAGCCGGAGAGGTTCACCGCCAGGGTCGGCGTCACGCCCTGATCACGCCAGCGGCGCACCTGGCCCAGCGCCTTGTCCATCACCTGCATCAACAGGTCGTCGATCAGCCCGCGTTCTTCGGCCAGCGCCAGAAAGTGCTCAGGCAGCACCAGCCCGTCGCTGGGGTGCTGCCAGCGCACCAGGGCCTCCAGCGCCAACAGGCGGCCGTCCTTCAGCGACACCTGCGGCTGGTACACCACGCGCAGTTGGTCGTGTTCCAGCGCGTCGCTCAGCTCGCGCGGCAC
>JAFLDH010000509.1 GCA_017302505.1 Burkholderiales bacterium
TGTAGCGCCGCCGGCCACCCACGGCAGCGCCTGGGCACGGCGGCTGGGCGACTTCAGCGATGCCTTCGCCAGCGGCTGGATGCAGCTGCGCGGCGCGCGGCGCCGGCAGGGCGTGGACCGCGGCTTCGTGCTCAGCGACCACGCCGACTGGCCGGGGCTGCAGGCGGCCATCCGCGCCACCGGCGCCAGCCGGGTCATCGTCACCCACGGCTACGAGGCGGTGATGGTGCGCTGGCTGCGCGAGCAGGGTCTGCAGGCCGGCTCCTTCCGCACCGAGTTCGGCGACGAGGCGGTGAACCGGACGGGACTGGTGGAAGCTCAGTCCACAGCGAGCAACTGAGCGCGCGCTGCGATCAAATACAGTCGACGCAATAACAGGGCCTTAGTTCGAATGCCGACATCGCTCACGGTTTTCTGGTGGCCAGGAAGGTCGATGAGCAGTCATCTACAGGTGTGGATCAAGCGCATGAGCAAGGTCCCGGGTTTCGGAACCTTCCGCTGCGATTCCGACTTCCCGACGATTTCAATCGAACAGCGAATGGGTTGAAAGCATGCACAGACTTGTACTGCGGGTTCTGGCACTGCCACTGATCACTTTGTCGTTCTCAGCGATGGCAGTCGTTTCAGCTCAGAGCAGGTTGTCCAACCTGTCCTTCGAGCTTGTCGATCTGGACGTGGGCGACGGCATTTCACCCAGTTTGATCCTGCCCGAACCTGGGTTACAGGGGGAGGCAAACATCGATGGATGGAGGCAGAGCACAGGGCCGCTTACTGGCTTTTCCGCGGAGTATTTGCTTACCAGTTCAATCGCTGGCGTCACGGCGCAATCTGCTGCGGCAGCTGGTGTGGCTTCGGTGTCGGGGCTGGTCGAAGGAGGCACTACTGGACACTTCCATTCCAGTTTCACCATGTTCAACCTGACTCCGATCAGGCCTCCTGGCTGCTTCTTCATTCAATGTCCGCCGCCGACTTGGGTTTATCACGTCAAGCTTTCACCGCGCACTTCCTTGCGGATCACGGGCGATATCGAATTGCGCACACAGATCAATCCAGGCGACGCTCGGCAAGAGCAGGCCATTGCCTACATGGTTATGGACATGCTGAATTGGCACAGTCCATCGATTGGCTCGTTCCGGATCGGATCTAGATCGGCGAACTATGCCGCCGACGAAGGGTCGTTCCTTTCAGGTCCGATGACTGGGTCAGACGACCAACAGGTGAGCTTTGAGTTCATGGCGAGAAATCAGTCAAGCGACGTCTGGAGCGGCGAGTTTGCCTTGTGGATGTATGCAATCGGTCACTCGCGTGACTGGCCACCGACGCCGCCAATTCCAGAAGTGGGAACTGTCGCGTTGTTCCTGCTAGGACTGGCCGTACTGCCCATGCGGAGCCGGCTCGTGTTGATCCGCCGGCGAGACCGGCGGTTTCGTCGGACCGACTGCTTGGCACGCTCTTTGGATTCGTGAGGTGATCGCCCACCGCTCGCGTCTGGCGCGTCAGTGGGATCCAGACTGCAGCACCAGCTCGACCGCCAGCACCCCTTCGCCCTGATCGCTGGCCTGCTGGCGAAAGCCCAGGCGCCGCGCCAGTTCGAGCATGCGCGTGTTTTCGGCCAGCACCGTGGCCACCAGGCGGCGTGTGCCGTGGGCGCGCTGGTAGTCGATGATGCGCTGCATCAGCAACTGGCCCAGCCCCCAGCCCTTCAGGTCGGAGCGCACCACCAAGCCGAACTCGGCGCTGTCGTTGTCGGCATCGGCAATCGCGCGCACCACGCCCAGCGTCTGCTCCTTGCCGTCGGGGTCGCAGTCCACGGCCATGATGGCCATCTCGCGGGCGTAATCGATCTGCGTCAAGCGGGCCAGTTCGCTGCGGGCAATGCTGCGCCGCGAATGGAACACCCGCATGCGGATGTCCGCCGGGTCCAGCCGGCCCAGAAAGTCCAGGTGCTGCGCCTCGTCCTCCGGTCTTATCGGCCGCAGCGTCAGCAGCCGGTCGCGCCATTGAAGCGACTCCACCAAGTGCGAGGGGTAGGGCCGGATCGCGAAGTTCAGCGCGCCGGCCGGTGCCGCCACGCTGAGCTGCACCCGAGCCTGACGCGCCAGTGCACCGTTGCTGCCCACCAGCAGCGGCTCCAGCGCCACCGCGGCCACCTGCGACACGTCGATCAGCAACTGCGACAGTCCCACCAGCACGCGCTGCAGCGCCGCCGCGTCGACGGCTGGCCGCTGCGGCTGCGCTGCCAGCAGCGTGGCCACCGGGCTGCGCGCGATCAGCGCCTGCGCCAGCGGCGCATTCAGCGGTGGCAGCGCCACGGCAGCGCGCCCTTCCAGCGTTTCGTCGCTGCCGCCCAGCAGGATCACCGGCCCGAACAGCGGATCGATGCGCGCGGCCACCGCCAGCTGCCGTGCATGCAGCGGCTGCGCCGTCGGCTCGACGCTGAAACCGTTCGCCACCGCGCCGCTCGGGTGCCGCTGCAGTGCCGTCAGCATGCGCCGTGCGGCATCGCGCACCTGCACGGCCGTGCGCAGGTCGGCCCGGCAGAACTCGGCCGCCGCGGCGGCGGCCAGGCCCTCGGCCTGCAGCGAAAGCGTCACCGGATAGCCGCACTTCTCCGCTGCACTGGCCGCGGCATAGGGCTCGGGCAGCACCCGGCGCGCCGGCTGCACGGCAATGCCGTAGCCAGCCAGCAAGCTTGCCGCGGCATCGCCTTCCAGCAGCGTGTGGCCGGCGCCCAGCGCTTGCTGCACCCGCATGCGCGCGGCCATGGCATCGGCGGGCACGTCGTCGCTTCGGCTTGGCGGTGCCTCGAGCAGCTGCGCCTGGTTGCGCCGGTAGGCCACCAGCATCGAGAACGCATCCACCGCCTCTTCGGGTGTGCTGTAGCTGGCGATGCCGGCCTGCTGGAACACGCGCCGCGCCTCGGCCACGGC
This sequence comes from Burkholderiales bacterium, assembly GCA_017302505.1. Lineage (GTDB taxonomy): Bacteria > Pseudomonadota > Gammaproteobacteria > Burkholderiales > Burkholderiaceae_C > Rubrivivax. The sequence goes on from JAFLDH010000509.1 coordinate 2,931, forward strand.
CGCATGCCCCAGCCAGCAGCCCAGCAGACGCGGCGGGGTGGCCCGGGCCAGCGGCAGCAGCGCTCGGGCGACC
>JAFLDH010000051.1 GCA_017302505.1 Burkholderiales bacterium
GGTCGGCGCCGGCCGGCAGCAGCGTGCCCGGCGGAGCCGCTGCGGCCTCCACACAGGCGGCGCGCCAGAGTTTCAGCACCTCGCCCCGCCAGGTGAAGCTGGCGCCGGGGAACGGGTCGAAGGCGCGTACCCGGCGTTCGATCTGCGCGGCCGGCTGCCGCCAGTCGATGGCCGCCTCGGCCTTGTCGATCTTGTGGGCGTAGGTGACGCCTTCGGCCGGCTGCGGCCGGCGCGGCAGCGCGCCGCGGGCGAGGTCCTGCAATGCCGGCCACAGCATCTGCGCGCCCAGATCGGCCAGCCGCGGCGTCAGCGTGGCGCTGCTGTCGTCGGCGCCAATGGGCAGCACTGCCATGCGCAGGATGTCGCCGGTGTCGAGGCCGGCATCCATCTGCATCAGCGTGATGCCGGTCTGCGCGTCGCCGGCTTCGATGGCGCGCTGGATCGGCGCGGCGCCGCGCCAGCGCGGCAGCAGCGAGCCGTGGATGTTGACGCAGCCCAGCCGCGGCACCGCCAGCACCCAGGCGGGCAGGATCAGCCCGTAGGCGGCGACCACCAGCACGTCGAGCCGGGCGGCCTGCAGCACGTCGCGCGCGGCCGTGGCGTCGTCCGGGTACTTGCCGTCCAGGCGCAGGCTGCGCGGCTGGTGCACGGTGAGCCCGTGCTGCAGTGCCAGCAGCTTCACGGCCGAGGCCTGCAGCTTCATGCCGCGACCGGCCGGCCGGTCCGGCTGGGTCAGCACCAGCGGCAGCGTGGCACCTGCCTCGGCCAGCGCCTGCAGCGCGCGGGCAGCGAAATCCGGCGTGCCCGCGAAGCCGATGCGCAGGCCGCCGGCGGCCTCAGGCACTGCGGCGGGCCTCGCGTTCGCGCTTCAGCAGCTTGTCGCGGATGCGGTTGCGCTTGAGCAGGCTCAGGTATTCGACGAAGACCTTGCCCAGCAGGTGGTCCATCTCGTGCTGCACGCACACCGCCAGCAGGTCTTCGGCCTGCAGGCCGAAGGGCTGGCCATCGCGGCCCAGCGCGCTGACATTCACGCGGGCATGCCGCTGCACCTTGTCGTAGATGGCCGGCACCGACAGGCAGCCCTCTTCGGCCACCATCATCTCGTCGCTGCGCCAGGTGATCTCGGGGTTGATCAGCACCAGCGGCTGGTCGCGCGACTCGGACGTGTCGATCACGATGACCTGTTCGTGCACGTCCACCTGGGTGGCCGCCAGGCCGATGCCTTCGGAGGCGTACATGGTCTCGAGCATGTCGTCGACCAGCTTGTGGATGCGGGCATCGACCTCGACCACGGGACGGGCGACGGTGTGCAGGCGTGGATCAGGGTAGCGCAGGATGTTGAGCTGGGCCATGTTCAGCAATGGGGCTGGTGGCAGCAGTGCCGCCGGCAACTTGTGACAGCCATCACGAAGCGTGACGAGGCAGGCCAGTTTCGTTGCGATATCAACGGTTTATGGGCAGAATCTGATGAAGAGTTTGAGCATTCCGCCCCGCCATGCGCTATGGTGCGCCGAGTCCGAAACTTGTTCGAACCCATGGCGTAATTGTGGCACCCGGCGGGCGCTTCAAGAGCCGCCCGGAGCTTGAATCCATGAACCCACGAGCCCTTCGTCGTCGCCTCGGCACCCTGGCCACCGCTTGCGGGCTGGCCCTGCTGGGCGGGCCGGTGCAGGCGGAGCCCAACTTCCCGATCACGGCGCAGCAGCGCAGCACCGCGCAGCAGGTGGCGCAGGCGGGCATCCCGCTGTCGGAACTGGCGCCGAATGCGCCCGACACCCACACCGTGCAGAGCGGCGACACGCTGTGGGATATCTCCAAGCTGTTCCTGAAGAGCCCATGGCGCTGGCCCGAGCTGTGGGGCATGAACCTCGACCAGGTGCGCAACCCGCACCTGATCTATCCCGGCCAGGTGCTGGTGCTGGAAAAGACCGGCGACCGCGCGCGCCTGCGCGTGGCCCAGGCCGGCGCCGGTGCGCCGGAGAACACCGTGCGCCTGTCGCCGCGCGTTCGCAGCAACCTGCTGGACAACGGTGCGATCAGCTCGCTGCCGCTGCACCTGATCGGGCCGTTCCTGACCGAGGCGGTGATCTACAGCGAAGACGAGTTGCGCCGCGCGCCGCGCGTCGTCGCCGCGCAAGAGGGCTACGTGGCCATGTCGCAGGGGCAATTGGCCTATGTGGCCGGCGACCTGCAGCCCGCCTCTGGCTATCGGCTGTTCCGCGAGCCGACGCCGCTGTACGACATCGACACCAAGGAACTGCTGGGCTACGAGGCCCGCTATGTCGGCACGGCCGAGTTCAAGCGTCCGGGCGATCGCACCGTCGACGCCAGCGGCAAGCCGGTGCTGGTGCCGGCCACCGTCACCATCCAGTCGGTGCGCATGGAAGTGTCGGCCGGTGACCGCTTGGCGCCGCTGCCCAAGCGCGACTTGGAGGCCTATGCGCCGCACCATCCGAGCGCACCGATGTCCGGCCGCGTGCTGCAGATCTATGGCGACGCGCTCAGCGCCGGCCAGAACCAGATCGTGGCCCTGAACCGCGGTGCGCGCGACGGCGTCGAGCGGGGCCATGTGCTGGCGCTGTGGCGCCATGGCGAGCGCCTGGTCAAGACCATCGACGGCGAACGCACCACGCTGCAACTGCCGAACGAGCCGAACGGCCTGCTGTTCGTCTTCAGCGTGTTCGAGCGCACCTCCTACGCGCTGATCCTTTCGGTGAACGTGCCGGTGTTCCCGGGCGACAACTTCACGCAGCCCTGACGCAGCGGTACCGGCGTGCGGGACAGGGACGAGTTCGACGCCTGGTTCCGCCTGTTGGAAACCCCCGGCCTGGGCCGCGAAGGCGCCCGCCGGCTGCTGGCCAGCTTCGGCGCGGCCCACCAGGTGCTGCAGGCGCCGCGCAGCGCCTGGCAGCAGGTGGTAGGCCCCTCGCTGGCCGCGGCCCTGGCCGATGAACCCGAGACATTGGCCGAGCGGCTGCTGGCCGCGCATGCCTGGCTGGACGGAGGCGCCGACCGCCAGGTGGTCTGCCTGGGTGACGACGCCTACCCGCCGCTGCTGCTGCAGACCCCCGACCCGCCGCTGCTGCTGTATGCGCAGGGCGACCTGGCGCTGCTGAACCAGCGCAGCCTGGCCATCGTGGGCAGCCGCAACGCCAGCGCGCAGGGCGTGGACAACGCGCGTCACTTTGGCGCCCACCTGAGCCGGCAGGGCTGGACCATCGTCTCGGGGCTGGCCTTCGGCATCGACGGCGCGGCGCATGAAGGCGGCTTGCAGGGCCCCGGGCGCACGGTGGCGGTGGTGGGCACCGGCCTGGATCGCGTCTACCCGGCCCGGCACCGGGCGCTGGCCCATCGCATCGCCGCCGAAGGCCTGCTGCTGAGTGAGTACGCGCCAGGCACGCCGCCGCTTGCGCAGAACTTCCCGCAGCGCAATCGCATCATCGCCGGGCTGGCCCGCGGCACCCTGGTGGTGGAGGCGGCGCTGCAGTCAGGCTCGCTGATCACCGCACGCCAGGCAGCCGACTACGGGCGCGAGGTGTTTGCGGTGCCTGGATCGATCCACTCTCCGCTGTCGCGCGGCTGCCACGCGCTGATCCGCCAAGGTGCCAAGCTGGTGGAAAGCGCCGACGACATCCTGGACGAGCTGCGTGGCCAACCTGCGCTGGCGGTACCGGCCGAACCCGAGGCGGTGGAGCCCGCCGTGGACCACGACCCGGTGCTGCAAGCGCTGGGCCACGACCCGGTGACGCTCGACGCCCTGTGCGCCCGCACCGGCTGGAGCGCCCAGGAGCTGAGCGCCCGGCTGCTGGAGCTGGAACTGGAAGACCGGGTGGCCCGTCTGCCCGGCGGGCTGTACCAGCGCCGCAGCCATGCCTGAGACTGCCCGGCATGGCGCATCGAAGGTAACCGAGCCCCGGCGCCAAAGCGCCTGCGCTATAGTGGATTCATGTTCGACGTGCTCGTGTACCTGTACGAAAACTACTGGCGTCCGGACGCCTGCCCGAGCCATCAGCAGCTGTCGCGCAAGTTGTCTGCCGTGGGTTTCGAAAGCGACGAGATCCAGGAAGCACTGACCTGGCTGGACGGTCTGGCCAGCACGGCAGAGTCCTGCACCGGCCAGCAGGGCGCAATGAGCCTGCGCGTCTACTCGGCGGCCGAACGAGAGCTGCTGGGCGAAGATTCCATCGGCTTCATCAGCTTCCTCGAATCGGCCGGCGTGCTGCCACCGACGATGCGCGAGATGGTCATCGACCGCGCCACCGCCATTGGCAACGGCCCGATCGAACTCGACGACCTGAAGATCATCGTGCTGATGGTCTTCTGGAGCCTGGGCGAGGAGCCCGATGCGCTGATCCTCGACGAGTTGTTCGTCGCGCCCGAGGAGCGTCTGATCCACTGACGCCCTGTGGCGCCTAGTTCAGCAGGCGCGAGGGGTCCACATCCAGCTTGGCCAGCGCGCTGCGCGTGGCGCGCACGCTCAGGGCCTCGTCCTGCGCCGGCAGCAGCAGGCCCGCCTGCAGGAAGGACGCCAGCCGCTGCTGCTGGAACAGCACGCAGCGCCCCTGCGGCGTGACGAACATCGACAGCTGCTTGCGCAGCCCCAGCCAGGCCAGCTGGACCGCCTCGTTGCGGCCGCGGTAGTCCAGCATGTACCAGCCCCCCACCTGCAGCTCGCGCGCCCAGGCCACCATCGCCGGCGTGGGCATCGAGCCGCCTTCGGTGACGACCTCGAGCTCGCTGCTTTCGTGGCCCGACAGGTCGAAGACGATGGAGTCGTCGATGGTCACGTCGGCGGCATCGGGCAGCAGCTCTTCCAGCGATTCGAGGCGCTCGGCCAGCTCCTGCAGACGCTCATGCGGGATCACCGGCGCCTTGGCGGTGAATGCGGCGGCCAGCGAGTTGTTGAGGATCTGGATGTGCTCGTCCTGCTTGGCTGTCTCCATGCCGGCCGAGGACATGCCATCCCGCAGCGTCTTCAGCAGCGGCGTCAGCCGGCGGATGACCTCGGCCCGCTCCTCGCGGGAGACCTTGGCGCTGGCCGACCAGATCAGGTCGGACGCGGCGCGCTTCATCGCCCGCGTCTCGTCGCTCTGCGCCCCGTAGCGCACCGCGGTGGTGGCCAGCACGTCGGCCCACACCTGGAACAGGAAGGCGCGCACCGTCTCCTGCACCGGCATCTCGTTCAGCATGCGGCGCAGCTCGATCGTGTACTGGATGGCCATGGTCTCGCGCTGCTCGACCTGCTGCGCCAGCGACACGCCCTTGCGGGTGGCCTCGTTCTCGTTGCTGAAGTAGTGCTCCAGGAACTTCTCGAACTCGGTGAGCACGGTCTGGAAGACGCGCCGGCCAGTGTCCGGATAGGCCTCGACCACCTGCACCACGCGCTTGATCTCCTTCTCCAGCGCGTCACCCACGCTGCGGGTGGAGCTGTCGAAGCCCATCACGCAGGCGCCCATGCGGTCGATCAGCCGGCGCGCCGGGTGGTCGACGGTGGCGAAGAAATCCGGCTCGGTGACGGCCACGCGCAGCACCGGCATCTGCAGCCGCGCGAACCAGACGCGTACGCTGGCCGGGATGCGGTCTTCGGTGAGGATGCTCTGGAACAGCAGCGCAACGATCTCGATGGTGGCGCGCTCCTCGGGCGTGGCGGCCGACTGCTTCAGCGCCTGCTTGCGCTGGTGCAGTTCCTCCATCAGCGCCGGCGTGGTGACCGTCGGCTCGCCGTTGCGCCGGGTGCTGGCGCCGATGCGCTTGCGGATGCCCTGCTGCGCCAGGTCGATGGCCTGCGACAGCGCCGGCGACAGGCGGTGCGCGCGGCTGGTGTCGCCAAAGCCGGGCAGATGGCGGCCAACCAGGCGGTTGAGCCGGCCGAGCACGGCTTCGGAATGCTCGCCGCTGCGCGGCAGCGGCGCAGCGCGGGTCATCATGCGCGTTTCTTCGCCGACGTTGCCGCGGCTTTGTGAAGGCCCCCCGGCGCCGCGGCCGGTGCCGCCCCAATAGGTGGAGCCCCGGGTGGTGCCACTGGGCGCCGGGCCGCCGCCAGCGGTGCTGTAGCCGCCGCTGCCGCCTGCACCGGTGATACCCGGCCCGCTGCCCGGCCCATACCCTGAATGCGGCCCGTGGCCCGGGCCCTGCCCGCCACCGAAGCCGGAACTGTGGCCATAGCCCGAGCTGCCGCCAGAGCCCCCGCCGCCATGGGTTCCGCTCAGGCCGCCTGCCTGGGTGGGCACACTGCGCTCGCGCCGGATGTACGGATGCAGGTCGACCTCGGGCAGCACCCCCTGCTGGACCAGCCAGCGGTTGGTTTCGTGATACGCCTCCTCGACCAGCGAAGCCAGTTCGTCATGCAGCGCCAGCTGCAACTCGCGCCAGCTTTCCAGGCTGCACCCAGCGGCACGCCAGGCGTCGACGACGATGCGCGCCAGCACATGGGCACGCAGCATGTCCTGGGCATCGAGCTCCTCGCGCCGCTCGAGCGATGCCATGCGTGCCCGCAGGTCGGTGAACTCGGAGGCGGCCTTGTCCATCACCGCCAGCGCCAGACGCGAGGTAAGGATCTCGCGCTCGATGGTGTCGTCGTCCACCAGGGACAACGGGCCCTGCGCACCGCCAGGCGGCGGCAAGTCGGCCGGCCGCGCGGCGGACACGCCGTTCAGCAGCGCATTGCGCAGGCCATTGACCATGGTCTTGTGCCAGATCGCAGCGCCCTTCTTCAGCTCGTGCACCAGCTCGCGCCGCCGCATCATGCGGGCATGCTCGGAGGGCTTGTCGAGCAGCTGGCGCGCCGTCTCGGCCAGGCTGTTGACCATCGCCGGCAGGCCCTTGACCAGTTGTTCGGCGTAGGTACGCCGTGCCTGTTCAGCCAGTTCAGCGTGGTCGGCGCGGTGTGCCATGGGCTCGGGCGTCAGTGCCTCGGTTGCAAGACCACTCTATACCACGGCCCCGGAGTTGGGATCGTTCGGGTCGATTTCCTTGCTGCCCGCTTTGACCAGATCTTCACGCTTGATGCCCAGCCACATGACGATGGCCGCGGCCACGAACACCGACGAATAGATGCCGAACAGGATGCCCACCGTCAGCGCCAGCGAGAAGTAGTGCAGCGTCGGCCCGCCGAAGATCAGCATCGACAACACCATCAGTTGCGTGGAGCCGTGGGTGATGATGGTGCGGCTGATGGTGCTGGTGATGGCGTGGTCGATGACCTCGGTGGGCGCCAGCTTGCGGAAGCGCCGGAAGGTCTCGCGGATGCGGTCGAAGATGACCACCGACTCGTTGACCGAGTAGCCCAGCACCGCCAGCACCGCCGCCAGCACCGCCAGCGAGAACTCCCACTGGAAGAAGGCGAAGAAGCCCAGGATGATGACCACGTCGTGAAGGTTGGCAACGATCGCGGCGACGGCGAACTTCCATTCGAAGCGCAGCGCCAGGTAGATCATGATGCCGACGATGACGAAGGCCAGCGCCATGGCGCCATCGACCGCCAGCTCCTTGCCGACCTGCGGACCGACGAACTCGCTGCGCTGCAGGCTCACGGGCTCGGCCGCGCCGGCGGCACAGACCCGCTTGCTGATCGATTCGCCCTTGTCGCTGACGCCCTGGCGCGATTCCAGCGCCCCGCCCTCGGCCTTGCACAGCGCGTCGAACACGCCGTCCACCAGCTCGGTCTGCTTGACGCCTTCGCCCAGCGGCAGGCGGATCAGCACGTCGCGCGAGCTGCCGAAGTTCTGCACCTGGCTGTCGCCGAGGTTCAGCGACTCGATCGTGCTGCGCACCTTGGGCAGGTCGGCCGGCTGCGTGTAGGCCACCTCGATCACCGTGCCGCCGGTGAACTCGATGGACAGATGCAGGCCCCGGGTGACCAGGAAGAACACCGCAGCCAGGAAGGTGACAAGCGAGATGATGTTGAACACCAGCGCATGCCGCATGAACGGTATGTCGCGCCGGATGCGGAAGAACTCCATCGAATCTCCTGTTCAGGACCGTTCAGGCTTTGGCAGGCTTCTTGCCGCCGCCGCTGTCCTCGGCTTTCCAGATCTGGCCGATCGACACCGACTTGAGGCGCTTCTTGCCGCCGTACCAGAGGTTCACCAGCCCGCGCGAGAACATCACCGCCGAGAACATCGAGGTCAGGATGCCCAGGCAGTGCACGACGGCGAAGCCGCGCACCGGGCCCGAGCCGAAGGCCAGCAGCGCCACACCCGCGATCAGGGTGGTGATGTTCGAATCGAGGATGGTCGCCCAGGCACGGTCGTAGCCGTTGTGGATGGCCAGCTGCGGCGGCGCGCCGGCGCGCAGCTCTTCGCGCACCCGCTCGTTGATCAGCACGTTGGCGTCGATGGCCATGCCCAGCGTCAGCGCGATGGCGGCGATGCCGGGCAGCGTCAGCGTGGCCTGCAGCATCGACAGCACTGCCACCAGCAGCAGCAGGTTGAAGGCCAGCGCCAGCGTGGAGAAGACACCGAACAGCGCGTAGTACACGCACATGAACAGCGCGATCGCAGCGAAGCCGTAGAGCACGCTGTTGAATCCCTTGGCAATGTTGTCGGCCCCCAGGCTGGGGCCGATGGTGCGCTCCTCGATGATCTCCATCGGCGCGGCGAGTGAGCCGGCACGCAGCAGCAGGGCGGTGTCGGCGGCTTCGGCGGTGGTCATGCGGCCGGAGATCTGCACGCGGCCACCGCCGATCTCGCTGCGAATCACCGGCGCGGTGACGACCTCGCCCTTGCCCTTCTCGAACAGCAGGATGGCCATGCGCTTGCCGATGTTCTCGCGCGTGATGTCGCGGAAGATGCGCGAGCCCTTGGCGTCCAGCGTCAAGTGCACCGCCGGCTCCTGCGTCTGGCCGTCGAAGCCGGCCTGCGCGTCGGTCAGGTTGTCGCCGGTCAGCACCACCTGGCGGAAGACGATGATCGGCGCGCCATTGCGCTCGAGGTAGCGCTCGCTGCCGAAGGGCACCGGGCCGTTGCCGCGCTCGGCCTCGCGCGCCTCGGCGCTCTCGTTGACCATGCGCACCTCCAGCGTGGCGGTGCGGCCGATGATGTCCTTGGCCTTGGCGGTGTCCTGCACGCCGGGCAGTTGCACCACCACGCGGTCCAGGCCCTGCTGCTGGATGACCGGCTCGGCCACGCCGAGTTCGTTGACGCGGTTGTGCAGGGTGGTGATGTTCTGCTTGAGCGCCTGCTCCTGCACCAGGCGGGCGGCAGCCGGCTTGAGCGTGCCGCGCAGCTTGTAGTCGCCGCCATCGGCCGACTCGGACCATTGCAGATCGGGCAGCTGGTCGGCCAGCAGCTGCTGCGCGGCGACCAGCGTGTCACGCTCCCGGAAGCGCAGCTCCAGGCTCTCGCCATCGCGCGTGATGCCGGCATGGCGGATGTTCTTGTCGCGCAGCAGCGTGCGCACGTCCCCGGTCAAGGACTCGGCCTTCTTGGTCAGCGCGGCCTTCATGTCGACCTGCATCAGGAAATGAACGCCACCGCGCAGGTCCAGGCCCAGGTACATCGGCAAGGCATGCAACGCGCTCAGCCAGGCCGGGGACCGTGACAGCAGGTTCAGGGCAACGATGTAGCTGGGGTCCGACGGGTCGGGGTTCAGCGCCCGTGACAGCACGTCCTTGGCCTTCAACTGCGCGTCGGTGTCCGACAGGCGTGCCTTGACCGAGTTGCCCTCAAACTGCACGAAGTCGGGCTTGAGACCGGCCTGCTCGAGCAACTGCTGCACACGCGGCGCGAAGGAGGGCTCGAGCTTCAGCGTGGCCTTGCCGCTGGACACCTGCACGGCAGGCGCCTCGCCGAAGAAGTTGGGCGCGGTGTAGAGCAGGCCGATCACCAGCGCCACGGCCAGGATCGCGTACTTCCACAGCGGATAGCGGTTCATGCGGGGTTCCTTGCGCAGCGCCAGGGTGGCGCTTCGATGGACCGGCCCACGGGGCCTGCCACGGCAGGGTCGCGGGCAGTCTGACTACTTGAAGGTGCCCTTGGGCAGCACCTGCACCACGGCGGCCCGCTGCACCTGCAGCTCAACGCCGTTGGCGACCTCGACATGCAGATAGCTGTCACCCAGCTTCGACACGCGACCCAGCACGCCGCCGGAGATGACCACCTCGTCACCCTTGCCGAGTGCCTCGATCATGGCCTTGTGCTCTTTCTGGCGCTTCATCTGCGGGCGGATCATGATGAAGTACAGCACCACGAACATCAGCACCAGCGGCAGCAGGCTCAGCAGGCTGGATTCGGCACCCCCCGAGGCGGCAGGCGCAGTCTGGGCGAAGGCTTGGGAAATGAACACGTCGTCGTCCTCTAGGCTAACCTGCTGCAGGCAGGCGAATCAACGATTTTAGTAATCGGTGCCACGGCGTGGCAGCACGGCCCCACAAGAGCCCCAAAATGCCAACAGCCCGAACTCGCGAGGAGCCGGGCTGTTGCAGTGTGTGGTTGCGGGGGCAGGATTTGAACCTGCGACCTTTGGGTTATGAGCCCAACGAGCTACCAGACTGCTCCACCCCGCGCCGGAACCTTAAATTATAACACCGAAGCACTGCGCGATGCCAGCCTTCGGTGGGTTGTCGCTCAGTCCTGCTTGGCTTCAGCAGCGGCCTCGGTGGCCACGGGTTCAGGCCGGTCGACCAGTTCGACGAAGGCCATCGGCGCGTTGTCGCCGACGCGGAAGCCCATCTTCAGGATGCGCGTGTAGCCGCCCGGACGCGCCTTGTAGCGCGGGCCCAGTTCGGCGAACAGCTTGGTCACGATGTCGCGGTCGCGCGTGCGGCTGAAAGCCAGACGGCGGTTCGACAGCGTGGGCTCCTTGGCCAGCGTGATCAGCGGCTCGACGACGCGGCGCAGCTCCTTGGCCTTGGGCAGCGTGGTCTTGATGGCCTCGTGCTTGAGCAGCGAGTTGCACATGTTGCGCAGCATCGCCTGGCGATGCTCGCTGGTGCGGTTGAGTTTGCGAAGTCCGTTGCGGTGGCGCATGGTGCGTTATCCCTTCTTTATTGAACCCCGGCCGTGTCAGGTACCGGGGGTTGCACGTGGCGCAAGCGCTCAGCGCTTGTCCAGGTTCTGCGGCGGCCAGTTCTCCAGCCGCGCGCCCAGTGTCAGGCCGCGCGAGGCCAGCACTTCCTTGATCTCGTTCAGCGACTTGCGGCCCAGGTTCGGCGTCTTCAGCAGTTCGGTCTCGGTGCGCTGGATCAGGTCGCCGATGTAGTAGATGTTCTCGGCCTTCAGGCAGTTGGCCGAGCGCACGGTCAGCTCCAACTCGTCCACCGGACGCAGCAGGATCGGATCGAAGTTCTGCTGCTGGCGCGGCGGCTGGGCCTCGAACAGGCCCTGGCCGTCGGTGGGCAGCTGCGCGAAGATGGCCAGCTGCTCGACCAGGATCTTGGCCGACGCACGGATGGCTTCCTCGGGCGTGATGGCGCCGTTGGTCTGGATTTCCATCACCAGCTTGTCCAGGTCGGTACGCTGCTCGACGCGCGCGTTCTCGACCGCATAGCTCACGCGGCTGACCGGCGAGAAGGACGCGTCCAGCACGATACGGCCGATCGACTTGCTGGGCTCGTCGCCATAGCGGCGCAAGTTGCCCGGCACGTAGCCGCGGCCCTTCTCCACCTTGATCTGCATGTCCAGCTTGCCGCCCTGCGACAGGTGGGCGATGACATGCTCGGGGTTGATGATCTCCACATCGTGCGGCGTCTGGATGTCGCCGGCCGTGACCGGGCCCTCGCCTTCCTTGCGCAGCACCAGCGTCACTTCGTCGCGGTTGTGCAGCTTGAAGACCACGCCCTTCAGGTTGAGCATGATGTGCACCACGTCTTCCTGAACCCCGTCGATCGTCGAGTACTCGTGCAGCACGCCGGCGATCGTCACCTCGGTGGGCGCGTGGCCGAGCATCGACGACAGCAGCACGCGGCGCAGCGCATTACCCAGCGTGTGGCCATAGCCGCGCTCGAAGGGCTCCAGCGTCACCTTCGCGCGGTTGCCGCCAAGCGGCTCCACCTGGATGGCCTTGTTGGGTTTCAGCAGATTGGTTTGCATTGCAGTCCTGTTCCTCTCAATACCCTCGGCTCGTTACACCGATAAGGCTGATGGACGAAAGCCCGGGTCTCTCCTCGGGGCGCTCCGTGCCCGGCGAAACGGAGCGTCGACGCGCGGACGCGGGCAGGCACGCCCGGCCGCGCAGGCGGGTCGTCAGCGCGAGTAGAGCTCGACGATCAGCGATTCGTTGATCTCGGCGCCGAACTGATCGCGATCGGGCACCTTCTTGAACACGCCTTCCATCTTGGCGGCGTCTACCTGCACCCATTCGGGCAGGCCGATGCTGCTGGCCAGCTTGAGGGCATCCTGCACGCGCAGTTGCTTCTTCGCGTTCTCGCGGATCGACACCGCGTCGCCGGCCTTGACCATGTACGAGGCGATGTTCACGACCTCGCCGTTGACCGTCACCGCCTTGTGCGACACCAGCTGCCGCGCCTCGGCGCGGGTGGAGCCGAAGCCCATGCGGTAGACGACGTTGTCCAGCCGCGATTCCAGCAGGAACAGCAGGTTCGCACCGGTGTTGCCGCGGCGGCGTTCTGCCTCGGCGAAGTAGCGGCGGAACTGGCGCTCGAGCACGCCGTACATGCGCTTGACCTTCTGCTTCTCGCGCAGCTGCAGGCCGAAGTCGGACGTGCGCGAGCCGCTGGTACGGCCATGCTGGCCGGGCTTGCTGTCGAACTTGGCTTTGTCGCCAATCGGGCGACGGGCGCTCTTCAGGTAGAGATCGGTGCCTTCACGGCGGGCCAGCTTGGCCTTGGGTCCCAGATAACGTGCCACGAGATGTCCTTAGATCCTGTTCTGACGCGGCCGGCCCGCAGGGGCGCCGCGCAAGTCTGGCGGCGTTCTTGCGGTCGCTCAGACGGTGGTCTTACGAATGTGCCGGCGCAGGGGCTGGCACGGGGGTGCGCGGTCACGGATGCCCTGCAGGGCGCCGCGGCGCGCGATGGAAAAGCTTCGAATTATATGTCGAAGCTGGTTACCAGGCGCAGGCCCGGTTCACGTCAGATGCGGCGGCGCTTCTGCGGCCGGCAGCCGTTGTGCGGGATCGGCGTCACGTCCGAAATCAGGTTGATGCGGATGCCCAGCGCCGCCAGCGCACGTACCGACGACTCGCGGCCCGGGCCAGGGCCCTTGATACGCACATCCAGGTTCTTGATGCCTTGCTCCTGCGCAGCGCGGCCGGCCACTTCGGCAGCCACCTGGGCCGCAAACGGCGTGCTCTTGCGCGAACCCTTGAAACCCTGCCCGCCGCTGGAGGCCCAGGCGAGAGCCCCGCCCTGGCGGTCGGTGATCGTGATGATGGTGTTGTTGAACGACGCGTGCACGTGCGCAATGCCGTCCGCCACATTCTTGCGGACCTTCTTGCTGACGCGCCGCGCGGCGGTGTTGATCGGTGCTTTGGCCATGGGTTGGTTCTCAGTACGTCAGGAGGGCTTACTTCTTCAGCGCAGCAGCGCCCTTGCGCGGGCCCTTGCGGGTACGCGCATTGGTACGCGTGCGCTGGCCGCGCATCGGCAAGCCGCGGCGGTGGCGCATGCCGCGGTAGCAGCCCAGGTCCATCAGCCGCTTGATGTTGATGGAGATCTCACGGCGCAGGTCGCCCTCGATGGTCAGGCGGCCGATCTCCTCGCGAATCCTTTCCAGGTCGCTGTCGTTCAGGTCCTTGATCTTCTTCGAGTACGGGATGCCGACCGCCTCGCAGATCTTCTGGGCCGTCGGGCGGCCGATGCCGAAGATCGACGTCAGGCCAATTTCCGCATGCTTGTGCGGCGGGATGTTGATACCAGCGATACGTGCCATCTTGAATCCTTGAAATGCCCTGGCTGCAGACGGTGGCTCAGCCCTGGCGCTGCTTGTGACGCGGGTCGGTGCAGATCACCCTCACGACGCCCTTGCGCCGGATGACCTTGCAGTTGCGGCACATCTTCTTGACCGATGCAGCGACCTTCATGCTTCTCTCCTTGACCTTCTCTTCGTCCTACTTGGCGCGGAACACGATGCGAGCCCGGCTCAGATCGTAGGGCGTCAATTCCACGGTGACCTTGTCGCCCGGCAGGATGCGGATGTAGTGCATGCGCATCTTGCCGGAAATGTGCCCGAGCACGACGTGGCCGTTCTCCAGCTTCACGCGGAAGGTGGCATTGGGGAGATTCTCGAGAATCTCGCCCTGCATCTGGATGACGTCGTCCTTGGCCATGTGCTTGTGTTCGTTGCCTCTCAGCTTGCCTTGAAGTTGGCCTTCTTCAGCAAGGACTCGTACTGCTGGCTCATCACGTAGCTTTGCACCTGGGCCCAGAAGTCCATGGTCACGACAACGATGATCAGAAGCGAAGTACCCCCGAAGTAGAACGGGACGTTGTACTTCAGCACCAGGAACTCAGGCAGAAGACAGACCAGCGTGATGTAGACGGCGCCGACCAGTGTCAAGCGCGACAGGATGCGGTCGATGTACTTGGCCGTCTGGTCACCGGGGCGGATGCCGGGGATGAACGCACCACTCTTCTTCAGGTTGTCGGCCGTCTCGCGACTGTTGAACACCAGCGCCGTGTAGAAGAAACAGAAGAACACGATCATCGCCGCATACAGCAGCACGTAGATCGGCTGGCCCGGTGACAGCGCCGCCGAAATGTCGCGCAGCCAGCGCATGCCTTCGCCGGTGGCGAACCAGCCCACCACCGTCGCCGGCAGCAGGATGATCGACGACGCGAAGATCGGCGGGATCACGCCCGACATGTTCAGCTTCAACGGCAGGTGCGACGACTGACCGCCGTAGACCTTGTTGCCCACCTGGCGCTTGGCATAGTTGACCAGGATCTTGCGCTGCCCGCGCTCGACGAACACCACCACGAAGGTGACCACGATCACCAGCGCAATGATGAACAGGCTGGCGATGATGCTCATCGAGCCGGTGCGCACCAGTTCGAACAGCCCGGCGATGGCGCTCGGCAGGCCGGCCACGATGCCGGCGAAGATCAGGATCGAAATGCCGTTGCCCAGACCGCGCTCGGTGATCTGCTCACCCAGCCACATCAGGAACATCGTGCCAGCCACCAGGCTGACCACCGCGGTCATCCGGAAGCCGAAACCCGGGCTGATGACCAGCCCCGGCGACTGCTCGAGCGCCAACGCGATGCCCAGCGACTGGAACAGCGCCAGCACCAACGTGCCGTAGCGCGTGTACTGGGTGATCTTGCGACGCCCGGCTTCGCCTTCCTTCTTGATGGCTTCCAGCGAGGGCACGACGTAGGTCATCAACTGCATGATGATCGACGCCGAGATGTACGGCATGATGCCTAGCGCGAACACGGTGAAGCGCGACAGCGCCCCGCCCGAGAACATGTTGAACAGGTTCAGGATGCCGCCCGACTGGCTCTTGAACAATTGCTGCAACTGGGCAGGGTCGATCCCCGGCACGGGGATGTGCGCCCCCAGCCGGTAAACCACCAAGGCCAGCAACAGAAAGACGAGCCGGCGACGCAGGTCGCCGAACTTGCCGCTCTTGGCCAGCTGGTTTGCAGAAGTTGCCACGGGAGGAGTCTTCGTTCCTGAGAACCGATCAGCCCAGCGAGCCGCCGGCGGCCTCGATCGCAGCCTTGGCACCCGCCGTGGCGCCAATGCCCTTCAGCGCCACCTTGCGGGCGAGTTCGCCCGACTTGATGACCTTGACCACCTTGACCTGGTCGGCCACCAGACCGGCCTGCTTCAGCGCCAGCAGGTCCACCTCGTCGGCGCCCAGGCGCTGCAGGTCGGTCAGCGTGATCTCGGCATTCAGGCGCGCGGTCAGCGACTTGAAGCCGCGCTTGGGCAGGCGGCGCTGCAGCGGCATCTGGCCGCCTTCGAAGCCCACCTTGTGGAAGCCGCCAGCACGCGACTTCTGGCCTTTGTGACCGCGGCCCGCGGTCTTGCCCAGGCCCGAGCCGATGCCGCGGCCGACGCGCCGGCGCTCGCGCTTAGCGCCACCGGCCGGCTTGATGGTGTTCAGTTCCATGTTCGTGTTCCGTCTAGGCGTGGCGTGCTCAGAGCACCTTCACGAGGTAGGCGATCTTGTCGATCATGCCGCGCACCGCCGGGGTGTCCTCGAGCACCGATTCGCTGTTCAGCTTGCGCAGGCCCAGGCCGCGCACGGTGGCGCGGTGCGACTGCTTGGTGCCGATCGGGCTGCGCACCAGCTTGACCTTCAGGGTCTTGTTGTCGGACATCGTTGTTCTCCTGCAGCGGCTCAGCCGAAGATCTCTTCGACCGACTTGCCACGCTTGGCGGCCACCTCGGCGGGCGTGGTGGAACGCTTCAGCGCATCCAGCGTGGCACGCACCATGTTGTACGGGTTGGTCGAGCCCAGGCTCTTGGCCACGATGTCGGTGACACCCATGACCTCGAATACCGCGCGCATCGGGCCGCCGGCGATGATGCCGGTACCGGCCGGCGCCGGCGCCATCAGCACCTTGGCCGCGCCATGCTCGCCACGCACGTTGTGGTGGATGGAGCCGTTCTTCAGCGCCACCTTCATCAGGTTGCGACGGGCGTCTTCCATCGCCTTCTGCACCGCCACGGGCACTTCCTTGGCCTTGCCCTTGCCCATGCCGATGCGGCCGTCGCCGTCGCCGACCACGGTCAGCGCCGCGAAACTCAGCGTGCGGCCGCCCTTGACGACCTTGGTCACGCGGTTCACCGCAATCATCTTTTCCTTCAGCCCGTCGTCGTTGCCTTCGGTCTGGGCGCGAGGTTGAAACTTAGCCATGTGCTGTGATCCTTTGCTGCTGCGCCTAGAACTTCAGGCCGGCCTCGCGGGCCGCCTCGGCCAGTGCCTTGACGCGGCCGTGGAACGCGAAGCCCGAGCGGTCGAACGCCACCTGCTCGATGCCGGCGGCCTTGGCCTTCTCGGCAATGCGCTTGCCCACCAGGGCCGCGGCCGAGGTGGTGCCGCCCTTGCCCGCACCGCCCAGCTGCTCGCGCACCGCCTTCTCGGCCGTGGAAGCGCTGGCCAGCACGCGCGTGCCGTCGTCCGAGATGACGCTGGCATAGACATGCAGGTTCGAGCGATGCACCGTCAGGCGTGCCACGACTTGCAGCGCGATGCGCAGCCGGGTCTGCCGCGAACGGCGCAGGCGCTGCTCCTTCTTGTTCAGCATGGTGTCGCTCCTTACTTCTTCTTCGTCTCTTTGAGCGACACGCGCTCATCGACGTAGCGGATGCCCTTGCCCTTGTAGGGCTCGGGCGGGCGGATGGCGCGCACTTCGGCGGCCACCTGGCCCACCGCCTGGCGATCGGCGCCCTTGATCACGATCTCGGTCTGGGTCGGCGTCTCCACCTTCACACCGGCCGGCATCTCCTTGACCACCGGGTGCGAGAAGCCGATCTGGAGGTTCAGCTTCTGACCCTGGGCCTGGGCACGGAAACCCACGCCCACCAACGTCAGCTTCTTCTCGAAGCCCTTGGACACGCCGTTGACCATGTTGTTCACCAGCGCGCGCATCGTGCCGCTCATCGCACCGGCCGCGGCACTGTCGTTGGCCGGCTCGAAGGTCAGCGTCGCGCCGTCGCGCTTGACGGACACCAGCGCATGAGCCGGACGCACCAGAGTGCCCTGCGCTCCCTTGACTGAAATCTGCTCTGCCGTGATCGACACGTCCACGCCTTGCGGGACGGTCACCGGCATCTTTGCTACGCGAGACATGCTCGATTCCTTCCGTTAGACGCCGCCGGTCAGGCGACGTAGCACAGCACTTCGCCGCCCACGCCGGTCTGGCGGGCCTTGCGATCGGTCATCACGCCCTTGGGCGTGGTGACGATGGCCACACCCAGGCCGTTCATCACCGACGGAATCGCCTCTCGGCCCCGGTAGACGCGCAGGCCGGGGCGGCTGACGCGCTCGATACGCTCGATCACCGGGCGACCGGCGTAGTACTTCAGCGCGATCTCGAGCTGGCTCTTGCCGTCTTCGCTGCGCACCGAGAAACCCTCGATGTAGCCCTCGTCCTTGAGGACCTGCGCGATCGCGACCTTGATCTTCGACGAGGGCATCGCCACCACCGCCTTGTCCACGCTCTGCGCGTTACGGATGCGGGTCAGCATATCGGCGATCGGATCACTCATGCTCATAACAAACTCTCCTGCTCGGGCCGGTTCTCAGGGGAACGCGGCCCATATCACCAGCTGGCCTTGACGACGCCGGGAATGTCGCCCTTGAAGGCGAGATCACGGATCTTGCTGCGACCCAGCCCGAACATGCGGAAGTTGCCGCGCGGGCGGCCCGTCAGCTCGCAGCGGTTGCGCAGGCGCGAAGGGTAGGCGTTGCGCGGCAGCTTCTGCAGCTCCAGGCGGGCGGCGTAGCGCTCCTCGTCGGAACGCTTGGCGTCATTGGCCGTGGCCTTCAGCTCGGTGTACTTCTTGGCGTACTTCGCCACGAGCTTCTCGCGCTTGTTCTGCCGCTGGATATGGGACTGTTTCGCCACGGGGCACCTCAGTTCTTGAACGGGAAGCGGAAGGCCGTGAGCAGGGCCTTGCACTCGTCGTCGTTGCGCGCGCTGGTCGTGATGCTGATGTTCAGGCCACGCAGGGCATCGATCTTGTCGTAGTCGATCTCGGGGAAGATGATCTGTTCCTTGACCCCGATGTTGTAGTTGCCGCGGCCGTCGAAGGCACGCCCGCTGATGCCGCGGAAGTCGCGCACGCGCGGCAGCGCGATCGTGACGAAACGGTCGAGGAACTCGTACATGCGCACGCCACGCAGCGTGACCATGCAGCCGATGGGCACGTTCTCGCGGATCTTGAAGCCGGCGATGGCCTTCTTCGACTTGGTCACCACGGGCTTCTGGCCGGCGATCTTGGTCAGGTCGCCAACCGCGTGCTCCATCACCTTCTTGTCGGCCACCGCCTCGCTGACACCCATGTTCAGCGTGATCTTCTGCAGGCGGGGCACCTGCATCACCGACTTGTAGCCATACTTGGCCATCAGGTCGGGCACCACCTTCTCGCGGTAGTAGGTCTGCAGGCGGGCAGTCTGTTGTTGAGACATGGTCGCGGGTCCTCGCCTTAAGCCTTGATCTGTTCGCCGCTGGACTTGTAGACGCGCACCTTGTCGCCGTTGTCCAGGATCTTGATGCCCACGCGGTCGGCCTTGGCGGTGGCGGCATTGAAGATCGCCACGTTCGACTGGTGGATCGGCATCGTCTTGTCGATCACGCCGCCAGTGGTGCCCTTCATCGGGTTCGGCTTGACGTGCTTCTTCACGATGTTGACGCCCTCGACGACGATGTAGTCGTCGTCGACCCGGCGAGTCACCGTGCCGCGCTTGCCCTTGTCGCGGCCGGTCAGCACGATGACCTGATCGCCCTTGCGGATCTTGTTCATGATGGACTTCCTTTAGCGCCAGCGCGTCAGAGCACTTCCGGCGCCAGTGACACGATCTTCATGAAGCGCTCGGTGCGCAGCTCGCGCGTCACCGGCCCGAAGATGCGCGTACCGATCGGCTCGAGCTTGGCGTTCAGCAGCACGGCGGCATTGCCGTCGAACTTGATCAGCGAGCCGTCCTGGCGGCGCACGCCCTTGGCGGTGCGCACGACCACAGCGCTGTAGATCTCGCCCTTCTTCACCCGACCACGCGGCGCTGCCTCCTTGATGGAGACCTTGATCACATCGCCAATGCCGGCATAGCGACGCTTGGAGCCGCCCAGCACCTTGATGCACATGACGGACTTGGCGCCCGTGTTGTCGGCGACGTCGAGTCGCGATTGCATTTGGATCATTGTTCAATCCCCAACTTGTCCCGCGTCCGTACGGCCGGTGGCCGGTCTTGGCGGTCAGTCTTGGGCCCGTCGTGCGGCGCCACCCTCAGGCGGCGCCCCGGTTGGGGCGGATCCGGATCCCGATCGGCACCTGCGAATCAGGCTCAACCAAAATCCGGCGAAGCTTTAGATTATCACTCGCTTCGAGCCTGCTTGTCAATTGCCAAGCAGGCTCAGCGGGTCAGCCCGCCTTGGCTTGCGCCAGCATGGTGTCGGCGTCGCTGACCTCGAACTTGCCGGGGGCCTCGACGTTGAGCGTCTTGACCACGCCGTCCTTGACCAGCATCGAGTAGCGATTGGAACGCAGGCCCATGCCGCGTGCCGTCAGGTCCAGCGTCAGCCCGGTGGCCTTGGTGAAGTCGGCGCTGCCGTCGGCCATCATGCGGACCTTGCCGCCGGTCTTCTGGTCGCGACCCCAGGCGCCCATCACAAAGGCGTCATTGACCGACACGCACCAGATCTCGTCCACGCCGGCGGCCTTCAGCTCGTCGGCCTTCTGCACATAGCCGGGCACGTGCTTGGCCGAGCAGGTGGGCGTGTAGGCACCGGGCAGCGCAAAGATGGCGATCGTCTTGCCGGCCGTGGCCTTGGCGATGTCGAAGCTGTTCGGGCCGATCGAGCAGCCATTGCCTTCGACTTCGATGAATTCCTGCAGGCTGCCGCTGGGCAGCTTGTCTCCGACTTTCAGCATGCGTTTCTCCTCCGGTAGGCGTGGTTGGGAACAGGCTCGCGGCACCACCAACGAAGCGGGCCGGGACGCCAGTATCCCAGCGTCGCGGCCCGTGCGGCGGCAAGGGGGCATGCCCCCTTGCCGCGGGATGGATCAGGCCAGGCCGGCCTTCTTGACCAGGCGGGTGACCACCCAGCTCTTGGTCTTGGAAATCGGCCGGCTTTCGGCGATCTCGACCGTGTCGCCCATCTTGTACTCGCCCTTCTCGTCATGGGCGTGGTACTTGCTGGAGCGCGCGACGATCTTGCCGTACAGCTCGTGCTTGACCCGGCGCTCGACGAGCACGGTTATGGTCTTCGAGCGCTTGTCGCTGACCACCTGGCCGATCAGGGTGCGGGTGTTCTTGGTGGCTTGGGCTTCGCTCACTTCGCGGCCCCCTTCTTCTTCTCGTTGAGGATGGTCTTGGCGCGGGCCACTTCACGGCGCGTCTTGCGCAGCGCGGCGTGGTTGGTCAGCTGCTGGGTGGCCTTCTGCATGCGCAGGCCGAAGTGGGCGCGCAGCAGGTCGGCGACCTCTTTCTCGAGCGCGGCCACGTCCTTGGCGCGCAGTTCACTGGTCTTCATGTCGGTTCTCCGGAGCGGCCTCAGGCGCCGAGCTGGCGCGCGACGAAGGTCGTGCGCAGCGGCAGCTTGGCCGAGGCCAGCGTGAAGGCCTCGCGGGCCAGCGCCTCGGGCACGCCGTTGATCTCGTACAGCACCTTGCCCGGCTGGATCTCGGCCACGTAGTACTCGGGGTTGCCCTTGCCGTTGCCCATGCGGACTTCGGCCGGCTTCTGCGAGATCGGCTTGTCCGGGAAGATGCGGATGAAGATGCGGCCCCCGCGCTTGATGTGGCGCGAGATGGCGCGACGCGCTGCCTCGATCTGGCGCGCCGTCAGGCGGCCGCGCTCGGTGGCCTTCAGGCCGAATTCGCCGAACGACACCTTGGCGCCGCGGGTGGCGACGCCGGTGTTGCGGCCTTTCTGTTCCTTGCGGAACTTGCGACGTGCTGGTTGCAGCATGCTTTATTCCCCCTTGCTCTCGCCAGCAGCCGGCGCGGCGGCCTTGCGCACACGCTTGACGGCAGGCGTCTTCGGCGCGTCCGCGCCTTCCGCAGGCTTGTCCCCACCGGGCGCGGCAGCGCGCGGCGCGCGGTCGCCCGCCGGGCGGG
>JAFLDH010000510.1 GCA_017302505.1 Burkholderiales bacterium
CTGGATGCGCTCCGATCCCAGACCTGTGAAGGAGTGGTTCCTGGGCGAAGTGGATGCAAAGGGGGAGCAGTTCCGCCGCGTGGTTCGTTACTTGAAGGCATTCCGTGATTGGAGGTGGTCCAGCGGGGCGGCACCTGCGCCGTCGCCGCGGCCGCGGCGCCCAGCAGCAGCACAGGGGCCAGGCGGCGCATCAGGCCTTCTTCAGGCTCTGCTCGCGCAGCGGCAGTTCGCGGATGCGCACGCCGGTGGCGGCGAAGATCGCGTTCAGCACCGCCGGCGCGGCCACCGCGATCGTCGGTTCGCCGACGCCACCCCAGAAGCCGCCGGAGGGCACGATCACCGTCTCCACCTTGGGCATCTGCGGCATGCGCATCACCGGATAGGTGTCGAAGTTGCTCTGCTCGATGCGGCCGTTCTTCAGCGTGCAGGCGCCGTACAGCGCCGCCGACAGGCCGTAGACGAAGGAGCCTTCCACCTGCATCGCCACCTGCTGCGGGTTGACCACGTGGCCGGGGTCGGTGGCGGCGACGATGCGGTGGATCTTCAGCTCGCCCGCCGGGCTGACCGAGACCTCGGCCACCGCCGCCACGTAGCTGCCGAAGCCCATCGTCTGCGCGATGCCGCGGAACACGCCGGCCGGCGCCGGCGTGCCCCAGCCGGCCGCCTTGGCCGCGGCCTCGAGCACGGCGCGGTGTTTCGGGTGCTGGCCCATCAGCTTCAGCCTGAAGGCCAGCGGGTCCTGCCCGGTGGCATGCGCCACCTCGTCGAGGAAGCACTCCAGGTAGATGGCGTTCTGGTTCAGGTTCACGCCGCGCCAGAAGCCCGGCGGCACCGACGGGTTGCGCATCGCATGGTCGATCAGCAGGTGCGGCACCGCATAGCCGATCGAGGCCTCCGGCCCCGAGGCGTTGAGCCCCTGGAAGACCACCGGATCGCGGCCGTTCTGCACGTTCTGCGGGAACACGCCGGCCAGGATCGACTGCCCGGCGATGCGCATGTGCAGCGCCGTCAGGTTGCCCTGCGCGTCCAGCCCGGCCTGCAGCTTGCACATCGTCACCGGGTGGTAGCGGCCGTGCAGCATGTCCTCCTCGCGCGACCAGATCAGCTTCACCGGCGTGCCCGGCAGTTCCTTGGCGATGGCCACCGCCTGGCGCACCCAGTCGTGTACCGCACCGCGACGGCCGAAGCCGCCGCCGAGGTTGATCTTGTAGACCTCGCACTGCGCGGCCGGCAGGCCGGCGGCCTCGGCCGTGGCGGCCAGCGCCGCCTCGCCGTTCTGCGTGGGCGTCCAGACCTCGCAACGCGTGGGTGTCCAGCGCGCGGTGGCGTTCATCGTCTCCATCGTCGCGTGGTTCTGGTGCGGGTACGCATACACCGCCTGCAGCTTGCGCGGCGCGGCCGCCAGCGCGGCGCGGGCGTCGCCGTTGCTGTTGCCGACCACGGCCTCGGGCGCATCCAGCGCCGCCTTCAGCACCGCGGCGAAGGCCTCGCTGCTGGCCTGCGCGTGGGGGCCTTCGTCCCAGACGATGGGCAGCGCATCGAGCGCGGTCTTGGCATGCCACCAGGTGTCGGCCACCACCGCCACCGCGCTGTCGCCGACGGGCACCACCTTCTTGACGCCGGGGCGCCGGGCGATGGCTGCCGCGTCGAAGCTCTTGACCTTGCCGCCAAACACCGGGCAGTCCTTGATGGCTGCATTGAGCATGCCGGGCAGCTTCAGGTCCATGCCGTAGACCTGCGCGCCCGTAAGCTTGTCCTTGGTGTCCAGCCGCGGCAGCGGCTTGCCGGCAATCGTCCAGTCCTTCGGGTCCTTCAGCGCCACCTCGGTGGGCACGGGCAGCTTGCCGGCAGACTCGGCCACTTGGCCGTAAGTGACGCGTCGGCCGGTGGGCGTGTGCGTGATCACGCTGCGCGCGGCGCGACATTCCGCCACCGGCACCTTCCATTCGTTGGCCGCGGCCTGCACCAGCATCAGCCGCGCGGCCGCGCCGCCCTTGCGCACGTAGTCCTGCGATTCGCGGATGCCGCGGCTGCCGCCGGTGGAGAAGTTGCCCCAGACGCGGTTGCGCGCCAGGTTCTGGCCGGGCGTGGGCTGCTCGGTGCTGACCTTGGCCCAGTCGCATTCCAGCTCCTCGGCCACCAGCTGCGCCAGGCCGGTGAGCGTGCCCTGCCCCATCTCGGAACGGGCGATGCGGATGATCACCCGGTCGTCGGGCAGCACGCGCACCCAGGCGTTGACCTCGGGCGGCGACGTGCCGGCCTGGGCCTGGGCAATGCCGGGAATGTGGAAGCCGACCACCAGGCCGGCACCGGCGCCGAGGAAGCCGCGGCGCGAGACTTCGATGTCCTGCAGCATGGGCACCTCCGCCTCAGGCCTTGGCCGCCGCGGCCTGCTTGATGCCGGCGCGCACGCGGTTGTAGGTGCCGCAGCGGCAGATGTTGCTCATCGCCGCGTCGATGTCGGCATCGGTGGGCTGCGGCTTGGCCGCCAGCAGTGCCGCGGCCGCCATGATCATGCCGCTCTGGCAGAAGCCGCACTGCGGCACGTCCAGCGCCGCCCAGGCCTTCTGCACCGGGTGCGCGCCGTCGGGCGACAGGCCTTCGATGGTGACGATCTTCTGGCCTTCGCTGATGGCCGACACGGGCAGGATGCACGAGCGCACGGCCGCGCCGTCGATGTGCACCGTGCAGGCGCCGCATTGCGCGATGCCGCAGCCGTACTTGGTGCCGGTCAGTCCCAGCTGCTCGCGCAGCACCCACAGCAGCGGGGTATCGGGCTCGGTCTCGAAACTCATCGGCCGGCCGTTGACGTTGAGCGTGCTCATACGCGGCGTGTCTCCTGTCGTTATGGGGCAGCGGCGCCAGGGCCGCTACCCGTCTTATAGCCGGATGCGCCAGTCGTTGCCGGGCGTAGGCTGCGCGTCCAGCCAGCCGGCCAGCCAGCCCGCGGCCGGCCGCTGCAGCGGCTGCATGGCCTCGGGCAGCACGCGCTCGCTGCGCAG
>JAFLDH010000511.1 GCA_017302505.1 Burkholderiales bacterium
GGGTGGCCGCGGCCACGGGCTGGGGCGCCGCCAAGGCGTCGGCCACCGCTTCGACCGGAGGCTCGGGCGGTGGCTCAGGTGGTGGCTCAGGTGGCAGAGCGGGCGTCGGCGGTCCCGCATCGGCCGGGTCCGTGGCGTCGGGTGGCAGCGCCGCGTCGTCCTGTCGGTGGGCGCCGTGCAGCGGCAACACCTCCGCGCTGCGCCCTGGCACCGGATCGGACGGTGTCAGGCCGGGGGGCGGTTCCTGTTCCAGGTCGAACAGCCGCTGTCCGGCGTTGAAGACCTCGGTGCAGCGGCCGCAGCGCACCCAGCCGTCGCTGACCTTCAGCTGGTCGGGCACCACGCGGAACACGGTGCCGCAGGCGGGGCAACGCGTGGCCAGGCTCATGGCAGTGGCGCGGGAGCCCTCACGCGGCGGCCCGGCGCTCGCCGGTCATCAGGATCCAGCCCTCCTGCGCGTCGCTGATCTGCAGTGCCAGCCAGGGCGCATAGGCCGCCTTCAGCTCGTCGGCCTGGCGCTCCAGGATGCCGGCCAGCACCAGCCGGCCGCCTTCGGCCAGGTGGGCGCACAGCAGCGGGGCCAGCAGCTTCAGCGGCGTGGCCAGGATGTTGGCCAGCACCACGCCGTAGCGGCCCTGCGCGGCTTCGGGCAGGCCGGCGCGCAGCGCCACGCCGTTGGCGCGGGCGTTGTCGGCGGTGGCCTGCACGGCCGCCGGGTCGATGTCCACCGCATCGATGTCGGTAGCGCCGTGCAATGCCGCGCCGATGGCCAGGATGCCGGAGCCGCAGCCGTAGTCCAGCACGCGCTGCCCCGGCTGCGCCCAGAGCGTGCCCTGGGCTGCGACCCAGCGCAGGCACATGCGGGTGGTGGGGTGAGTGCCGGTGCCGAAGGCCAGGCCCGGGTCCAGGCGGATGACGCGCTGCGCATCGTCGGGCACCGCATGCCAGCTGGGCACCACCCAGAAGCCGGGGGCGATGGACACCGGCTCGAACTGCGACTGGGTCAGCCGCACCCAGTCGGTCTCGGGCAGGCGCTGCAGCGACTGCAGCTGCAGGCCCTGCGACCAGTCCTGCGCCAGCAGCAGCGCCGCGGCGTCGGAGGCCGCCGCCTCGTCGGCGAACAGCACCTTCAGCGTCGAGCGCTGCCAGGCCGCGCCTTCGGTGGGCATGCCGGGCTCGCCGAACAGCGCCTGCTCGTCGGGGCTGCCGGCGTCGGCATCCTCCACCGACACCGACAGCGCGCCGAGCTCGTCGATCAGCGCATCGGACACCGGCTCGACCAGCGTCTCCGGCGCGCGCAGCACGAGCTCGAACATGGCGGCCGGCGCGCTAGCGCTTGTGCTGGCCCAGCCAGCCTTCCAGGTAGTGGATGCCGGTGCCGCCTTCGACGAACTTGGCGTCCACCATCAGCTCGCGGTGCAGCGGGATGTTGGTCTGGATGCCCTCGACCACGGTCTCCGACAGCGCGGTGCGCATACGTGCCAGCGCCTGCTCGCGGGTGTCGCCGTGGCAGATCAGCTTGCCGATCATCGAGTCGTAGTTCGGTGGCACGAAGTAGTTGGTGTAGGCATGCGAATCGACGCGCACGCCCGGCCCGCCCGGCGGGTGCCACATGCTGATGCGGCCCGGCGACGGCGTGAACTTGTACGGGTCCTCGGCATTGATGCGGCATTCGATCGCATGGCCGCGCATCTGGATGGCGCGCTGCGTGAACGGCAGCTTCTCGCCGGCGGCGATGCGGATCTGCATCTGCACGATGTCGATGCCGGTGACCATCTCGGTCACCGGATGCTCCACCTGCACGCGGGTGTTCATCTCGATGAAGAAGAACTCGCCGTTCTCGTACAGGAACTCGAAGGTGCCGGCGCCGCGGTAGCCGATCTTCTTGCAGGCGGCGGCGCAGCGATCGCCGATGCGCTCGATGATCCGCCGCGGGATGCCCGGCGCGGGCGCCTCCTCGATGATCTTCTGGTGGCGGCGCTGCATGCTGCAGTCGCGTTCGCCCAGCCACACCGCGTTGCGGTGCTCGTCGGCCAGCACCTGGATCTCGACATGCCGCGGGTGCTCCAGGAAGCGCTCCATGTACAGCGCCGGGTTGCCGAAGGCGGCACCGGCTTCGGCGCGGGTGGTCTGCACCGCGTGCAGCAGGGCGGCTTCGGTGTGCACCACGCGCATGCCGCGCCCGCCGCCGCCGCCGGCCGCCTTGACGATCACCGGGTAGCCGATGCTGCGGGCAATGCGCACGATCTCCTTCGGGTCTTCGGGCAGCACGCCTTCGGAACCCGGCACGCAAGGCACCCCCGACTTGATCATCGCCTGCTTGGCGGCGACCTTGTCGCCCATCACCCGGATCGAGGCCGGCGTCGGGCCGATGAAGACGAAGCCCGAGCGTTCCACCCGCTCGGCGAAGTCGGCGTTCTCCGACAGGAAGCCGTAGCCGGGGTGGATGGCCTCGGCGTCGGTGACCTCGGCGGTGCTGATGATCGCCGGCATGTTCAGGTAGCTCTGCCCGGACGGTGCCGGGCCGATGCACACCGCCTCGTCGGCCAGCTTGACGTATTTCGCCTCGCGGTCGGCCTCGCTGTAGACGATGACCGACTTGATGCCCATCTCGCGGCAGGCGCGCTGGATGCGCAGCGCGATCTCGCCGCGGTTCGCGATCAATATCTTCTTGAACATGATCGGCCGATCACTCGATCACGAACAGCGGCTGGCCGAATTCCACCGGCTGGCCGTTCTCGACCAGCACCTTGGTGACCGTGCCGGCCTGCGTGGCCTCGATCTCGTTCATGATCTTCATGGCCTCGATGATGCAGACTGGCTCGCCTTCCTTGACGGTGCTGCCCACCTCGACCAGCGGCTTGCCGCCCGGGCTGGACGACCGATAGAAGGTGCCGACCATCGGCGAGGTGACGACGTGGCCGGTCTCCGCGGGCGGCGCTTCGGTCTCGGCCGCGGCGGCCGGCGCGGTGGCGCGCGGTGCCTC
>JAFLDH010000512.1 GCA_017302505.1 Burkholderiales bacterium
GGGTGGCGGCCGTTGCGGCCGGTCTTGGGGCCGGACAGATCGCGGTCGAGGTGCACGTAGAGCGCGCCGGGCAGGTGGCCGGCGGCATAGGCGCGCTCGCCGGCCGCCGGGTCGGCCAGGTCGAAGCCGCAGTCCAGCAGCACGCAGGGTTGCCCACTGGACAACAGCGCCAGCAGCTGGCTTGCACTGATCAGCGGGCGGGGCATCGGCGGGTTGGCGGTCATGGTTCGGTTCTCGCGAGGGTTCTGGGCGTGGCGGGCTCTACAGCCAGCAGGGTGGCGGCCAGGCCGGCGCCGACGATCAGCAGCATGCCCAGCCAGGCCGTCCAGGACAGGCTTTCGCCGAACAGCAGCACGCCATACAGCGCGGCAAACAGTATGCCGCTGTACTGCAGCCCGGCATTGGACAGCGCCGAGCCGATGGCGAACGCGCGGGTGACCATCAACTGGGCCACCGTGGCCAGCAGGCCCACCGCCAGCAGCAGCCCGGCGCCACGCCAGCTGTGGGTGCTGAAGCCGGTCCATAGCATGCTTGCAGCGCCGGCCAGCACGCCGCCCAGCGCGAAGTAGAAGACGATGCGCGCCTCGGGCTCGCCGCGCCGGCCCAGCGCGCGCACCTGCAGGTAGGCCAGCGCTGCCAGCATGCCCGACAGCAGGCCGGCCAGGCCATGCCCCAGCTGCTGCGGGGTGATCGTCGGCCGCAGCACCAGTGCCACGCCGCCGAAGCCCACCAGCACCGCGGCCACCAGCCGGCCATCGACCCGCGCCGTGCCCAGCCACAGGGCGCCGCCGATCATGAACAGCGCCATCCACACCGAGGACATGTAGTTCAGCGTGACGGCAGTGGCCAGCGGCAGCCCGGCGATGGCCTGGAACCACAGGCCCAGTGCGGCCACGCCACAGGCACTGCGCCAGAAATGCGCCATCGGCACGCGGGTGCGAAGGCCGGCGCCAGACGAGCGCGCCACCAGACCCGCGAAGACCATGCCCACCAGGCCGCGGTAGAACACGATCTCGCCGGGCGGGTACAGCGCCGAGGCCAGCTTGACGCACAGCCCCATCGTCGCGAACAGCAGCGACGCCCCGAGCATCAGCCAGGGCGCGCGCCCCATGACAGTGGCCTCAGCGCCGCGCCATCTCGCGGTGATACCACTCGTGGAAGTGCTGCATGCCGTCTTCCATCGGGCTCTGGTAGGGGCCGACCTCGTCGTCGCCACGCAGCAGCAGCGCCTGGCGGCCTGCGTCCATGCGCAGCGCGATCTCGTCGTCCTCGACGCAGGTCTCCATGTAGGCGGCCTGCTGCGCGGCGACGAACTCGCGTTCGAAGGCGACCACTTCCTCGGGGTAGTAGAACTCCACCATGTTCAGCGTCTTGCGCGGCCCGCGCGGGTGCAGCGTGGACACCACCAGCACGTGCGGATACCACTCGACCATGATGTTCGGGTACAGCGTCAGCCAGATCGCGCCGTGCGCCGGCAGCTTGCCGCCGGTGTAGGCCAGCAACTGCTCGTGCCACTGGCGGTAGGTGGCCGACCCGGCCCGCGCCAGCGCGTTCTGCAGGCCCACCGTCTGCACCGAGTAGTGCTCGCCGAATTCCCAGCGCAGGTCGTCGCAGCTGACGAAGCCGCCCAGCCCGGGGTGGAAGGGCCCCACGTGGTAGTCCTCGAGGTAAACCTCGATGAAGGTCTTCCAGTTGTATTCGCACTCGTGCATCTCGATGCGGTCGAGCACGTGGCCGCTGAAATCCAGCTCGGCCGTGGCCTGCAGGCCGGCCAGCGCCTGGCGCACGTCGCGCCCGCGGTCGTCGAACAGCAGGCCCTGCCAGCCGTGCACCGGCCAGGTGTTCAGGTTCAGGCAGGGGTCGGCCGGGAAATGCGGCGCACCCTGCAACTGGCCGTCGGTGCCGTAGGTCCAGCGGTGGATTGGGCAGACGATGTGCTCGCGGGTCTGGCCATGGCCGCGCAGCATCAGCGCCTGGCGGTGCCGGCAGACGTTGGAGACCAGGCGCACGCCGGCCTGGTCGCGCACCAGCGTGCGGCCTTCGGCCTCGTGGGCCAAGGTGCGGTAGTCGCCCGGCTCCGGGATCCAGAGTTCGTGGCCCGCATAGCGCGGGCCGGGCTCAAAGATCAGCGCGCGTTCGTCGCGGAACACGCCCTCGTCGAAATAATGGTTCGCGGAAAGCTGCGAGCGGACCCGCGTCTGCTTCAGAGCTTCGAGACTGATGCTCAGGTCGGACATGATCCAGAGGATCTCCATGAATGGGTATGTCGGCCCCCCACCCGGTGGCCCCGCGGGTGGGTTTGTGCGCCCAGACGACCCTGCCTGGGCGTCGAGGAGGGCGGGATTCTACCCACCCCTGTTGCGGCCCCGGCACATCCCGAAGGCTGCGGAGGGCGGCTGCGCAGAAGTGGTGCACGGCACGCCCGACGCATCCCGCTCGGCGTCTAAAATCGGCGAACCCCCTTTGATGCCTGCCATGCCACGCAGTTCCGCCACCGCCACCCCGCCTGCCACCTATGAGCAGGCGCTGGCCGAGCTCGAATCGCTTGTGCAGGCGATGGAAGCCGGCAAGATGCCCTTGGACCAGCTCCTCGGCAGCTACCAGCGCGGGGCCGAACTGCTGCAGCAATGCCGCCAGCGCCTGCAGGGCGTGGAAGAGCAGGTCAAGCTGCTCGAGGACGGGCAACTCAAACCCTGGACCGGCGCATGAATTCGACGTCGGTGCTGACACCCCCCGCCGCCGCGGCCACGCCGCAGGGCTTCGAGGCCTGGATGCAGGCCGAGTTGCGCGCCGTCGAGGCCGCGCTGCAGCAATGGGTGCCGGCCGATGCGCCTGCGGGGCTGGGCGAGGCCATGCGCTACGGCGTGCTCGATGGCGGCAAGCGGCTGCGCCCGCTGCTGGTGCTGGCGGCCTGCACGGCGGTGCAGGGCGCCCGCGAGGCCGCGCTGCGCGCGGCGGTGTCGGTGG
>JAFLDH010000513.1 GCA_017302505.1 Burkholderiales bacterium
GCGAAGCCGATGCGCTGCGCGCTGGCCTCGCCGACGGCCGGCACCAGCAGCAGCCCACGCAGCACGCCGTGCACCGTCTCCACCCCTGCGATCAGCGCCCACACCGCCAGCGCGCGGCGCCAGCTCCAGGTGTGGGCGTCGGGATGGGCAGCCATGGACACGATTGCAACGCAAAGCGCCTGAACGCCCATTGACGAGGGACAGCCGATGATCGACCTGCACTACTGGCCCACGCCCAACGGCTGGAAGCTTTCCATCATGCTGGAGGAGTGCGGCCTGCCCTACACGCTGAAGCCGGTGAACATCGGCCGCGGCGAGCAGTTCAAGCCTGACTTCCTGGCCCTCAGCCCCAACAACCGCATGCCGGCCATCGTCGACCACGACCCGCCGGGCGGCGGTGCACCGGTGTCGGTGTTCGAAAGCGGCGCGTGCCTGATCTACCTGGCCGAGAAGACCGGCCGCTTCCTGCCCACCGCGCTGCGCGAACGCAAGGCGGTGCTCGAATGGCTGATGTGGCAGATGGGCAACCTGGGCCCGATGGCCGGGCAAAACGGCCACTTCCTGCTCTATGCGCCGGAGAAGGTGCCCTATGCGCTGGAGCGCTATGCGAAGGAGGTGAATCGCCTGTACGGCGTGCTCGATGGCCAGCTGGGTCGCACCGCCGCCTTCGTGGCCGGTGCGGACTATTCGATCGCCGACATGGCCATCTTCCCGTGGATCCGGGTGTGGAAGGCGCAGCAGGTGCCGCTGCAGGACTTTCCGCACGTCAAGGCCTGGTACGAGCAGCTGATGCAGCGCCCGGCGCTGCGCCGCGGCATCGACCTGGGCAAGGAGCTGCGCGCTAGCGGCATCGACGACGAGGCGCGCAAGGCGCTGTTCGGACAGACTGCGCAGACGCTGCGTGATGCCGGCAAGAACCCCTGAACCGCAAAGGCCCACCATGATCGAGTTCTTCTTCGACTGCAGCAGCCCCTGGACGTACCTGGGCTTCCACAACATCCAGCCGCTGGCGGCCGAGCTGAAGGTGCCGATCGTCTGGCGGCCGATCCTGGTGGGCGGGGTGTTCAACGCCGTCAATCCCAGCGTCTATGCCTCGCGCGAGAAGCCGGTGCCGGCCAAGCGCGACTACATGCTGAAGGACCTGCAGGACTGGGCGCGACTGAGCGGCCTGAAGATCGTCATGCCGCCGAAGGTGTTTCCGGTGAACAGCGTCAAGGCCATGCGCGGCTGCATCTGGCTCGACGGGCAGGAGCCGGCCGGGCAGATGGTGCCCTTTGCCACCGCGGTGTTCGAGGCCTACTGGGGCCGCGACGAGGACATCTCCCAGGACGCCGTGCTGGCCGACATCTGCCAGCGCTGCGGCATCGCGCCCGAGGCCTTCTTCGCGGCGATCGCGCGCGACGAGATCAAGGCGCAGCTGAAGGCCAACACCGACGAGCTGATGCGCCGCGGCGGCTTCGGCTCGCCGACGATCTACGTCGACCGCGACGACATGTACTTCGGCAACGACCGGCTGCCGCTGGTGGCCGATGCACTGCGGCGCCGCGCCTGAGCCGGGGCACCCCAGCCTCAGACCGGGTAGGTGCCGGGCCGCAGGATCGATCGGTCGACGTTGAGCAGCTGCGTGTGGCCGCAGAAGGCCATGGTCACGTCGAGCTCCTTGTGCAGGATCTGCAGCGCCTTCAGCACGCCGGCTTCGCCCATCGCGCCCAGTCCGTAGACCATCGCGCGGCCGATCATCGTGCCGCGCGCCCCCAGCGCCCAGGCCTTCAGTACGTCCTGGCCGGAGCGGATGCCGCCGTCCATCCACACTTCGAGCTTCGAGCCCACCGCGTCGACGATGGGCGGCAGCGCCTCGATGCTGGACGGTGCGCCGTCCAGCTGCCGGCCGCCGTGGTTGCTGACGACGATGGCGTCGGCGCCATGCTCGGCGGCCAGCTGGGCATCCTCGACTTCCATGATGCCCTTCAGGATCAGCTTGCCGCCCCATTGCTTCTTGACCCACTCGATGTCGGGCCAGGACAGCCGCGGGTCGAACTGCTCGTTGGTCCATGCGGCCAGCGAGCTCATGTCGCTGACACCCTTCACATGCCCCACCAGGTTGCCGAAGCTGCGGCGCTTGGTGCCCGCCATGCCCAGGCACCAGCGCGGCTTGGTCATCAGGTTGATGATGTTGCGCAGCGTGGGCTTCGGCGGCGCGGTCAGGCCGTTCTTCAGGTCCTTGTGGCGCTGGCCGATCACCTGCAGGTCCAGCGTCAGCACCAGCGCGCTGCACCGCGCGACCTTGCAGCGCTCGATCATGGCTGCCATCGCATCGCGGTCGCGCATCATGTAAAGCTGGAACCAGAAGGGCGCCTGCGTCGCGGCGGCGATGTCCTCGATCGAGCAGATGCTCATCGTCGACAGCGTGAACGGGATGCCGAAAGCCTTGGCCGCCTTGGCCGCCAGGATCTCGCCATCGGCATGCTGCATGCCGGTCAGCCCCACCGGCGCGATGGCCACCGGCATCTTGGCGTCGCAGCCGACCATCTTCACCGCCGTCGAGCGGTTCTCCATGTTCACCGCCACGCGCTGGCGCAGCTTGATCTTCTGGAACTCAGATTCGTTGGCGCGGTAGGTGCCTTCGGTCCACGAGCCCGAATCGGCATAGTCGTAGAACATGCGCGGCACGCGCTGTTCGGCCAGCACGCGCAGGTCTTCGATGTTGGTGATCACGGGCATGCGGGTCTCCGTCGTTGTCGTGTGAGGCAGGGCGCGATGCTAGCGAGCCGCGTCGGCCCCCTGCCCGAAGAATGTTCGCAGCTGGCGCGAAAGTTCGTCTTGCGCCTGGGCCTGCAGCCGCATACAGCTGGCCCGCAGCCAGGCCACGAAGGCCTCGGCGGCGGCGCTGTCGGCCTGGCGCTGCCACTGGTAGTGGTGGCTGGGCCAGGCGGGCAGCGGCCAGGCCGGGCGCAGGCTGCCGG
>JAFLDH010000514.1 GCA_017302505.1 Burkholderiales bacterium
CGAGCGCGACGGCGTGATCCAGCGCCTGCGCGAGGCCGGCGCCGAACTGCTGCCCAGCGCCTGCGGTGCCTGCGCGGGCTACGGCGGGGCCATCGGCGAGGGCCTGCGCGTCATCTCGTCCACCGCCCGCAACTTCCGCGGCCGCATGGGCTCGGCCTCGGCCGAGGTGTACCTGGGCTCGCCCTACACCGTGGCCGCATCGGCGCTGCGCGGGCGCATCAGTGATGCGCGGGAGGTGCTGGGGTGATGCAGCGGTGTGTCGTCGGGCGTTCGGACGCCCGCGCGAGTCGCGACAGGGGGCACCCGCCAGGGGCTCATGCTGGGTCGGTCGGCGCTGCGCGCCGACTGCGCTGCGCTGCTCGGCCCGGGCGAGCACGGCATAACTCACTGCGCGAGCTGCGCTC
Organism: Burkholderiales bacterium; assembly: GCA_017302505.1. Classification (GTDB taxonomy): domain Bacteria; phylum Pseudomonadota; class Gammaproteobacteria; order Burkholderiales; family Burkholderiaceae_C; genus Rubrivivax. The sequence goes on from JAFLDH010000514.1 coordinate 405, forward strand.
GCTCCGTTCAGACAGATGCCGTGAGTCAGTCTACGAAGCGCGCACTGCGTGCGCGCCTCGCCCGGGCCTGCGCTGCTCGCCGACCCAGAAATCGCCCCAGACGGCTGCCCCCTGCCGCGACGGAGAGCGGCGGTTGTGTTCTCCCCGAACACCACCGTCGGTGCCGCAAAGGGCCGTGTGGGTGGCCGGCAGTGCGCATCGGAGGCGCCGAGCACCGCAGGGCTCTTGGCCGCGCGCGCAGCGCGCTTCAACAACTGACTTGCCGCATCTGTTTGAACGCAGCGCGCGAAGCGCGCGGAGTGAGTTATGCGGCAGGCCAGGAGACCGAGGAGCACAGGGGAGTCGGTGCCGCAGGCGCCGACCGCCGAGGCTAAGCGCTGCCGGCCACCCGCACGGGCCTTTGCCCGCGCCAACTTGGGCAGGAAGCTCACGGCGATGAGAACCTGGAAGCTCCCCGCCGACATCGACACCGACCAGCTGGCCCCAGGCCATGCGATGAAGCACGGCATCGAGCGCATCGCGCAACACTGCCTGGAGACCGTGCGCCCCGAGTTCGCGTCGCAGGTAAAGCATGGTGATGCGATCGTCGCCGGCCAGCACTTCGGCATCGGCAGCTCGCGCGAGCAGGCGGCCGCGGCGCTGGTGCACCTGGGCGTGGCAGCGGTGATCGCGCCGTCCTACGCGGGCTTGTTCTTCCGCAATGCCTTTAACGTCGGCCTGCTGCTGCTGACCTGCCCCAAGGCCACCACCATCGACGACGGCAGCGCGCTGGCCTTCGACCTGCCCTCGCGCACCATCACGCTGGCCGACGGCCGGCAGCTGAACTTCGAACCGATCCCCGACTTCCTGCTCGACATGGTCCGCGCCGGCGGACTTCTGCCGATGCTGAAACGCCGCCTCCAGGAGCCCCGATGAGCACCCCCGAATTCGACCTGCTGATCAAGAACGTCCGCGTCGTGCGCCCGCACGGCAACACCGTGCACGAGGCCGACATTGCCGTGCGCAACGAGAAGGTGGCGCTGATCGCACCGGGCATCGCGCCCGAGCGTGCCAAGAACGTGCACGACGGCCGCGGCCGGCTGGCGTTCCCCGGCGTGGTCGATGCCCACATGCACGCCGGCATCTACGCACCGCTGCAGGAGGACGCCATCAGCGAATCGAAGGCCGCGGCGATGGGCGGCGTGACGTCCTCGCTGAACTACTTCCGCACCGGCCAGTACTACCTGAACAAGGGCGGGGCCTATGCCAAGTTCTTCCCCGAGGTGCTGGCGCTGGCGAAGAACCGCTTCCACGTCGACTACGGCTTCCACCTGGCGCCGATGGACCGCAAGCACATCGACGAGATCCCGATGCTCGTCGACAAGCATGGCGTGGCCAGCTTCAAGATCTTCATGTTCTACGGCAGCCACGGCCTGCACGGCGCCAGCGATTCGCAGCGTGACTTCCTGATGATCGGCGAGGGCGAGCGCTACGACGTCGCGCACTTCGAGTTCGTGATGCGCGGCGTGCAGAAGGCGCGGGAACTGCTGGGCAGTAAGGCGCGGCAGATCTCGCTGTCGCTGCATTGCGAGACGGCCGAGATCATGACCGCCTACACCAAGCTGGTGGAGAAGGACAAGTCGCAGAAGGGCCTGGCCGCCTACCACGCCAGCCGCCCGCCGCACAGCGAGGGCCTGGCCGTCTTCACCGCCGCCTACCTGGCGCACGAGACCGCGCTGCCCAACATCAACCTGCTGCACCTGAGCAGCAAGAAGGCGGTGCAGGCCGCCCTGATGATGGCCGACACCTTCCCGCACATCGACTTCAGGCGCGAGGTGACCATCGGCCACCTGATGCTCGACGTCACCAGCCCGGCGGCCGAGCTGGCCAAGGTGAACCCGCCGATCCGCCCGCGCGAGGACGTGGAGTTCCTGTGGCAGGCGCTGCTGGCCGAGGAGCTGGACTGGGTCTGCAGCGACCATGCCTGCTGCCGCCACGAGACCAAGATCCCCAAGCGCTACTTCGGCAACATCTGGATGGCCAAGAGCGGCTTCGGCGGCACCGAATACCTGCTGCCCGCGCTGGTGAGCGAAGGCACCAAGCGCGGCATGGACTACAACCACATGGCGCGCGTCACCAGCTGGAACCCGGCGCAGCGCTTCGGGCTGAACGCCAAGGGCGACCTGGCGCCCGGCTACGACGCCGACATCGCGCTGGTGGACCCGGCGCAGACCTGGACCATCCGCGCCGCCGAATCGCCCAGCACGCAGGGCTACACGCCCTTCGAGGGGCTGGAGCTGTCGGCGCGCGTGACCACCACCTACCTGCGCGGGCAGAAGATCTACGAGGACGGCAACGTGTTGGGCAAGCCCAGCGGCCGCTACCTGCATCGGCCCACGGCCTGAGCGCCCGATGCAGGGCCCGCGCATCGAACGCAGCGCGGCGCTGCCCGCGGGCACGCCGCAGGTGCCGGTGGCCATCGTCGGCGCCGGTGCCTGCGGGCTGACGGCTGCCATCTTCCTGCGCGAGGCCGGCATCGACTGCGTGCTGCTGGAACGCGAGCCGCGC
>JAFLDH010000515.1 GCA_017302505.1 Burkholderiales bacterium
GCTACGAGCCCGACGCGCCGACGCTGGCCGAGAAGATGGAGATCCCCGAGGACAAGATCCGCAAGATCATGAAGATCGCCAAGGAGCCGATCTCCATGGAAACGCCGATCGGCGACGACGACGATTCGCACCTGGGCGACTTCATCGAGGACACCAACAACACTGCGCCGATCGAGGCCGCGATGCAGGCCGGCCTGCGCGACGTGGTCAAGGACATTCTCGATTCGCTGACGCCGCGCGAGGCCAAGGTCCTGCGCATGCGTTTCGGCATCGAGATGAGCACCGACCACACGCTGGAAGAGGTGGGCAAGCAGTTCGACGTCACTCGCGAGCGCATCCGCCAGATCGAGGCCAAGGCGATCCGCAAGCTCAAGCACCCCAGCCGTTCGGACAAGCTGCGGACGTACCTGGACAACCTGTGATGCCGGCGCCGGGCCCCGCTCTTTCGGCGGGGCCCGGCACGAGCCTTGCTGAAGCGGGCTTACACTTTCCGCCGGCATGACGCAGATCTCCGACCGCACCATCCTGTTCGCCGACCTGCGCGGCAGCACCGGGCTGTTCGAGAGCCTGGGCAACGCCGAGGCGACTTCGGTGGTGACGCACTGCGTGGCCGCGCTCGCGCCGCCGGTCAACGGTCACGGCGGCCATGTGGTCAAGACCCTGGGCGATGGCCTGATGGCGGTCTTTGACACGCCGGCCCAGGCCGTACCCGCGGCGCTGCAGATGCAGGAGGTGCTGGCCGGCATCGTCAGCCGAGGCCAGGAGCGTGGCGCGTCCACCGGCCTGCGCGGCCTGCGGCTTCAGGTGGCGGTGTCGCGTGGCGAAGTGGTCGAGATGGCCGGCGATTGTTTCGGCGATGCGGTCAACGTGGCCGCCCGGCTGCTGGACCACGCCGGCGACAACGAGACGCTGATCACCGCAGCCGTGCTGGCCGGCTTGACGCGCAGCCAGAAAACGATGTTCCGCAGCCTGGATCAGTTGGTGCTTCGCGGCCGCATCGAACCGGTGCAGGTGTTCGTCTACGCCGGTCGGCGCAGCGCCGACAGTGCGGCCACCCAGTTCGGCGACGTGGCCCCGGCGGCCGAGCCTGAAGCCATCCGCCTGGAATGGCTGGATCTGGAGAGGGTCTTCGCCAACCGCCAGCTGCCTGTGGTGCTGGGGCGCAGCCCGCAGGCCCACTACTGCGTCGATGATTCGCGCGTGTCGCGCTCGCACGCCCGGCTCGATTGGCATGGCGGCAGCTTCCAGCTCAGCGACCTCAGCTACAACGGCACTTACGTGCGCTTTGCCGACGGCGAGATCGTCAGCCTGCGCCGCGGCAGCTGCCTGCTGCACGGCAGCGGCGCCATCGGCCTGGGCGGCTCGCCGGCCGATCCGTCGTCGGCCTGCGTGCGCTTCGAGGTGCTGCGCTACGGCGATACCGAAACCTCGCCACTGGGCTGAGCCGATGCAGCTGCTTTACGTCGATGACGAGCGCATCAACCTGATGCTGTTCGAACATGCCTGCAGCGCAATCGATGGCGTGCAGGTGGCCACCGCCGCCAGCGGCACCGAGGCGCTGGAAGTGGCGCGCGACGCTATGCCTCAGCTGCTGGTGATCGACCTGCATCTGCCCGACACCGACGGCCTGGCCCTGCTGCGGGCGCTGCGCGCCCTGCCTGGCCTGGCGCAGGTGCCAGCCTTCCTGTGCAGCGCCGACGACGATCCCGCCCTGCGCCGTCAGGCGGCTGAGGCCGGCTTTGCCGGCTGCTGGCCCAAGCCGGTCGACATCGGCCAGCTGCGCCAGTCGCTGTCGGCCCTCGGCCTGGCGCCGGCGGCCTGATCGGCATGCACCCGCTCCAGCAGGCCCGCCGCGGGCCGTTGTCAACGGTCGCCACGCGATGAGCTTCACGACCGAGCCCGCCTACCGGCATGGCAGCGCCGCCCGCGTCGGCGTGCTGCTGGTCAATCTGGGCACGCCCGATGCGCCCACGCCCGCAGCGCTGCGCCGCTACCTCGCCGAATTCCTGAGCGACCCGCGCGTGGTCGAGATCCCCAAGCTGCCCTGGTGGCTGATCCTGCACGGCGTGATCCTGCGTGTGCGGCCGGCCAAGTCGGCGCAGAAGTACGCCGCCATCTGGACGCCCGAAGGCTCGCCGCTGGCGGTGTGGACGGCCAAGCAGGCCAAGCTCCTGGCCGGCTACCTCGGCGAAGCGGGGCATCCGGTGCCGGTGCGCCATGCCATGCGCTACGGCCAGCCCAGCATCGCGCAGCAAATGGATGCGCTGCGGGCCGACGGCGTGACCCGGGTGCTGGTGCTGCCGCTGTACCCGCAGTACTCGGCCGCCACCAGTGCCAGCGTGTTCGACGCGGTGGCTGCCTGGGGACAGCAGGCGCGCTGGGTGCCCGAGCTGCGCTTCCTGCACCAGTACCATGACGACCCCGGCTACATTGCCGCGCTGGCCGCACAGGTCACCGCCCACTGGCAGCGCGAAGGCCGCGGCCGCATGCTGCTGATGAGCTTCCACGGCGTGCCCGAGCGCACGCTGCACCTGGGCGACCCGTACCACTGCCAGTGCCACAAGACGGCCCGGTTGCTGGCCGAACGCCTGGGCCTGACGCCCGAGGAATACCGCGTCACCTTCCAGAGCCGCTTCGGCAAGGCGCAGTGGCTGCAGCCCTACACCGAGCCGACGCTGCAGCAACTGGCCCGCGAGGGCCTGGAACGGGTGGACGTGCTGTGCCCGGGCTTCGCCGGCGACTGCCTGGAGACACTGGAAGAGATCGACCAGGAAGCGCGCGAGGCCTTCCTGGCCGCCGGCGGCAAGCAGTTCCACTACATCGCCTGCCTCAATGACCGGCATGAGTGGATTGCCGCGCTGCGCGACCTGGCCCTGCGTCATCTGCAGGGCTGGGACACGGCCGCGCGGCCGGCCGATCCCGCGCTGCAGGCCCAGCGCGAGCGGGCCC
>JAFLDH010000516.1 GCA_017302505.1 Burkholderiales bacterium
CAGCCAGGCCGCGAAGCCGGGGATCGGCGACAGCGTGCAGAAGGTGCGGATCCGCGGCAGCTCGCGCTGCAGTTGCTCGGCCACGCTCTTGATCAGGAAGTTGCCCAGCGACACATTGCGCAGCCCCGGCTCGCAGTTGCTGATGCTGTAGAAGGCGGCGACGCGGAAGCGCTCGGGCGGCAGCGGGCTGCTTCCCTTGTCGATCAGCGGCGCGATCGCCGGCGGCATGTCGGGCAGCAGCGCCACCTCGACGAAGATCAGCGGCTCGTCGGGCAGCTGCGGATGGAAGAAGGCGAAGCAGCGGCGGTCGGGCTGCAGCCGGCGGCGCAGGTCGTCCCAGCCGTCGATGGCGTGCACCGCCTCGTGCTGGATGATCTTTTCCAGCAGCTTGGCCGGCGAGTTCCAGTCGACACGCCGCATCTGCAGGAAGCCCGGGTTGAACCAGCTGCTGAACAGGTGCAGCAGGTCGGCTTCCAGCGCCATCCATTCCGGCTTCTTCGGCAGCCGCTGCAGCAGCGCGCGGCGCATGCGCACCAGCGTGGCGGTGCCGTGCGGCGTGCGGTTCAGCCGGCGCAGCAGCTCCTGACGCGGCGGCTCGGCCACCTGCGTCAGCGCGATCAGGTGCTGCGCATTGGGCTGCTGGGCATAGGCCTCGGCGGCCTGCAGCACGCGCTTCGGGTCGGGGCTGAGCTGCAGGCTCAGGTAGTCGAAGAACTCGTCCAGCTCGCCGTCGGCGAGCGCGTCGATGCGCTCGATCAGCTGGCGCGCGATGGCCATGCTGTTGGTCTCGCCACGCTCGGACAGCAGCCGCTTGCAGCCGAAGACCAGGCTGCGCAGCTGGTGCTGCGCGCGCTGCCGTGCGGCCACCTGCCGCAGTTCATCCAGCATGGCTCTCTCCCGTCTGCCGTTGCAGGGCGCGCAGCTGCTTCAGCGCCACCAGCTGCGCCATCAGGTGGTCGTGCATCGCACGCTCGGCGCGCGCCGCGTCGCCCTGCGCGAAGGCATCAATCAGTACGCGGTGCTCGTTGATCGAGGCGTCGATGCGCCCCGGCAGGTGCAGCTGCCGGCCGCGCATCAGGCGCAGGAACTTGCGCAGGTCGCCGGTGGCGCGGTCCAGCCAGCGGTTGTCGGCCAGCGCCTGCACGCGGCTGTGGAACACATGGTTGGCGCGGTAGTAGCCGTCCAGGTCGCGGGCCGCAGCATGGCGCTCCAGCTCCAGGTGCAGGCGTTGCAGCTCGGCGATGTCGGCCGGGCTGGCCTTGCGCGCGGCTTCCTGCGCGCAGCGGCCTTCCAGCAGCGCCATCACCGGGAACAGGTCGTCGGCATCGTCGTCCGACAGCTCGATGACGCGGCAGCCGCGTTGCGGCACCAGTTCCACCAGGCCTTCGGCGGCCAGCACCTTCAGCGCCTCGCGCAGCGGCGTGCGGCTCACCGACCAGGCGGCGGCCAGTTGCTTCTCGTCGATCCACTGGCCCGGCGCCAGCTGCCGGTCGAAGACCATCGCGCGCAGCCGGGCGGCCACGCTGTCGTGCAGCGAGGTGCCACGCAGGGGGATCGGTTCGGCCATGGTTCGGTCTGATACGAGTCGGCCGCCATCGTAATTCTGTAATTACGTAATTGCAACAGCTGCCGCCGAGATGCGAATCTGTATGCTTTCTGGACACTACGCGGCTGCGGGCCTACAGTCGCGCACCCGCCCGTTGCCGACGATGGCCGACCGCCCCGACCCCCCCACGCTGCCTGACGAGCCGATGCTCAAGCTGGCGGCGAAGAGCATGTTCGATGCCTTCGCCAGCTCGGCCATGGGCTCGATGCTGGTCGACCGGCAACACCGCATCGTCTGGATCAGCGAGAGCTACAAGCAGTTTCTGCCGGCGCTGGGCTTCGACAGCGCCGACGCCTTCGTCGGCAAGCGCGTCGAGGAGGTGGTGCCCAACACGATGATGAACGAGGTCATCGACACCGGGAAACCGATCCTGGTGGACCTGCTCAGCAACCAGGCCGGCACCTTCCTGGTCAGCCGGCTGCCGCTGCGCGACGACAGCGGCCAGGTCATCGGCGCCTTCGGCATGGTGCTGCTGGACCAGCCCGAGACCACGATGCAGCCGCTGATGAGCAAGTTCGCGCGACTGCAGCGCGAGCTGGACAGCGCCCGCCAGCAGCTGGCCGCGCAGCGCCGTCCGAAGCACAGCATCGCCAGCTTCATCGGCAGCAGCGCCGCCGCGGTGGAGGTCAAGCGCCAGGCGCGGCGCGTGGCGCAGACCGATTCCACCGTGCTGCTACTGGGCGAGACCGGCACCGGCAAGGAGCTGCTGGCGCACGGTATCCATGCGGCCAGCGCGCGGGCCGGCAAGCCCTTCGTGGCGGTGAACATCGCTGCCGTGCCCGAGGCGCTGCTGGAGGCCGAGTTCTTCGGCGTGGCGCCCGGCGCCTACACCGGCGCCGACCGCAAGGGCCGCGACGGCAAGTTCAAGGCGGCCGATGGCGGCACGCTGCTGCTCGACGAGATCGGCGACATGCCGCTGGCGCTGCAGAGCAAGCTGCTGCGCGTGCTGCAGGAGCAGGAGCTGGAGCCGCTGGGCAGCAACCAGGTGCAGCGGGTCAACGTGCGGGTGATCGCCGCCACCAGCCGCGACCTGCCGGCGATGGTGCAGGCCGGCAGCTTCCGCGCCGACCTGTACTACCGGCTGAACGTGCTGCCGATCCACCTGCCGCCGCTGCGCGAGCGGCTCGACGACCTGGAGGCGCTGGTCGAGACGCTGGCCGAGGACATCTCGCGGCGCAGCGGTCTGCCGCACAAGAGCCTGCGGCCCGATGCGCTGGAGCTGCTGGCCCGGCATGACTGGCCGGGCAACATCCGCGAGCTGCGCAACGTGCTGGAGCAGGCCACGCTGATGACCGACGACCCCTCGCTGGGCGCCGCGCATTTCGCCGGCCTGCAGCCGCGG
>JAFLDH010000517.1 GCA_017302505.1 Burkholderiales bacterium
GCGCGCGCCGCGCGGCGCACGCCGGGGCGACCAGCGCGAAGGCGCCGGCAGCAGCTTTGCCGCACCGGCCGAGTTCACGGTGCAGGAAGTGCACGTGCCCGAGACCATCAGCGTGGCCGACCTGGCCCACAAGATGTCGGTCAAGGCCAGCGAACTGATCAAGCAGCTGATGAAGCTGGGTCAGATGGTCACCATCAACCAGCAACTGGACCAGGAAACGGCCATGATCCTGGTCGAGGAGATGGGCCACACCGCGCTGGCTGCCAAGCTCGACGACCCGGAGGCCTTCCTCGAGGAAGAAGAGGCGGCCACCACCGGCGAAGACAAGCCGCGTGCCCCGGTGGTCACCGTCATGGGCCACGTCGACCACGGCAAGACCTCGCTGCTGGACTACATCCGCCGCACCCGCGTGGCTTCCGGCGAGGCCGGCGGCATCACGCAGCACATCGGCGCGTACCACGTGGAGACGCCGCGCGGCATGATCACCTTCCTCGACACCCCGGGCCACGCCGCCTTCACGGCGATGCGCGCCCGCGGCGCCAAGGCCACCGACCTGGTGATCCTGGTGGTGGCGGCCGACGACGGCGTGATGCCGCAGACCAAGGAAGCGATCTCCCATGCCAAGGCGGCCGGCGTGCCGATCGTCGTGGCGATGAACAAGATCGACAAGCCCGAGGCCAACGTCGAGCGCGTGAAGAGCGAACTCGTGGCCGAAGAGGTGGTGCCCGAGGACTTTGGTGGTGATTCGCCCTTCGTGCCGGTGTCGGCGCGCACCGGCCAGGGCATCGACGACCTGCTCGAGCAGGTGCTGCTGCAGGCCGAGGTGCTGGAGCTGAAGGCGCCGACCGACGCGATGGCCAAGGGCATCGTCATCGAGGCGCGGCTGGACAAGGGCCGCGGCCCGGTGGCCACCGTGCTGGTGCAGAGCGGTACGCTGAAGAAGGGCGACGTGGTGCTGGCCGGCTCCAGCTACGGCCGCGTGCGCGCGATGCTCGACGAGGACGGCAAGAACACCGACGAGGCCGGCCCGTCGATCCCGGTCGAGATCCAGGGCCTGACCGAGGTGCCGCAGGCCGGCGACGATTTCATGGTGCTGGCCGACGAGCGCCGCGCCCGCGAGATCGCCACCTTCCGCCAGGGCAAGTACCGCGACGTCAAGCTGGCCAAGAAGCAGGCCGCCAACCTGGAGAACATGTTCGAGAACATGGGCCAGGGCGAGGCGCAGATGCTGCCGCTGATCGTCAAGGCCGACGTGCAGGGCTCGCAGGAAGCGCTGGCCCAGGCGCTGCAGAAGCTCAGCACCGACGAGGTCAAGATCCAGATCGTGCACTCGGCGGTGGGCGGCATCAGCGAAAGCGACGTCAACCTGGCCATCGCCTCCAAGGCGGTGATCGTCGGCTTCAACGTGCGGGCGGACGCCGGTGCGCGCAAGCTGGCCGAAGGCAACAACGTCGACCTGCGCTACTACAGCATCATCTACGACGCGGTCGACGACGTGAAGGCGGCGATGACCGGCATGCTGGCCCCCGAGCAGCGCGAAGAGGTCATCGGCACGGCCGAGATCCGCACCAAGTTCGTGGCGTCCAAAATCGGCACGGTGGCCGGTTGCATGGTCACCGCCGGCCTGGTGCGCCGCGGCGCGCGGGTGCGCATCCTGCGCGACAACGTCATCGTCTTCACCGGCGAGGTCGAGAGCGTGCGGCGCATCAAGGAAGACGTGCGCGAGGTCAAGGAAGGCTTCGAGTGCGGCATCAAGATCAAGAACTACAACGACATCGCCGAGGGCGACACGCTCGAGTTCTTCGAGGTCAAGGAAGTGGCACGGACGCTGTAGGCGAGTTTGCTGCCCCACCGCAAACCCCGCCCCCCACGGCGGGGTTTGTGCTTGAGAGGACACCATGCGACACAAGAAATCCACCGTCAACCGCAGCTTCCGCGTGGCCGACCAGATCCAGCGCGACGTGGCGCTGCTGGTGCGCGAGCTGAAGGACCCGCGCATCGGCTTGATCACCATCAACGCGGTCGAGGTGTCGCCCGACTATGCGCATGCCAAGGTGTTCTTCTCGCTGCTGAGCGGCGACGTCGCCGAATGCGAGCAGGCGCTGAACGAGGCCGCCGGCTTCCTGCGCAACGGCCTGTTCAAGAAGCTGCAGATCCACACCGTGCCGACGCTGCATTTCCATTTCGACCGCAGCACCGAGCGCGCCGCGGGCTTGAGCGCGCTGATTGCGCAGGCCAACGCGCAGCGCGCCAAGGACAGCGAGTGAAACCCGCCGCACGCCCGCGCATCCCGCGCCGGCCGGTGCACGGCGTGCTGCTGCTCGACAAGCCCCTGGGCCTGAGCAGCAACGACGCGCTGCAGCAGGCCAAGCGCCTGTACCGGGCCGAGAAGGCCGGCCACACCGGCACGCTGGATCCGCTGGCCACCGGGCTGCTGCCGCTGTGCTTCGGCGCGGCCACCAAGTTCGCGCAGGTCAGCCTGGACGCCGACAAGCGCTACGTGGCCACGCTGCGGCTGGGCGTCACCACCCGCGGCGGCGATGCCGAAGGCGAGGTGCTGGAACGCCGTCCGGTGCAGGTCGACCGGGCCGCGATCGACGCGGCCTGCGCGCGCTTCACCGGCCGCATCGAGCAGGTGCCGCCGATGCAGTCGGCACTGAAGCACGAGGGCCGGGCGCTCTACGACTATGCGCGCGCCGGCGTCGAGGTGGAGCGCGCGCCGCGCAGCGTGACCGTGCAGCGCATCGACGTGCTCGACTGGCAGGGCGATGTGCTGGTGCTGGACGTGCAGTGCAGCAAGGGCACCTACGTGCGCACGCTGGCCGAGGACATCGGCCAGGCGCTGGGCTGCGGTGCCACGCTGGCCGCGCTGCGCCGCACCGCCAGCGGCCCGCTGGACCTGCGCGACGCCGCCACGCTGGAGGCGCTGGCCGCGCTGGA
>JAFLDH010000518.1 GCA_017302505.1 Burkholderiales bacterium
CCCGCGCCCAGCGTCGCCGCCAGCGCACCGCAGGCCGTGCCGCCGGCCGCTGCAGCCTCGGCACCGAAGGCTGATGCCAAGGCCGGCACGCAGCCTTATCTGTTCGCGCTGGATCCGCTGAACCCCTCGGTGATCATCGAAGGCGACGACCCCGCGGCCTACACCGACTTGTGGGTGCGCGTGCGTCGTGGCTTCGCGATGGTGGACCTGGACAATGCGCTGGTGCTGAAGTGGCAGGACTGGTACGCCTCCCGGCCGGACTACGTGCAACGCATGACCGAGCGCGGCAGCCGCTACCTGTTCTATGTGGTCGAAGAGATCGAGAAGCGCGGCATGCCCACCGAATTGGCACTGCTGCCCTTCATCGAAAGCGCCTTCAACCCGCAGGCCCTGTCGGTGGCGCGCGCCTCGGGCATGTGGCAGTTCATGCCCGCCACCGGCAAGGACTTCGACCTGAAACAGAACCTGTTCCGTGACGACCGGCGTGACGTGCTGGCCTCCACCCGCGCGGCACTCGACTACCTGCAGATGCTGCACAAGCAGTTCGGCGACTGGCAGCTGGCGCTGGCGGCCTACAACTGGGGCCAGGGCAATGTGCAGCGCGCCATCGACCGCAACCTGAAGGCTGGCCTGCCGGGCACCTACGAACAGCTGCGCATGCCCGACGAGACCCGCAACTACGTGCCCAAGCTGCAGGCGGTGAAGAACATCGTGCTGCGGCCTCAGGCCTTCGCCATCACGCTGCCGCCGCTGGAGAACCACCCCTACTTCCTGGCGGTGCCGATCACCAACGACATCGACGTGGACGTGGCCGCCCGCCTGGCGGGCGTGTCGCTGGAAGAGTTCCAGCAACTGAACCCACAGATGAACAAGCCGGTGATCCTGGCGGCTGGCACGCCGCAGGTGCTGCTGCCCTACAGCGCCGCCACGCTGTTCGTGCGCAACCTGCGCGAGCACCGCGCACCGCTGGCCACCTGGACCGCCTGGGTGGCGCCGGCCACGCTGAAGCCGGCCGACGTGGCCAAGCAGCTGGGCATCAGCGAAGCCGAGTTGCGCCAGGTGAACCGCATCCCGCCGCGCATGCTCGTCAAGGCCGGCTCCACCTTGCTGGTGCCGCGGGCCGTGCACAAGACCGGCGACGTGCCCGAGCAGGTGGCCGACAACGCGAAGATCCTGCTGGCACCCGAACGCGCATCCGGCCGGCGCATCACCTTCAAGGCCGGCAAGAGGGGGGACAGTGTGGCCGCGGTGGCCAAGCGCCACGGTGTCAGTGCCGAGCAAGTGGCGCAGTGGAACAGCGTGGACACCGGCGCGCGCTTCAAGCCGGGCCAGACCATCGTCGTGGTCAAGGCCACGCCGGCCCCCACGGGCAAGCGGCAGACCACGAAGAGCCCGAACGCGCGAACCGCCAAGGCGGCGCCGAAGCGCGGCACGGCCAATGCGGCCGCCCCCGCCAAGCCCACGCCGCGTGTCGCGGCCTCGAAGCCCGACTCTAAGCTCTAGCGCCGCCGCTTCAGTGCCGGTCGACCAGGGCGTGGGCGATGGTGCCCAGGTCGACGTACTCCAGTTCACTGCCGGCTGGCACGCCACGCGCGAGGCGCGTCACCTTCAGGCCACGCGATCGCAAGGCCTCACCCAGCGCATGCGCGGTGGCTTCGCCCTCGGCGCTGAAGCCGGTGGCCAGAATGACTTCGGCCACGACGCCATCGCACGCACGTTCCAGCAACTGCATGGCGCCGATGTCGCGCACCCCGACGCCATCCAAGGGGCTGAGCCGGCCCATCAGCACGAAGTACAGGCCGCGGTAGCCGCCGCTGCGCTCCAGTGCCGCCTGATCGGCCGGCGTTTCCACCACGCACAACATGCGCGGGTCGCGGCCGGTGTCGGCGCAGGTGGCGCAGACCTCGTTTTCGGTGAAGGTATGGCAACGCCGGCAGTGGCCCACCTGCTGCAAGGCCTGCTGCAGCGCCTGTGCCAGCGTGCCGGCGCCAGACCGGTCATGCTGCAACAGGTGGTAGGCCATGCGCTGCGCCGACTTCGGCCCCACGCCGGGCAAGCGACGCAACGCGTCGATCAGCGCCTCGAGTCGGGCTTCGGCCATGCGCCGCCTACCACGCCTAGAACGGGAACTTCATCCCCGGCGGCAGCGGCAGCCCGGCAGTCAGCGCACCCATCTTCTCGGTGCTGACGGCCTCGGCGCGGCGGATGGCGTCGTTGAAGGCCGCGGCTACCAGGTCCTCGAGCATGTCGCGGTCATCGCCCAGCAGGCTGGGGTCGATGGCCACGCGGCGCACGTCGTGCTTGCAGGTCATGACCACCTTCACCAGACCCGCGCCGGACTGGCCTTCGACTTCGATCGAAGCCAGCTCCTCCTGCGCGCGCTTCATGTTGTCCTGCATTGCCTGGGCCTGCTTCATCAGGCCGGCCAGCTGGTTCTTCATCATGGTGCAGATCCTTCGTGGTTCAGATGGGTTTGATCGAGCCGGGCACGATGCGTGCACTCTTGAATTGGGACATCAGGTCGAGCACCAGCGGATCGTTGCGGATGGCTGCCTCGGCCTCGCGCTGCCGGCGGTCGCGTTCGGCCGCATCGCGGCGGGCCGGCGAATCCTGCGGCACACGGGCATGCAGCTGCAACTGCACCGGCTGGCCAAGCTCGGAGACCAAGGCCTGCACCAACTTGTCGCGCAGCGCATCGGTGCGCAACGAGTCGCGTTCCACCAGCAGATGCCAGGTGGGCGGCGCGCTGGTGTCGTCGATACGCTCCAGGCCGGCCTGTTGCGCCAGCTCGCGCACCAGCGCCTGCACCGCACCCGCAGCCACCAACCGGCCGACCAGCGCGGCCCAGCGGTCGCCCTCGGGCGTGGTCTGCAGGGGTGCCGTGTCAACCGGCGCGGGCGCCGCTACCGCCAGCGAAGGGGG
>JAFLDH010000519.1 GCA_017302505.1 Burkholderiales bacterium
CGCGCGTCGTGCAGGCGCAGCCGGTGGCCCGCCCGCGCCAGGTGGGTGGCCATCGGCGTGCCCATCACGCCCAGACCGACGAAACCGATATCCAGGCTCTGCATGGCCGGGGCTCCTGCGTGCTGTGTTGCCTGCGAGCTTAGCGCCTGTAAGCCGCGCGCCGCCGGGCCGACTGAACCGGGGCGCCCGGCGGCGGGCACCGGAGATCGACGGCATGCATTTCGGCACCTGGGGCCGCTGGCTGGCCCGCTACCTGACGCGCCCGCGCCATGTGCACGACAGCACCGCGCCGGCCAGCGTGGCACAACTGCAGGCCTGCCTGCGGCCCGGCGACGTGCTGCTGGTCGAAGGCCACAGCCGCATCAGCACGGCCGTCAAGTACCTGACGCAATCGACCTGGTCGCATGCGGCGCTGTATGTCGGCCCGCAGCCCGACCGTGCCGCGGCCGACGGCAGCGTGCCCTGCGTGGTTGAGGCGGACACGCTGGAGGGCGTGCGCGCGGTTGGCCTGGCGCCCTTTGCCGGCCAGCATGTGCGCGTGTGCCGGCCTTCCGGCCTGGCCGATGCCGAAGTGCGGCGCCTGTGCGCCCATGTGCTGGCCCGCATCGGCCACCGCTACGACCTGCGCAACATCTTCGACCTGGCACGCTACCTGTTCCCCACGCCGCCGGTGCCGCTGCGCTGGCGGCGCCGCCTGCTGGTGCTGGGCAGTGGCGACCCCACGCGGGCCATCTGCTCGACGCTGATCGCGCAGGCCTTCCAGGCGGTGGGCTACCCGATCCTGCCCGTGGTGGAGCAGCGGCCGCTCGCCGACCCTTTGTGCCCGGGCTGCGTCGAAGAAATTCTGCACCAGCGCCACCACAGCCTGTTCGTGCCGCGCGACTTCGACGTGTCGCCCTACTTCCGCGTCCTGAAGCCGGGCCTGGACGACGATGCCGGCCAGCGGCGCCTGGCCGCGTCCGCGGCCGCGGCCGCGCTTCAGCGGTAGACGCCGTCCCACGGCGCCGTGGGCAGCACCGCGCGCTGACCGTCCTCGCTGGCCAGCGGCCGGTCCATCGGGAACACTTGCTCGGGGCCGTAGCTGCAGTAGTCCATGTAGCCCAGCCGGGCCAGCGGGCGCATCGCCGCGCTGTCGACACGGCCGTCGTGGATGAAAGCATCATCGATGTACACCGCGACCACGGTGCCGATCACCATCGTGTAGGCCGGCGGCCCGCCCGGCTTGGCCGGTGGCAGCGGCAGCGCCTGCCACAGCTTGCATTCGAAAGCGGCCGGCGACTCGGCCACCCGCGGCGGGCCGACACGGCGCGAGGCGGCCTTGGTCAGCCCGGCGATCCGGAATTCGTCCACGTCCGGTGCCACTGGGGCCGAGCTCAGGTTCATCGGCTCGCGCAGCGCCCAGGTGGCAATCGAGCAGGTGAACTCGCCCGTGTCCAGGATGTTGCGCAGGCTGTCCTTGGTGCCGCCGCTGCTGAACATCAGCATCGGCGGCCGGTCGCTCACCGCATTGAAGAAACTGTAGGGCGCCAGGTTGGCGCGGCCTTCGCGGTCCAGCGTCGAGACCCAGCCGATCGGCCGCGGCACCACCAGGGCCTTGAAGGGGTCGTGTGGCAGGCCGTGGTCGCGCTTGTCGGTGTCGTAGTGCATCGTGCGAGCTTAATGCAGCCGGCATCCCGCTACAGTGCAGCGCATGGACACGCTGGCCGGCTTGCGGCTCTTCATTCGCGTGGTCGAGACCGGCAGCTTCAGCCGCGCCTCGGCCGACCTGGGGCTGACCCAGCCCACCGCCACCAAGCACGTGGCGGCGCTGGAGGCGCGCTTGAGCGCGCGGCTGTTCCACCGCAGCACGCGCGGCGTCACGCCCACCGAGGTGGGCGCGGCCTACTACGACAAGGCCAAGGCCATCGTGCGCGAACTGGAAGACGCCGACAACCTGGCCGCGCTGATGCAGTCGCGGGTGCAGGGCACCTTGCGCATCAGCAGCTCGGTGGCCTTCGGCCGCCGCGTGCTGACGCCGCTGGTGCTGCGCTTCATGCAGCAGCACCCGGGGCTGCAGATCGACCTGAGCTTCGAGGACCGCTACGTCAACCTGGTCGAGCAGGGCATCGACCTGGCCATCCGCATGGGCCGGCTGGCCGATTCGTCGCTGGGCGCGCGCTACCTGGGCGTCAACCCCTGGGTGCTGGTGGCCTCGGCCGCGTACCTGAAGCGCCGCGGCGCACCCGCCACGCCGCAGGCGCTGGCCCGGCACGAGGCGCTGATCTACAGCAGCGTGCAGGGCGACGAGCGCTGGCACTTCGCTGGCGCCGACGGCGCGTCGTTGATGGTTCCGGTGCAGGGCCCCCTGCGCAGCAACAACCTGTCGGCGCTGCTGGCCGCCGCCCGCGCCGGGCTGGGCCTGGCCGCCCTGCCCTGGTACGTGGCCCACGACTCGGTGCGCGACGGCGTGCTGCAGCCGCTGCTGACCGCGTGGACGCTGCCCTCGCAGGAGATCCACGCGGTCTACACCTCGCCGCGGCTGGTGCCGACCAAGGTGCTGGGTTTCATCGACTTCCTGCAGCACCGCTTCGACGGCGACTGGTGGGCCGGCGACAAGGCCGGCGGCTGAACAGGCGCCGCCTCAGCCGCGCGCGAACTGCTCGCGGTAGCGCGCCGGCGTCAGCGCACAGTGGCGCTTGAACTCGCGCGTGAAATGCGCCTGGTCGGCAAAGCCGCACAGATAGCCGATCTCCGCCGGCGCGGTGGATGTCTCGGCCAGCAGCCGTGCTGCCTGTGCCAGCCGCAGCTGGCGCAGCAGCGCGACGAAGCTGCTCCCCTGCTGCGCCAAGTGGCGCTGCAGGCTGCGCGGCGCGCAATGCAGTTCGGCCGCGAGCATGGCCAGCGACCACGGCCGCCCCAGGTCGGCCTGCAG
>JAFLDH010000052.1 GCA_017302505.1 Burkholderiales bacterium
GCCCTGAAGCTCGGCGCCCGCGACTGAAGGCTGCGCCGCTCAGCCGCCTCGGCGCACGCGCCGGCGCAGGCGGATCAGCCGCGGCAGCAGCAGCACCGCCACGATCACCACCAGCAGCGCCACCGAGCCCGGGCGCTCCAGGAACACGCCCCACTTGCCTTCGCCGATGGCCATGGCGTTGCGCAGCTGCGCCTCGGCCAGCGGGCCAAGGATCATGCCCACCACCACCGGCGCGGTCGGGAAGCCGAAGCGCCGCATCACCAGGCCCAGCAGGCCAATGCCGTAGAGCAGGAACAGGTCGAAGGCCGACTGCCTCATGCCATAGACGCCGACGGTGGCAAACACCAGGATGCCGGCGTACAGGTAGCTCTTCGGGATCTTCAGCAGCTTGACCCACAGCCCCACCATCGGCAGGTTCAGCACCAGCAGCATCACGTTGCCGATGTAAAGCGACGCGATCAGCGCCCACACCAGCGCCGCGTTCTTGTCGAACAGCTGCGGCCCCGGCTGGATGCCGTAGTTCTGGAACGCGCCCAGCAGGATGGCCGCGGTGTTGGAGGTGGGAATGCCCAGCGTCAGCAGCGGGATCAGCGTGGTGGTGATGGCCGCGTTGTTGGCCGCCTCGGGCCCGGCCACGCCTTCGATGGCGCCGGAGGTGCCGAACTCGTCCTTGTGCTTGCTCAGCTTCTTCTCGGTGGCATAGCTCAGGAAGGTGGGGATCTCGCTGCCGCCGGCCGGGATGGTGCCGAAGGGCGCGCCGATGAAGGTGGCGCGCAACCACGCCGGCCACGAGCGCCGCCATTCCTGGCGCGTCATGTGCACCTTGGTCAGCTTGTTCTGCGTCTCGACCACCTTGCCTTCGAACAGCACCACGTGCAGCGCCTCGGCCACCGCAAACAGGCCCACCGCGATCAGCACCACTTCGAGCCCGTCCATCATCTCGGGCACGCCGAAGGTGTAGCGCGCCTGGCCGGTGATCTGGTCGATGCCCACCAGGCCCATCGCCAGGCCGATGAACAGCGCCGTCAGGCCGCGCAGCGTGCTGCCGCCCAGCACCGCGCTCACCGTGCAGAAGGCCAGCACCATCAGCAGGAAGTATTCGGGCGGGCCCAGCCGCACCGCGTATTCGGCCACCACCGGCGCGGCGAAGGTCACCAGCACGGTGGCGATGGTGCCGGCCACGAAGGAGCCGATGGCGGCGGTGGCCAGCGCCGCGCCGGCGCGGCCGCTCTTGGCCATCTTGTTGCCTTCCATCGCGGTGACCATCGAGCCGGCTTCGCCGGGCGTGTTCAGCAGGATCGATGTGGTCGAGCCGCCGTACATCGCCCCGTAGTAGATGCCGGCGAAGAAGATCATCGACGCGGTGGGCTCCACCTTCAGCGTGATCGGCAGCAGCATCGCCACCGCGGTGGCCGGGCCGATGCCGGGCAGCACGCCCACCGCCGTGCCCAGGCTGCAGCCAAACAGCGCCCACAGCAGGTTGACGGGCGTGGCGGCCGTGGCAAAGCCTTGCAGCAGGCTGTTGAGGATGTCCATGCCTAGAGCCACCCCGTCTCGGTGAGACCGGGCAGGTTGATGGCCAGCGCCTTGGTAAACATCCAGTACACCGGCGCCGACAGCGCGATGCCGATGGCCAGGCTCTTCAGCAGCGCCAGCGGGTGCAGGCTCAGGCGGCCCTGCGAATGGCGCACGCCGCACTCGGCCAACACAAAGCAGAGCGCGCAGCTGAGGATGAACCCTACCGTGGTGATCAGCGCGGCATTCAGCAACAGGCCTGCGCTCATCCAGGCAAAGCCCACCCAGCTGGCGGGCCCTTCAGCGTCGCCGTCATCGGCATACAGGCCGCGGAAGCCGCCCGTGGCGGCTTCCCACACGAGAAAGGCACCGCAGGCCAACAGCGCCAGGCCCACCACCCAGGGCAGGAAGTTCGGGCCGATGCCGCCGTAGCCCGCCTCGGAGGAGATCTGGGTGGCGCCGGCGACAATGCCGCCGCCGATCAGCAGCGTGCCGACGCCGACGGCGGCTTGCCGCAGGTTCATCAGATCATGCCGGACTTGACCATCACGGCGCGCAGCGACGCGAATTCGTCGTCGACGAACTTGTCGAAGGCGGGCCCGGTCATCAGCGCCGATGTCCAGCCGTTCTTTTCCAGCGCCTCGGCCCAGGCCTTGCTCTTGGTGGCCTTGACGATCATGTCGGTCAGCGCGGTGCGCTGTGCCGCCGTGATGCCGTTGGCACCGAACACGCCGCGCCAGTTGCCGATGACCACGTTGACGCCCTGCTCCTTCAGCGTCGGCACGTTGATGCCCTTCAGCCGCGTGTCGGAGGTGACGCCGATGGCCTTCATCTTGCCGGTGGTGATGTACTCGGCAAACTCGCTGTAACCGCTGCCGCCGATGGTGACGTTGCCGCCCAGGATGGCCGCGGTGGCCTCGCCGCCCCCACGGAAGGCCACGTAGTTGATCTTCGACGGATCGACACCCACCTCGCGGGCGATCATCGCCGCGGCGATGTGCTCGGTGGAGCCGCGCGAGCCGCCGCCCCACTTGACGCTGCCCGGGTCCTTCTTCAGCTGCTCGATCACCTCGGCCATCGTCTTGAAGGGCGAGTTGGCGGGCAGCACGAAGACGTTGTATTCGCTGGTAAGGCGCGCGATCGGCGTGGCCTGGCTCAGCTGCACCGGCGGCTTGCTGGTGATGATGCCGCCCAGCATCACCGCACCCATCACCATGATCGCGTTGCCGTCGCCCTTGGTGCTGTTGACGAACTGCGCCAGGCCGATGGTGCCGGCCGCGCCGCCCTTGTTGTCGTAGGAGACGCTGGCGGCCACGCCGGCGTCCTGCATCGCCTTGCCCAGCGCTCGGCCGGTGGTGTCCCAGCCGCCGCCCGGGTTGGCCGGAATCATCATCTTGATGTTGGCGCCCTGGGCACGGGCCACCATCGGCAGCGTGCCAGCGGCCGCCAGCGCGGCCAGGGACTTCAGGAAGGCATCACGACGCATGCTTGTCTCCATCGGGTTTTGCGAACAGTGCGGATGTTCGCCGCAAAGGCTGTCAGTCCGCTGTCCGGGACACTAGGGAAAGTGCGGATCCCGGCCCTGTGGACGGGCCGGCGCCCTGGTGCAGACTGCCGCGGCCCGCCATGAAAGTGATGCTGATCGAAGACGACGAAGCGATGCAGACCACGCTGCAGCGGGCGCTGCGTGCCAGCGGCATGCAGGTGGTGGGCTGCAGCGACGGCGAACGCGCGCTCGACCGCTGGCGCGCCAGCGTGCCCGACGTGGTGGTGCTGGACCTCAGCCTGCCGGGCCGCGACGGCCTGCAGGTGCTGGCCGATGCGCGCGCCGAGGGCTTGCGCACCCCCGTGCTGATCCTCACTGCACGCGGCACCGTCGGCGACCGGGTGCTGGGCCTGAACACAGGCGCCGACGACTACCTGCCCAAGCCCTTCGACCTGGACGAACTGGAGGCCCGGCTGCGCGCGCTGGCGCGGCGCGCCGAAAGTGGCACGCCCGCCGGCCCGCTGACGCAGGAGTTCTGCGGACTGCGGGTCGATGCCGAACAGGGCGCCGTCTACCGCGGCGGCCAGGTGATGGATCTGGCGCCGCGTGAATCGGCGCTGCTGCGCGCACTGCTGCAGCGGCCCGGCCAGGCGCTGGCCAAGGAGCACTTGATCGAGCAGGTCTTTCCCGACGAAACCAGCGTGGCGCCGGAGGCCATCGAGGTGGTGGCCTACCGGCTGCGCAAGAAGCTGGCAGGCAGCGGCGTGCAACTGGTGACGCTGCGCGGCCTGGGCTACCTGCTGCAGGCCGAGCCTTGAGTGCACCAGGGCGCGCGGGCCGCCTGTCGCTGCGCAGCCAGCTGCTGCTGGGCATCCTGCTGCCGGTGTTGGCGCTGATCGCGCTGAACGCCGTCAGCCTGTACCGCCAGGCGCTGCGCAATGCCAACATGGCCTACGACCGCACGCTGCTGGCCTCGGCCAAGGTGATCGGCGAGCAGCTGGAAGTGGACGATCGCGCGGTGCCGCCACGACTGCGCGCCACGGTGCCCTATTCGGCGCTCGAGGCCTTCGAGGCCGACACGCGCAGCCGCATGGTCTACCGCGTCAGCGGCTTCGACGGCGAGACCGTCTCCGGCTACGACGACCTGCCGCGCTGGGCCGGGCGCATTCCGGCCCAGCCGGTGTATGCCTCGCTGGTGGATTTCTACGACGACCTGTACCTGGGCGAGCCGGTGCGCGTGGCAGTGCTGCTGCAGCCCGTGGCCGGACAGGCCGGGCGCGGCATGGCCACCATCCAGGTGGCCGAGACGCTGGAGCTGCGCCAGACGCTGGCCCGCCAGATCCTGCTGGACACGCTGTGGCGCCAGGCGCTGCTGGTGCTGGTGATCAGTGGCGTGGTGGTGTGGGTGGTGCAGCGCGTGACACGGCCCGTGCGCGATCTGAGTCAGCAGTTGCTGGGCCGTCCGGAGAACGATCTGGCGCCGATCCAGACCCGCGACGCGCCACCCGAGTTGCTGCCGCTGATCGAGGCCACCAACCAGCTGATGGGCCGGCTGGGCCATCTTCTGGACGATCAGAAGCGCTTCGTGCGCGACACCGCCCATCAACTGCGCACCCCGCTGGCCGTATTGCGCACCCAGCTGCAGTCGGCACAGCGCGGCGACGTGCCTCCCGCCGAAGCGCTGCAGGAGATGCACGACACCGTGGACCGTGCCACGACGCTGGCCAACCAGATGCTGGCGCTGGCCAAGGTGGAGCAGCTTCGGCGCCAGGGCGATGCGCCGGTGCTGGACTGGGCCGTGGTGGCGCGCGCGGTGGCGCTGGACCTGGCGCCGCTGGTGGCGCAGGCTCAGCTGGACTTCGAGATCGATACCGAGCCTGCCCCGGTGCAGGCGCACGAATGGGCGCTGCGCGAGCTGACGCGCAACCTGATGCACAACGCGGTCAAGTACAACGGCCAGCCGGGCCGGCTGGCGGTGCGCGTGCAGCGCCAGGGCAGCCGGGCCTGCTTGCGCATCGCCGACGCCGGCCCGGGCATCGCCGACGGCCTGCGCCAGCGGCTGTTCCAGCCCTTTGCCGCCGGCGACCCGCGCAGCGGCTCCGGGCTCGGCCTGGCCATCTGCCTGGAAATCGTGCAGTCGCTGGGCGGGCAGATCCGGCTGGACAACCGGCTGTCCGAAGGCCGGGTGGTCGGCCTGGAAGCCGTGGTCGAGCTGCCGCTGGCGGACAATGGCGACTCATGAACCCGGCACAGGAACACGTCGGCACCCGCCTGGACAAATGGCTGTGGGCGGCCCGCTTCTTCAAGACGCGTGCACTGGCGGTGCAGGCCATCGACAAGGGCTGGGTGCTGGTCAACGGCCAGGCGGCCAAGCGATCCCGTCTCGTGCGCGTGGCCGACCTGCTGCAGGTGCGCCAGGGCGGGCACGGCGAATTGAGGCGCGAGTTGCGAGTGCTGGGCCTCAGCGAGCTGCGCGGGCCAGCCCCCGTGGCCCAACAGCTGTACCAGGAGACGGCCGAAAGCCTGGCTGCCGCCGAGGCCGCGGCGCAGCAGCGCCGCTACCAGGCCGAACCGGCCCACAGCATCGAACAGGGCCGCCCGACCAAGCGCGACCGGCGCGAGCTGGTCGAATGGCAGCGCTGGAGCGCCGACGCCGCCGACCGCAGCCGCTAGGCGCCTGGCCGGCAGGAATGCAGCCGCGCGGTGGGGCGGCACAAAGTCGCAATAACCCTCTTGAAGGCCCCGGATTCGGGCCCATATGCGCCTGATTGACTGCTGACCGGACGCCATGAACCCCGAAGAAAACACTGCCAGCACGCCCACTGCGGCCGACGCCGCGAATCCGGCTGCCGCCGAAGGCAGCGCCCCTGTGGCCAGCGCCGAAGAGCGCCTGGCCGAACTGGAAGCCCGGCATGCCAGCGTGTCCGACGCCTACCTGCGCGCCAAGGCCGAGGCCGAGAACACCCGCCGCCGCGCCGAGGAAGAGATGTCCAAGGCGCGCAAATTCGCGGTGGAAGGCTTCGCCGAAAGCCTGCTGCCGGTGTGCGACAGCCTGGAAGCCGCGATCGCGCTGCAACACTCCGACACGCCGGCCACCCCTGAGCAGATGCTCGAAGGCGTGCATGCCACGCTGCGCCAGCTGCTGTCGGCGCTGGAGCGCAACAAGGTGCTGCCGATCAGCCCGCCGGCGGGCACCAAGTTCGACCCGCACCAGCACCAGGCCATCAGCATGGTGCCGGCCGAGCAGGAGGCCAACACCGTCGTCGCCGTGCTGCAGAAGGGCTACCTGATTGCCGACCGCGTGCTGCGCCCCGCGCTGGTGACGGTGGCCGCGCCGAAATGACGCGCCGGGCTTGAAAGCCGGGCAGTTATCCACAACTCCAAGACATCCAGATTCCATCCTCAGGAGCCAGAAAAATGGGAAAGATCATCGGCATCGACCTCGGCACCACGAACTCGTGCGTGGCCGTCATGGAAGGCAATGCCACCAAGGTCATCGAGAACAGTGAAGGCGCGCGCACCACGCCGTCGATCGTCGCCTACCAGGAAGACGGCGAGATCCTGGTCGGCGCCAGCGCCAAGCGCCAGGCGGTCACCAACCCGAAGAACACGCTGTACGCGGTGAAGCGCCTGATCGGCCGCAAGTTCACCGAGAAGGAAGTGCAGAAGGACATCGACCTGATGCCCTACAAGATCGCCGCCGCCGACAACGGCGACGCCTGGGTCGAGGTGCGCGGCAAGAAGCTGGCGCCGCCGCAGATCAGCGCCGAAGTGCTGCGCAAGATGAAGAAGACCGCCGAGGACTACCTGGGCGAAGAAGTGACCGAGGCCGTCATCACCGTGCCGGCCTACTTCAACGACAGCCAGCGCCAGGCCACCAAGGACGCCGGCCGCATCGCCGGCCTGGACGTCAAGCGCATCATCAACGAGCCCACCGCCGCGGCCCTGGCCTTCGGCCTGGACAAGCACGGCAAGGGCGACCGCAAGATCGCCGTCTATGACCTGGGCGGCGGCACCTTCGACATCAGCATCATCGAGATCGCCGACGTCGACGGCGAGATGCAGTTCGAGGTGCTGTCGACCAACGGCGACACCTTCCTGGGCGGCGAAGACTTCGACCAGCGCATCATCGATTACATCGTCACCGAGTTCAAGAAAGAGCAAGGCGTCGACCTGACCAAGGACGTGCTGGCGCTGCAGCGGCTGAAGGAAGCCGCCGAGAAGGCCAAGATCGAGCTGAGCAACAGCACGCAGACCGACGTCAACCTGCCGTACATCACAGCCGATGCCTCGGGTCCGAAGCACCTGAACATCAAGCTCACCCGTGCCAAGCTGGAAGCGCTGGTCGAGGACCTGATCGCGCGCACCATCGAGCCCTGCAAGACCGCCGTCAAGGACGCCGGCGTGAAGCTGTCCGATATCAACGACGTGATCCTGGTCGGCGGCATGACGCGCATGCCCAAGGTGCAGGACAAGGTCAAGGAGTTCTTCGGCAAGGATCCGCGCAAGGACGTCAACCCCGACGAGGCGGTGGCGGTGGGCGCGGCCATCCAGGGCCAGGTGCTGGGCGGCGACCGCAAGGACGTGCTGCTGCTCGACGTCACACCCTTAAGCCTGGGCATCGAAACCCTGGGCGGCGTGATGACCAAGATGATCAAGAAGAACACCACCATCCCGACCAAGTTCAGCCAGGTGTTCAGCACGGCCGACGACAACCAGCCGGCGGTGACGATCAAGGTGTTCCAGGGCGAGCGCGAACTGGCCTCGGGCAACAAGAGCCTGGGCGAGTTCAACCTCGAGGGCATCCCGCCGGCGCCGCGCGGCCTGCCGCAGATCGAGGTCACCTTCGACATCGACGCCAACGGCATCCTGCACGTGGGCGCCAAGGACAAGGCCACCGGCAAGGAGAACAAGATCACCATCAAGGCCAACTCGGGCCTGAGCGAGGCCGAGATCGAGAAGATGGTCAAGGATGCCGAGGCCAACGCCGCCGAGGACCACAAGAAGCTCGAGCTGGTGCAGGCCCGCAACCAGGCCGATGCGATGGTGCATTCGGTGAAGAAGAGCCTGGCCGAGCATGGCGACAAGCTCGACGCGCCCGAGAAGGAGGCGATCGAGGCCGCGCTGAAGGGAGCCGAGGAATCGCTGAAGAGCGACGACAAGGCCACCATCGAAGCCGCCACCGAGAAGCTGATGACCGCCAGCCAGAAGCTCGGCGAGAAGATGTATGCCGACTCTCAGGCGGCAGCCGCGGCTGCCGCCGCCGCTGCCGGCGGTGCCGGCGCGGCGCAGGCGGAGCAGGAACCCCAGGCACGCGCAGCGGCCGACGACAATGTGGTCGACGCTGAATTCAAGGAAGTCAAGAAGTGATCCGCTCCGGCGGCCCCGCGGCAACGCAGGGCCAGGCCGGTTGACACCGCCGCGCTGAGGAGCCACCCGACCCGGGTGGAACCGCAACGCGGCTTCATCGTTTGTTCACGGCAGAGATCCGCATGGCAAAGCGCGACTACTACGACATCCTCGGGGTGCCCCGCAACGCGGGCGAGGACGACATCAAGAAGGCCTATCGCAAGCTGGCCATGAAGTACCACCCTGACCGCAACCAGGGTGACGAGGCGAAGAAGGCGGAAGAGAAGTTCAAGGAGGCCAAGGAGGCCTACGAGATGCTGACCGACCCGCAGAAGCGGGCGGCCTACGACCAGTTCGGCCATGCCGGCGTCGACCCCAACATGGGTGGCCGCGGCGGCGCCGGGCCCGAGGGCTTCGGTGGCTTTGCCGAGGCTTTCGGCGACATCTTCGGCGATATCTTCGGCGGCGCGGCCGGCGGCCGGCGCGGTGGCGGCGGGCAGCAGGTGTACCGCGGCAACGATCTCAGCTATGCGATGGAGATCACGCTGGAGGAAGCGGCGCGCGGCAAGGACACGCAGATCCGCATCCCCAGTTGGGACACCTGCGAGACCTGCCACGGCAGCGGCGCCAAGCCCGGCACCAGCCCCAAGACCTGCGGCACCTGCAACGGCAGCGGCACGGTGCACATGCGCCAGGGCTTCTTCAGCATCCAGCAGACCTGCCCCAACTGCCGCGGCACCGGCAAGATCATCCCGGAGCCCTGCACCACCTGCAACGGCGCCGGCAAGATCAAGAAGCAGAAGACGCTGGAGGTGAAGATCCCTGCCGGCATCAACGAGGGCATGCGCATCCGCTCCGCCGGCAACGGCGAGCCGGGCACCAACGGCGGGCCCAGCGGCGACCTGTACATCGAGATCCGCGTCAAGCAGCACGACATCTTCGAGCGCGACGGCGACGACCTGCACTGCACCGTGCCGGTGGGCCTGACCACCGCGGCACTCGGCGGCACGATCGAGGTGCCCACGCTGGGCGGCAATGCCGAGATCGAGCTGCCCGAGGGCACGCAGCACGGCAAGACCTTCCGCCTGCGCGGCAAGGGCATCAAGGGCATCCGCTCCAGCTATCCCGGTGACCTGTACGCCCACGTGGCGGTGGAGACGCCAGTGAAGCTGACCGAGCACCAGCGCAAGCTGCTGAAGGAGCTGGATGAATCGCTGCGCAAAGGCGGCGAACGCCATTCGCCCAACGAGAAGAGCTGGGCCGACCGGGTGAAGGACCTGTTCAAGTAGTCAGAACAGCCTGGCCTGGCCTGACTGCGCGGCCGGTGGCCTGAAGGCCGAGAGGTGCAGCGCCACCCGCTCGCGGTTCAGGCCCAGCCGCTCGCAGGCCTTGTGGAAACGCTGGCGCAGCAGCTGCGCCCAGACGCCCTGCCCTGTCATGCGGCTGCCGAAGTTCGGGTCGTTGTCTCGGCCGCCGCGCATCTCCTGCACACGGGCCATCACGCGCGCGGCGCGCTCGGGGTAGTGCTGCTCCAGCCACTGGCGGAACAGCGGGCTCAGCTCCCAGGGCAGCCGTAGCACGATGCTGAAGGCGCGCTGCGCGCCGCAGCCGGCGGCGGCCTCGAGCACGCGTTCGAGCTCCGGCTCGTTCAGGAAGGGGATCACTGGCGACACGCTGACGCCCACCGGCACGCCCGCGCGCGCCAGCCGCTCGATGGTCTGCAAGCGCCGCGCCGGCGCCGCCGCCCGCGGCTCCAGCACGCGGGCCAGTGCCGGGTCCAGCGTAGTGATCGAGACGTACACGGCAGCCAGACCATCGGCCGCCATCGGCGCGATCAGGTCCAGGTCGCGTTCGACCAGCGACGCCTTGGTGATGATCGAGAAGGCATGCCGGCATTCGGCCATCACCTCCAGCACGCCGCGGGTGATGCGCAGCCGGCGCTCGGCCGGCTGGTAGGCGTCGGTCACCGAGCCGATGTTCAGCATCTTCGGCTGGTAGCCGCGGCGCGCGAAGGCTTCACGCAGCCGCTCGGCCGCGTTCACCTTGGCGACGATGCGCGTCTCGAAATCGAGGCCCGGCGACAGGTTCAGATAGCTGTGTGTGGGCCGCGCATAGCAGTAGATGCAACCGTGCTCGCAGCCGCGGTAGGGGTTGATCGACAGGTCGAAGCCGATGTCCGGCGAATCGTTCTCCGCCAGGATGCTGCGCACCTGCTCTTCGATGATCTGCGTCTGCGGGCCGAGCGTCTGCTCGTTCACCTGCTGCTCGAGCGTGCCCCAGCCGTCGTCGAAGGCCTCGCGCAGGTCGGTGCTGAAGCGGTGTTGCAAGGCCCACGCGGTGCCTCGGCCCTTCAGGGGCGCGGGCGCTTCGGCCGGTTGGGCCGGCAGGATCTGCATGGGTCGGGCTGGCATACTGTATTTTCATACAGCTACCTCGACCCCGCAAGCAAAGACTCAGTACTCGCCGCCCTCGCTGCCCGGCGCCAGGTTGTCGAAGCGCGTCAGCGGCTTCAGGAAGGTCAGCTTCACCGTGCCCACCGGGCCGTTGCGCTGCTTGCCGATGATGATCTCGGCCACGCCCGGCTCCTTGCTGTCCTTGTTGTAGTACTCGTCGCGATAGATGAACATGATGACGTCGGCATCCTGCTCGATGGCGCCGGATTCGCGCAGGTCGCTCATCATCGGCCGCTTGTCGTTGCGGCTTTCCACGCTGCGGTTCAGCTGCGACAGCGCGATCACCGGGCACTGCAGTTCCTTGGCCAGCGCCTTCAGGCCGCGAGAGATCTCGCCGATCTCGGTGGCGCGGTTCTCCTCGCTGCTGCTGGTGCCGCTCATCAGCTGCAGGTAGTCGACGACGATCAACCCCAGCGTGCCGCCGAACTGCCGCGCCATGCGGCGCGCGCGGGCGCGCAGCTCGGCCGAGTTCAGCGCCGGCGTCTCGTCGATGAACAGCTGCACGCGGCCCAGCCGGTCCACCGCCTCGGCCAGGCGCTCCCATTCCTCGTTCTTCAGCCGGCCGGTGCGCAGGCCCGACTGGTCGATGCGGCCCAGCGAGCCGACCATCCGCAGCGCCAGCTGCGCGGCGCCCATTTCCATCGAGAACACCAGCACCGGCAGGCCTTCGTTGACGGCCACGTTCTCGGCGATGTTCAGTGCGAAGGCGGTCTTGCCCATCGACGGCCGCGCCGCCAGCACGATCAGGTCGCCCTTCTGCAGCCCGGCGGTCATGCGGTCCATGTCGTAGAAGCCGGTGCGCACGCCGGTCACGTCCTCGGCGCCGTTCTCGGCCAGCTCGTTGACGCGGTCGATCAGCGCGGTGACCAGCTTGTCGATGCCCTGGAAGCCCTGGCGGTTGCGCGAGCCTTCCTCGCCGATCTTGAAGATGCGGCCCTCGGCCTCATCGAGGATCTGCGACACCGCCCTGCCCTGCGTGTTGAAGGCGGTGGTGGCGATCTCGTCGCTGGCGGCGATCAGCTTGCGCAGGATGGCCCGCTCGCGCACGATCTCCGCATAGCGGCGCATGTTCACCGCGCTGGGCACGCTCTGCGCCAGCGCGTTCAGGTAGGCCAGGCCGCCGCAGTCCTGCGCCTTGCCCAGCGTCTGCAGGTGCTCGAAGACGGTGATCACGTCGGCCGGCTTGCTGGCGTTCACCAGTGTGGCGATCGCCCCATAGATCAGCCGGTGCTCGTGGCGGTAGAAGTCCGATTCGCCCAGCAGGTCGGCGGCACGGTCCCAGGCCAGGTTGTCCAGCAGCAGGCCGCCAAGCACGCTCTGCTCGGCCTCGTTGGAATGCGGCGGCACGCGCAGCCGCGCGACCTCGTCGTCGCGCGGGCCGCTGTCGCGGGAATCGAAGATGGCGGACATGGCTCGCCCTGTGTTCAAGTCTGTGGACAGGCTGGGTACTCGCGGTGCACAAGTACGGGCCCTGAATGCAGAAGGCCGGCTTCGCAGCCGGCCTTCGCTTGGTGACTAGCCTACCCGGCTCAGTCGGCCTGCGCAACCACCTGCACGGTGACTTCGGCCACCACGTCGGTGTGCGGCGACACCGAGACGGTGTGGTCGCCGACGACCTTCAGCGGGCCATTGGGCATGCGCACCTGCGACTTCAGGATCGGCAGACCCATCTTGGTCAGGCCTTCGGCGACGTCGGCGTTGGTGACCGAGCCGAACAGGCGGCCGTCCACGCCCGCCTTCTGGCTGATGCGCAGCACCTTGCCGCTCAGCTGCTCCTGCAGCGCCTGCGCGGCAGCCAGCTTGTCGGCAGCGGCCTTCTCCAGCTCGGCACGGCGCGACTCGAATTCCTTGATCGCGGCCTCGGTGGCACGGCGCGCATGCTTGCCCGGGATCAGGAAGTTGCGGGCGTAGCCGTCCTTGACCTTGACCACATCACCCAGGTTGCCCAGGTTGGCGATCTTCTCCAGCAGAATGACTTGCATCGAGGGCTCCGTTTCAGACCTTGTGCTGATCCGAGTACGGCAGCAGCGCGAGGAATCGCGCACGCTTGATGGCCGTGGTCAGCTGACGTTGGAAGAAGGCGCGGGTGCCGGTCAGGCGGGCCGGCGTGATGCGGCCGTTTTCGCCGATGAAGTCGCGCAGCGTGTCGATGTCCTTGTAGTCGATCTCCTTGACACCGGCGACGGTGAAGCGGCAGAAGCGCTTGCGGCGGAACAGCAGCGACTGCTGGTTGCGCTTCGGGCGCTTGTCCTTGGAAAACCGACCTTTACCACGGGGCGGGGGCATAGTGAACTCCTTGGTGATCTATCCGAAAAAACTCAATCAGAGACGGGCTCGAACTCGGTGACGTGGAACAGCAGGCCTCGGCCGTTGCGCGCTGCGGCCAGGAAGCCGGCAAACTGGCCGGACGACCCTAGCTGCAGTGCCATCAGCGGCTGCGTGATGCGTCCCAGGGCCACCGCCCGCATCTGCACCGAAACCTTGCGCGGCTGGCCGTCCTCGCTCAACTCGGATTCGTGCTTCAGCTCGAAATCCAGAGCCGGCAGTCCGGCTGGCGTATAGCGCAAGGCCCGGCGTTCGACGATCCGGGCCGCGAGAACCAGACGGTTCACGCGCGGCCTGCGGCACGCGTCACGCGAGGCGCTCCGCTCAGGCCTGTGCGGCCTGTGGCGCAGCGCGGCGCGTTTCGTCCTTGTCGCTGGACTTCATCATCACCGACGGCGTGGTGATCGCGCTGTCGCGGGCCACGGTCAGGTGACGCAGCACGGCGTCGTTGAAGCGGAAGCCGGTTTCCAGCTCGCCCAGCGTTTCCTTGCTGCACTCGATGTTCAGGCACAGGTAATGCGCCTTGGCCAGCTTCTGGATCATGTAGGCCAGCTGACGCCGGCCCCAGTCCTCGACGCGGTGCACCGTGCCGCCCGCGGCCGTGACCAGGTTCTTGTAGCGCTCGAGCATGGCGGGCACCTGCTCGCTCTGATCCGGATGGATCAGCAGGACGATTTCGTAATGACGCATGCAAACTCCTTGTGGGTTCCGTGAAGGAAGCCGCCCCGATGGCGTCGTGCGGGCCAGGACCGTCTGTCTGGCCTGCGGTGCGGGTGCGGCAAGGGAAAAGCCTATGATTATAGCCCGCGCCGCCTGCTGGACGGGCGCAGCCGACACAAGAAGGAAAAAGGGCCTCCGGGTTGCCCCGGAGGCCCAGCAAGAGGTGCCGCCGCTTGGGCGGCACCCCGGGCATTCAGGCTCGGTCGCTCAAGCCTTGGCGCCGGCCACCTTCACGTTCGGATAGCGAACGTGCTCGACCAGCTCCTGCACGGCGCGCGACGGCGCCGGCGACAGCAGGCTGACGATGATGATCACCGCGAAGCCCAGCGGCACGCCGAACACGCCGGCCGAGATCGGCTGGATGCCGAACCACAGGTCCACCGGGCTGGTCACGCCGAAGACGCTGCGCAGCCAAGCCTGGTTCATGACCATGTAGTACATCGTGATGCCCAGGCCCGAGATCATGCCGAGCACCGCGCCCCACTTGCTGGCCCGCTTCCAGAAGACACCCATCACGAGTGCCGGGAAGAAGGCCGCCGCCGCGAAGGAGAAGGCCGCCGACACCAGGAACAGGATGTCTGCCGGCTTCTGCGCCGCGACCGAGGCCGCCGCCAGGGCCACCACCAGCAGCAGGGCCTTGGAGATGGCCACGCGGCGGGCGGTCGACGCATTCGGGTCGATCATCTTGTAGTACAGGTCGTGCGACAGCGCGTTGGCGATGGTCAGCAGCAGGCCGTCGGCAGTGGACAGCGCCGCCGCCAGACCACCGGCCGCCACCATGCCTGACACCACGTACGGCAGCCCACCGATTTCCGGCGTGGCCAGCACGATGATGTCGCCGCCGATGCGCATTTCGCCAAGCTGGAAGATGCCATCCTTGTTGATGTCGGCCACCGACAGCAGCGCCGGATCGACCTTGCTCCAGGCGGAGATCCATCCTGGCAACTTGTCGAAGGGCGTACCCACCAGCACGTTGAACACCTCGTACTTGACCAGCACCGCCAGGGCCGGCGCCGTAAAGTACAGCAGGAAGATGAAGAACAGCGACCAGGTCACCGACTGACGCGCCTCCTTCACAGACGGGGTGGTGTAGTAGCGCATCAGGATGTGCGGCAACGCAGCCGTGCCCACCATCAGGCAGAACACCAGCGCCAGGAAGTTGCGGCGCGACTCGTTGTAAGTCTTCTGCGCCGCCGCGTCGCCATCCGGATTGCCGGTGAACTGCTGCGCATGGCGCGGCATGCCGGCCAAGGGCTTGGCGCGCGCCTCGGCCGCGGCCTTGGCCTTGGTCCAGGCTTCCTTGGCGGCTGCCTCGTTGGCGGGCAGGCCGGCCAGGGCACGCTCGGCGGCCTGGATGTCGGCCACCGGCGCGTTGGCGGCCTTCAGTTCGGCCAGCTTGGCGGTGGCCGCGGCCTTGTCGGCCGCCAGCGCAGCCGGCACGTCCTTCAGCTTGGCGCCCAGGTCATCGGCCTGCTTCTTGAAGATGGCGATGACCTCCTGCTCCTTCGGATCAGCGATCAGCTGCGCTTCGCGAGCCGTCACCTTCTCCATCTGGTAGCCGTAGATCGCCTGCGGCACCGGCACGCCGGTCTGCTTCACCGACAGCCACACCACCGGGATCATGTAGGCAATGATCAGGATGATGTACTGCGCCACCTGCGTCCAGGTGACCGCGCGCATGCCGCCGAGGAACGAGCACACCAGGATGCCGCCCAGGCCGACGAAGATGCCGATCTCGAAGGCCAGGCCCGACAGCCGGGTGGTGATCAGGCCCACGCCGTAGATCTGCGCCACCACATAGGTGAAGGAGCACAGGATCGCCGCGAGGATGCCGATGAAGCGCGGCAGGTTGCCCTCGTAGCGTGCACCCAGGAAGTCAGGGATCGTGAACTGCCCGAACTTGCGCAGGTACGGCGCCAGGAACAGCGCCACCAGGCAGTAGCCGCCGGTCCAGCCCAGGATGAACGCCAGGCCGCCGTAGCCGGTGAGGTACAGCGTGCCGGCCATGCCGATGAACGAGGCAGCGCTCATCCAGTCGGCGCCGGTGGCCATGCCGTTGTAGACCGCCGGTACGCGCCGTCCCGCGACGTAGTACTCCGCCGCGTCGGATGTGCGGCTCATGATGCCGATGCCGGCATACAGCGCCACGGTGGCCAGCAGGAAGATGAAGCCGATCCACTGCCGGCTCAAGCCCATCTGCTCGAAGATGGCCAGCGTGATGACGAAGACCGCGAAGCCTCCGGTGTACCAGCCATAAACCTTGTTCAGCTGCTTCTTGAAAGCACGATTGGCCTCGGCGTTGCTGACGCCGGGGCCGCTTTCGAAACTCAGGCCTGCCATGTCATTCCTCCTCGGCCACGCCGTGCTCGATGTCGAGCTTGTTCATGTAGTACGCGTAGTACCCGATGATCACCACGTAGACCACCAGAGCACCCTGCGCCGCCACCCACCAGCTGAAAGGCCAGCCGAAAAAGGTGAACGCGAGGTCTCGCGCGAAGAAGGCGACCACGAAGGTCACCACGAACCAGATGAACATCAGGATCCCGGTGATCCTGAGGTTCTTCTGCCAGTAGCGTTGAAGGTTCTCACTGACTTGCATCGATTCACCCCTTGTATTGACCCTCTGACCCAACCGCCCTTGCGGACCTTTCACCTGCCATGGCGCCCGGAAGGCGACGCCTGCACTGCAGCCAAGCTGACGGCTCCCCTCAGGAGCCGGTGCCGCCAGCCAGCAACCCCGTCTCGCGCTCCAGTTGCGCGGCAACCTTCGGCTCGAATCCCTTCAGGTGGCGAATGATCTTCACCGCCTCGTCGGGCTGATGCTTGTCCAGATGCACCCGCGCGAGCTGGTACCAGCCGTACGGGCTCATCGGTTGCAGTTCGGTGTTGCGCTTCAGGGCGACGATGGCCTCGTCGAAGCGCTGGAGTCGGATCAGCACCAGCCCCTGGCCGTACCAGGCGCGGTCGAGTTCGGGGCTGAGCTCGGTGGCACGCCGGAACGCGGCCAGCGCGTCGTCCCAGCGGCCCAGCAGTTCGAGCACGAAACCCTTGTTGAACCAAGTATGGGCATCGCCGGCGTTCAAGGCCAGCAGCGCCTCGTAGTCTTCCAGCGCAGCGGCATGGCGGCCGGCCTGCGCATTCAGGTGGGCGCGGCTGGCGCGCGGGTAGGCCGCATCGGGGTAGCGGCGTGCCATCTCGTCGAAGACGGCCATGGCCTGCGCGTTGCGCCCGATCAGCAGCCAGGCCATGGCCTGGCCCTTCATCCACAGGTAGCCAAGGCTCTTCACCGACAACCCTCCATGCCGCTCTGCACGCACAGGCCGATCTTCTCGAACGTGACCACCGCGTAGGCGATCAGCAGCAGGAAGAAGGTGACCACCGGCACGTGCCGGTCGGCCACACGGTGCGGCGTCAGCTTGCGCACCAGCAGCGTGAAGGGCTTGCTGACGATCTGCAGCAATTGGTAGAAG
Organism: Burkholderiales bacterium; assembly: GCA_017302505.1. Taxonomy (GTDB): domain Bacteria; phylum Pseudomonadota; class Gammaproteobacteria; order Burkholderiales; family Burkholderiaceae_C; genus Rubrivivax. The sequence continues at coordinate 17,319 of JAFLDH010000052.1, forward strand.
AGGTTCGTGTCGCGCTTTGGCCCCGCCAGCACATACAGGACGCCCTGCCCGACGAGCGCCAGCAAGGCGATGTACAGCACCAATTGCGCGATGTTCAGGAAGGTCAGCATGGGGGCCGTTGAAGTCCGGGTGGACTTTTTCGCCCCGCGCTTACGGCTTTCTGACAGCCAGCGCAAAGCGCTGGCAAGCCCGATTAGGCATTTCCCTAATGTCCCCCGCAGCGGCGGGGGGCCTCGACCTAGCGCTTGGCCAGCCGGCGCCAGGTGTCGACGACCGTATCCGGGTTCAGCGACATCGACACGATGCCTTCCTGCGCCAGCCAGTCGGCGAAGTCAGGGTAGTCGCTGGGCCCCTGTCCGCAGATGCCCACGTACTTGCCGGTGGCCCGGCAGGCGGTGATGGCGCGCGAGATCATGGCCCGCACCGCAGGGTCGCGCTCGTCGAAGTCTTCGGCCAGTTGCTCCAGGCCCGAATCGCGGTCCAGGCCCAGCGTCAGCTGCGTCAGGTCGTTCGAGCCGATCGACATGCCATCGAAGTGCTCGAGGAACTGGTCGGCCAGGATGGCGTTGCTGGGCACCTCGCACATCATGATCAGCCGCAGGCCATCCTGGCCCCGCTTGAGGCCGCGCTCGGCCAGCATCTCGGTCACCTTCTGCGCCTGGCGCACCGTGCGCACGAAGGGCACCATGATCTCGACGTTGACCAGGCCCATGTCGTTGCGCACGCGCTTGATGGCCTCGCATTCCATCGCAAAGGCATCGGCGAACTCGGGGCTGACGTAGCGCGACGCGCCGCGGAAGCCGAGCATCGGGTTCTCTTCGTCGGGCTCGTAGCGGCTGCCGCCGATCAGCTTGCGGTACTCGTTGGACTTGAAGTCCGACAGCCGCACGATCACGCTCTTCGGCCAGAAGGCCGCGGCGATGGTGCCGATGCCCTCGGCCAGCTTGTCGACATAGAAGGCGCGCGGCGAGGCATGCCCGCGGGCCACCGACTCCACCGCCTTCTTCAGGTCGGTGTCGATGTTGGGGTAGTCGAGGATCGCCTTCGGATGCACCCCGATGTTGTTGTTGATGATGAATTCCAGTCGGGCCAGGCCGACGCCGGAATTCGGCATTTGGGCGAAGTCGAAGGCCAGTTGCGGGTTGCCGATGTTCATCATGATCTTGATCGGGCAGTACGGCATCTCGCCGCGCTCGACCTCGCTCACCTCGGTTTCCAGCAGGCCGTCGTAGACATAGCCGGTGTCGCCCTCGGCACAGGACACGGTCACCAGCGCGCCGTCGCTGGCCTTGTCGGTGGCGTCGCCGCAGCCCACCACGGCCGGGATGCCCAGCTCGCGGGCGATGATCGCCGCATGGCAGGTGCGCCCGCCGCGGTTGGTGACGATGGCCGAGGCGCGCTTCATCACCGGCTCCCAGTTCGGATCGGTCATGTCGGTGACCAGCACGTCGCCGGGCTGCACCCGTTCCATCTCGGCCGGGCTGCGGATCAGCCGTACCGGGCCGGTGCCGATCTTCTGGCCAATGGCGCGGCCTTCGGCCAGCACCACGTTCTTGGAGCGGTCGCCCTTCAGCTTGTAGCGCTGCTCGGCCTTGCCCTCGGCCTGGCTCTTCACCGTCTCGGGCCGCGCCTGCAGGATGTACAGCTTGCCGTCCTGGCCGTCCTTGCCCCATTCGATGTCCATCGGGCGCCCATAGTGCTGCTCGATGATCAGCGCATAGCGCGCCAGCTCGATCACGTCGGCATCGGTCAACGCATAGCGGTTGCGCTGCTCGGGCGGCGTGTCCACCGTGCGCACCAGCTTGCCGTGCGCGGCACGCTCCTGCTCGCTGGCGAATTCCATGCGGATCAGCTTGCTGCCCAGGCTGCGGCGGATGATCGGGAACTTGCCGGCGCGCAGCGTCGGCTTGTGCACGTAGAACTCGTCGGGGTTGACGGCGCCCTGCACCACCGTCTCGCCCAGGCCGTAGCCGGCGGTGATGAAGACCACGTCCTTGAAGCCGGACTCGGTGTCGATGGTGAACATCACGCCGGCCGCGGCCAGGTCGGAGCGCACCATGCGCTGCACGCCGGCCGACAGCGCCACGTCGCCGTGCGCGAAGCCCTTGTGCACGCGGTAGCTGATCGCCCGGTCGTTGTACAGCGAGGCGAACACCTCCTTCATCTTGTGCAGCACGTCGTCGATGCCGACCACGTTCAGGAAGGTTTCCTGCTGGCCGGCGAAGGACGCGTCGGGCAGGTCTTCGGCGGTGGCCGAGGAGCGCACCGCGAAGGACGCGCCCGGATGCTCGCGGGTCAGCTTGTCGAACTCGGCGGTCACCGCCTGCTGCAGATCGGCCGGGAACGGCGTGTCGACGATCCACTGCCGGATCTGCGCGCCGGCCTCGGCCAGGGCGCGCACATCTTCGGTGTCCAGCTTGTCCAGCCGGGCCTGGATGCGCTGCGCCAGACCCTCGTGCTGCAGAAACTGCCTGAACGCGTGCGCCGTGGTGGCAAAGCCACCGGGCACGGCCACGCCGGAGGCGGCCAGCTGGCTGATCATTTCGCCGAGCGAGGCGTTCTTGCCGCCTACCGACTCGACGTCGGACATCCTCAGCTGCTGGAACGGTACGACCAGGGCGGTCGCCAGGTGGGTGGAAGACATGGGAGGGCTCCGTGATGTGACAAAAGCGGTGCCTCCGTGGGGGCGAACCGGTGCCGCGCGGCAGCGTGTGCTGCTTGTTCGAGGGTGCCGCGGGCTGACATCGGGTTCGGCTAGGGGGGCTGTTGGGCGGGATTCTAAGTAGATATTCCCTATCATTCCCTCACGTTCGAAGCTCTGGCGGCCCGCCGAAGACCATGCCCAATCGCACCGTGTTTTTTGTCTCGGACGGCACCGGCATCACTGCCGAGACCTTCGGCAACTCGATCCTGGCGCAGTTCCCGGCCCGGCCGCGGCACGTGCGACGGCCCTTCATCGACTCGGTGGACAAGGCCTGGGCGGTGCTGGAGGAGATCAACCAGGTGGCCGGGCACGAGGGCAAGCGCCCGATCGTCTTCATCACCCTGGTCAATGACGAAATCCGCCAGGTGCTCACCTCCGAGGGTTGCAAGGGCATGGTGCTGGACATGTTCCGCACCTTCGTCGAGCCGCTGGAAGCCGAGTTCGGCGTCAAGTCCAACCACCGCATCGGCCGCTTCTCCGACGCCGCCAAGAGCGAGGAGTATCACGAGCGCATCGACGCCATCAACTTCTCGCTGGCCCATGACGACGGCCAGTCGGCGCGCAACCTGGACAGCGCCGACGTCATCCTGGTGGGCGTCAGCCGCAGCGGCAAGACCCCGACCTCGCTGTACCTGGCCATGCAGCATGGCATCAAGGCCGCCAACTATCCGCTGATCCCCGAGGACTTCGAGCGCGGCAAGCTGCCTTCGACTCTGCTGCCGCATCGCTCCAAATGCTTCGGGCTGTCGATCAACCCGCAGCGGCTCTCGCAGATCCGCAACGAGCGCAGGCCCGGCAGCAAGTACGCGTCGCTGGAGAACTGCCGCTACGAGGTGCTGGAGGCCGAGCTGATGATGCGCAAGGCCGGCATCGCCTGGTTGTCGTCGACGCACAAGTCGATCGAAGAGATCGCCACCACGATCCTGCGCGACATCCGGCCAGACCGGCTGGTCTACTGAGCGCCGCGCTGCCGCACGCTCTCGTGCAGGCAGATGGCCGCCGCCGCGGCCACGTTCAGCGATTCCTCGCCGCCCGGCTGGGCGATGCGCACGCTCAGCGCGCAGCGCGCCTGGATGTCCGCGGCCACGCCCTGCCCCTCGTGCCCGAAAACCCAGACGCAAGGGTCAGGCAGCGCGGTGCGATGCAGCAGCGCATCGGCATGCGAGCTGGTCGCCACCCAGGGTTGGCGCAGCGCGTCCAGCGCTTCCGGCGTCGCTGACTCGTGCAACTGCAGCGCGAAATGCGCGCCCATGCCGGCACGCAGCACCTTCGGCGACCACAGCGCCGCGGTGCCCTTCAGCGCCACCACCTGCAACGCCCCCAGCGCCGCGGCGCTGCGCAGGATGCTGCCCACGTTGCCGGCGTCCTGCAACTGGGCTAGCAGCACGGTGGGCAGGTCGTCGCGCAGCGGGCCCGGCACGGGCCGCTCGATCAGCGCGCCAATGCGCGCCGGCGACTCCAGCGTGCTCAGCTCGGCAAACAGCGCATCGGGCAGCCGCAGCACGCGTTCGCCGTGCAGCGCCAGGGCT
>JAFLDH010000520.1 GCA_017302505.1 Burkholderiales bacterium
CCACGGCCCCAGCGCGCCTGTCAGGGCCTCGCGCAGGTGGTTCGCCTGTTCCAGCGCCTGGCGGAACAGCGCACCGATCACGCCGGCGCCCAGCCCGGCCAGCGGCGCCAGCACGCCCAGCAGGATCAGGCCGTCGCGCAGCGTGTGGCCCTTGGCCCCGTCGTCGACGCCACTTTCCAAGAACGCCCCTTCATCCGTGCGGCGCTCAGGGCACCAGTTCGATCTCGCCCGGCCGCCAGCTCTTGTTGAACCAGGGTTCCAGCGGCCCGTACAGGCGCAGGATCATGAACCAGCCCTTGCCCGGGATGGTCTGCACCCAGTTGTGCTCCAGTCCCGCCGGCGCCTTGGGGCCGAAGTAGACGTCCACCGAGCCGTCGGCGTTGGTCTTGATGCGCTTGTCCTGGCTGCTGACGCTCGGCGCCTTCTGGTCGGTCTGCACCATCGAGCGGGTCTGGTTGTCGTAGACGATCACCGACCAGAAGTCCTTCACCGGCACATTCGGCGGCAGGCGCAGCCGGTAGGTCTTGCCGCCGTCGAAGGGGTTGCCCTTCGAATCCTGCACCGACCAGGGGTACTGCGAGCCCTGGCCCACCATCTTCTCTTCCATCGCCGGCGTCACGCCGGTGGCGAAGTAGTAGTAGAAGGCCGCGCCGTCCAGGTTGCTGACGCCGGGTGACACCTCGAAGCGGTAGCCACCGAAGAAGGGCAGCCGCCATGCGCTGTTCGGGTAGAAGTAGGCGTCCTTCGAGCGGATCTTGAAGGCGATGCTGCGCGCGGTCACGGCGCCGATGTTGGCGGCATCGGTGAGGATCTTCTTCATGCGCTCGTCTGGGTTGAAGGGCTGGCCCTTGACGATGCCGATCGAGGCGAACAGGCCCAGCGTGGTCGGGTCCGATCCTGAAGGCGGCTCTTCCTGGATCACCTGGTTCAGCAGGCCCCAGAACGAGTAGTCGCCCGGCGCGACGAAGTTCGCCGGCACGCCCGAGGCGTTGACGAACTTCATCGGCGGCGGGTTGGCCGCATCGGCCAGGCGGTAGATGCGCAGGTGCTTCTTGACCGACTCGACGCCGGGCTTCGTCGAGCCGTCGACCAGGAAGGCGCGGAAGACCAGCCAGTTGCCGTAGGTGCTGGGCCGCACCACGTGGTAGCCGGCAGGGACGTCGCCCTTGTAGCCGGGCGGCAGCAGCAGGTACTTGCCGCCGGCGCCACGGTCGGCGCCCGTCAGGCCCACATCGGCCACCCACTTGTACCAAAAGTCGTTCACCAGCCCCAGCACCTTGGGCGGGATCTCGGCCACCAGCGGGCCCTGGCGGGTGTCGACCCAGATGAAGTTGTAGATGGTGTTGTCGTTGGCCGTCAGCTCCACCGTCCGCGCGTCGACTAGGTCTTCCCAGAGCACGTTGGTCTGGTTGTCGGGGCCGAACTTGCGGATCGAGTCGCGCATGCCTGCCTGGTTGACGATCGGCAGCGCCAGCAGGTAGGCCTGCAGCGCCCGCGAACGGTCCAGGTTGTCGTAGATCTTCTCGACCGTCTCGGCCGTGGGGTAGCCGTAGTTCAGGTTCAAGGTGCCGATCGAGGACTCCAGCTTGTCCGGCACGGCGACACCCGGAGCGAAGGGCGTCGTCATCTTGAAGTCCTGGGCCGACGCCAGGCTGCTGATCGCGAAGGCGAGAATCGCGCCCCAGAGCGACGATCGGATCATGGTGCTGTCTCCTGCTGCAACAAAGGGCCGCCCGGCCAAAGCGCCGGCGAGGCTAGCAGAGGCGCTGCGCGTCGACTTTGCATATCCGGCCCTGCGCCGCGCCGCTGCGGCACATGGGCAAGGGATCCACGCCGCCTGGAAGGGCTCCGATGGCGCCACTGAATGATCCGTCGGCCGCCGACGACGGCGAGGTGCGCATCGGGCCCGTGGCCGCGGTGCCGGAGGTGCTGCGCGAGTTCGGCGTGCCGCCGCAAGGCCCGTTCGCACGCGCGGGCTTGCCGCTGCAGGCCTTCCGGGACCCGGACACGCGCATCGCCTTCGAGGCGCTGGGCCGCCTGCTCGACGAATCGGCCGCGGCCACCGGATGTGCGCATTTCGGCCTGCGCGTGGGCGAGCGCTTCGAGCTGGACGGGCTGGGCGCCATCGGCCACCTGATGCGCCACTCGGCCACCGTGGGCGACGCGCTGCGGGCCCTGCTGCTGCACCTGTACCTGCACGACCGCGGGGCCGTGCCGATCCTGATCCACCTGGACGCGTCCTACGTGCTGCTGGGCTACTCGGTCTACCGGCACGGCACGCCCGGCATCCCGCAGCTGTACGACGTGGCCATCGCCATCGGCCACCGGATACTGAAGGCCCTCTGCGGCCCGCCCTGGAAGGCAGTGCACGTGCAGTTCTCGCACGGCCGCCCGCGCGACCTTCGGCCCTATCGGCGCCTGTTCGGCCCGCAGGTGCGCTTCGATGCCGAGGTCTCCGGCGTCGTGTTCGCGGCATCGTGGCTCGCGCAGCCGATCCCCGGGGCGGATCCCGTCGCGCATCAGCGGGTTCTGCGCGCCATCGAACAGGCCCGGGCGAGCAGCACGATGCGCTTTGCCGACCTGGTGCGGGCAGCGCTGCATCAGATGGTGCTTAGCGGCACCGCGTCGGCGCGCAACGTGGCGTTGCTGTTCGGCATCCACGAACGCACGCTGCGCAAGCGCCTGGCGGCCGAAGGCAGCGGCCTGCAGCCGCTGATCGATCAGACGCGCTTCGAGCTCGCCAGGCAGCTGCTGCAGAACACCGAGCTGCCGCTGGCCGAGATCGCGGCGGCGCTGCATTTCGCCGATGCGGCGGTGTTCTCGCGGGCCTTCCGCGGCTGGGCGAAGACCAGCCCGCGCGCGTGGCGGGCCCGCCGCGCGGGCTGAGCCCAGGCCACGCGCC
>JAFLDH010000521.1 GCA_017302505.1 Burkholderiales bacterium
CGCCAAGGGCCGCACCGTCACCGGCTTTGCCAACGTGGAGGAAGACTTCGCCGACAACGCGGTGTGGAGCTACGGCATGCTGCCGCGCGACCAGCACGTGATGCCCTGGCGCATCGAGGACAAGCTCAAGGCCCTCGGTGCCAACTACGTGCAGGGCGGGCTGTGGCGCAGCTTCGCGGTGCGCGACGGCAACCTGGTCACCGGCCAGCAGAACTTCTCCGGCGGCGAGACGGCGCGCCTGGTGATCGAGGCGCTGGGGCGCTGAAGGAGGCGGGCGATGAAGATCAGCATCCTGGGTGCCGGCAACGTCGGCATGGCGCTGGCCCGCGCGCTGCTGCGCGCCGGCCAGCCGGTGACGATCGGCGTGCCCGACCCGGCGCGTTATGCCGACGCGGTGACCGCGCTGGGCCCGCAGGCCACGCTGACCGGCAGCGACGAGGCGGTGGAACGCGGCGAGTTGGTGATCCTGGCGGTGCCCTACCCGGCGGCGCTGGCCATCGCGCAGGGCCGTGCCGACTGGCAGGGCCGCGTGCTGGTGGATGCCACCAACCCGCTGGCGCCGGGCCTGGCGGGCCTGAGCCTGGGCACCACCACCAGCGGCGCCGAGCAGGTGGCCGAGCGCGCACGCGGCGCGCGCGTGGTCAAGGCCTTCAACACCACCGGCGCCGAGAACATGGCCGACAGCCGCTATGCGCAGGGCCAGCCGATGATGCCGGTGGCCGGCGACGACGCCGCCGCGCGCCAGCAGGTGCTGGCGCTGGCCACGCTGATCGGCTTCGACGCCATCGACATGGGCCCGTTGAGCGCGGCGCGCTACATCGAGCCGCTGGCCATGGTGTGGATCCACCTGGCCTTCAAGCAGGGCCAGGGCCGGCGCTTCGCCTTTGCCCGCATGACGCGCCCATGAACGCAGCGCACGCCTCGCCCGACCTGCCACCGCACGCCCATGGCCGCAAGGCCACCTGGTTCGAGCTGTTCTTCGACCTGGTGTTCGTGGTCGCGGTGGCGCAGCTGTCCGGCGCCTATGCGCACCACTTCGACTGGGCCGGCGCGGCCGGCAGCGTGCTGCTGCTGCTGGCCATGTGGTGGTGCTGGCTGGGCCACACCTTCCATGCCACGCGCTTCGACCAGCAGCGGCCCGACCAGCGCTGGCTGGGGCTGGCGCAGATCGTGGCGGTGTGCGTCATCGCCTATGGCGTGTCCGATGCCTTCGGCGCGCGCGGCCCGGCCTTCGCGCTCGGGCTGGCGGCCTTCAAGGCGCTGCTGGCGGTGGCCTATCTGCGCGAGCGGCGCTGGCGCGGCGCGCACGGGCTGATCCGCGCCTATGCCGGGCTGTACCTGCTGCAGGCCGCGCTGTGGGCCGTCTCCGCCGTGCTGCCACCTATGCCGCGGGTGGCGCTGTGGTTGCTGGCGCTGGCGCTGGACCTGGCCTCGCCCTGGTGGGTGGCGCGCTACACCACCACCGTGCGGCCGCACCCCGAGCACCTGCCCGAGCGCTTCGGCCTGTTCACCATCATCCTGCTGGGCGAGGGCGTGGCCTCGGTGGTGCACGCGCTGGACCACGGCACCGAGCTGCACGGCCATGCGGTGGCCGCAGCGCTGGCCGGCGTGGTGCTGAGCTTTGCCACCTGGCTGGGCTATTTCGAGGTGACGCGCGCGCACGACGAACGCGAAGTCGAAGGCGCCGCCGGCGGCCGCAACCTGCGGCTGTGGGCCTACGGCCATGTGCCGATCTACGTCGGCGTGTTCAGCCTTGCCGCGGGCACCGTGGCGATGGCCGGCGACGCCGCCTGGACCGCGCCGCAGATCCTGCTCTACGTGGCCGGCATCGCGCTGATCCCGCTGGGGCTGGGGTTGCTGCGCGCGGCCGCGCCGCCGTCGCGCTGAGGCTCCCGGCAGGGCTACTCGAACTGCAGTCCGGCCTGCTGGATCGGCGGCACCCACTGCGCACTGAAGGCCGACAGCATGCGCCGGGTCTGCTCGTCGGTGGACGAGACCGGCTCGATCTTCGCCTGCAGGAACTTCTCGCGCACTGCCGGCGTGGCCATCACGGCGGCGATTTCGCGCGACAGGCGTTCGGCCTGCGCCGCCGGCATCGAGGCCTTGGCGAAGGCCACGTTCCAGCCGGTGGCGGTGAGCTTGGTGCCGGCTTCCTGGAAGGTGGGCACCGAGGGCAGCGCGCGCTTCGCCCCCGAGGTGGCCAGGATGCGCAGCTTGCCCGATTCGTGCAGCGTCACCAGCGCGTCCAGCGTGTCCACCGCCGCCGGCACATGGCCGCCGATGACATCGGTGGCCAGCGGCGCCGAGCCCTTGTAGCCAATCACCTCCACCTGGGTGCCGGCCGCCTTGGCCCACATCAGCGCAAAGAAGTGCGGCAGGCTGCCGGTGGCCGGCACGCCGATGGTGGCCTTGTCCGGGTTGGCCTTCATCCAGGCCATCAGGTGGCTCAGCTCGCGCACCGGCACGGCGGCACCCACCGCCACCGCGAATTCGTAGATCGACACCTGCGACAAGGGCTGGAAATCGCGCTCGGGGTTGTAGCCGTTGTTCTTGTAGACCAGCGGCGCCACCACCATCAGCGCCGGGTTGGCCAGCACGATGACGTTGGGGTCGGCCTGCGTGGCAATCTGCCGCATCGCCAGGCGGCCGCCGGCACCGGTGATGTTCTCGACGATCACGGTGCTGCCCAGCCGCGGCTGCAGGCCTTCGGCCAGGAAGCGCGCCGCGCGGTCGGATGCCCCGCCGGCCGCATAGGGCACCACGATTCGCAGCGGCGGCGTGGCCTGCGCGCGCGCCATGCCGGCTACGGCCGCCAGGGCACCGGCGGCGGGCACCGCGATCATCGTCCTGCGTCTGAAGCTCATCGTCTTGCTCCTGCGGCCTAGATCGGAAGAGCAC
>JAFLDH010000522.1 GCA_017302505.1 Burkholderiales bacterium
AGCAATACTCCGCCTCCTTGCGGTCCTTGATCTTCAGCAACTGGCCGCCGAATTTTTCCCAGCGCCCGGTTTCCTCCCACAGTTCGCGCGGCTGGATCGTCGGCATCTGCAGCTCGATCGCGCCGGGCGGCCTGCTGCGCGGCCGGCGGGATGTCGGGGCCCAGGTGCTGCAGCGGCTCCAGCCAGGCGTTCTGCGCCGGCGCGGCCTGCAGCTGGGCATCGAGCTGTTCCAGCACGCGGTCCAGCACCGGCCGGGACTGTACCCAGCCCAGCGTGATGCCCTGCTGCAGCCAGGCAATCTCCTGGTCGATGCGCCGCGGCGCGGCGGCCAGCCGTGCCAGCACCGCCCGCAGCTGGGCGGGCGTGTCCACCGGCATGGCGCGCAGCAGTTCGGGCAGCTCGGTGTGGAAGCCGCCGTCCGACGACAGGCTCATCGTGCGCCAGCCGGGAAAGGCCTGCCAGGCCACCTCCTCGGCGCGGCCGTGGATGAACAGCGCGCGCGAGATGCGGTCCAAAGGCTTCAGATCGGCCGGGTCGATGGCCTGCGCCTCGGCCAGCCAGGCGCGCTGCTGCGCGTCCTGGGTCGCACGGGCCGCTGGCGAGGCATCGCTCAGCCGGTCGTCGTAGCGCGCATCGCCGCGCCAGGTGGCCCATTCGGGGCTGTCGCGGGCGGTCTGCTCCCAGTAGCGCTCGAACAGCGCATGCAGCGCCTGCGTGGCATCGGCCGGGGCGGCCGCTGCCAGTGCGCTGGCGCCCAGCAGGCCGGCGGCGAGCAGCCGGCGCAGCATCTCAATGCAGCGCGTCGTCCAGCACCTCGACCCAATGCCGCACAGGCGTGGCGGTGCCGCTCTGCAGGTGCTGGATGCAGCCGATGTTGGCCGAGACGATGGCTTCGGGCTGCAGCGGCGCCAGGTGGCCCAGCTTGCGGTCGCGCAGCTGCGTGGCCAGCTCGGGCTGCAGCACGCTGTAGGTACCGGCCGAGCCGCAGCACAGGTGGCTTTCGCTGGCGGCCACGCTGACCTCGAAGCCCAGCGCGTTGAGGTGCGTCTCGACGCCGCCGCGCAGCTGCTGGCCATGCTGCAGCGTGCACGGCGGGTGGAAGGCCAGGCGCCGGGCCTTGATGGTGTGCAGCTTCTTCTTCAGCGGGCCCACCAGCTCGGGCAGCAGCTCGCTCAGGTCGCGGGTCAGCGCGCTGATGCGCCGCGCCCGCTCGGCATAGTCGGCATCGTGGGCCAGCGCATGGCCGTAGTCCTTGACGCTGACACCACAGCCCGAGGCGTTCATGACGATCGCCTCCACCTTGCCCACCGAGGTGAGCCCCTCGACCAGCGGCCACCAGGCGTCGATGTTGCGGCGCATGTCGGCCAAGCCACCGTCGACATCGCCCAGGTGGGTGCGCAGCGCGCCGCAGCAGCCGGCGCCGTCGGCCACCAGCGTCTGGATGCCGGCGGCATCCAGCACGCGCGCGGTGGCGCTGTTGATGTTGGGCATCATCGTCGGCTGCACGCAGCCCAGCAGCATCAACACCTTGCGCGGATGTTCGCGGGTGGGCCACAGCTTGGCGCGCGGGCCCGGCGCCGGTGGCACCTTGTGCTTCAGCGTGGCCGGCAGCAGCGGCCGTGCGATGCGGCCCAGCGCCATCGCCGGGCCGAACAGCGGCGAGGTCAGTCCTTCCTTCAGCAGCCAGCGCACCGTCTTCTCGCCGCGCGGGCGCTCGACGCGCTGCTCGACGATCTTGCGGCCAATGTCCACCAGGTGGCCATATTCGACGCCGCTGGGGCAGGTGCTCTCGCAGTTGCGGCAGGTCAGGCAGCGGTCCAGGTGCAGCTGCGTGCTGCGCGTCACCGGCGCGCCTTCCAGCACCTGCTTCATCAGGTAGATGCGGCCGCGCGGGCCGTCCAGCTCGTCGCCCAGCAGCTGGTAGGTCGGGCAGGTGGCGGTGCAGAAACCGCAGTGCACGCACTTGCGCAGGATGGCCTCGGCCTGTTCGCCGTCGGGCGTGTTCTTGAATTCGTCGGCCAGGTGGGTCTGCATCAGGCGAGCCGGTAGCTGAGCACCCAGAAATGCGGGTGCTCGATCCAATGCGCATCGCGCGCCTGCGGGCCGATGGCGGCCAGCGCCTGCTCGCGCGTCGGGAAGTTCTTCAGCACCTCGTGCACCGAGCCGTCGTCCAGCGTGCGCTGCTGGTAGCTGTTGCCCGCGGCATCGCGGCGGGCGATCGGCGTGCTGCGGCCGGGCACGAAGCGGTTGTCCAGGAACACCACCTGCGCGCCGGGCTCCAGCCGCGCATGCAGCGTCTGCAGCCAGCCGGGCAGCTGCGCCAGCGGCACGTGGCTCCACCAGAAGCCGGCGAAGGCGCCGTCGAAGCGCGCTGCGCCCAGCGAGGCCAGGTCGTAGGCGTCCAGCGTCTGCAGACGCACGCAGGCCGGCAGCGGCTTGTCGCGGGCCAGCGCCAGCGTCTCGGCATTCAGGTCGGTGGCCAGCCAGCCGCGCGCGGCACGGGCGCCGTGCGGCGTCCACCAGCCGGTGCCGCAGGCGATCTCCAGCACGTGGCGGCCTGCAAAGGGGCCGCCCAGCCAGGCCTCGATCGCGCGCAGATCGGCCTGGCGCTCAGGCCGCTGGTAGATGCGCTCGTAGCTGGCGGCGCGCTGCGCGTAGTACGCGCCCATGTCGGTGCCGGGCAACGCCGTCATGGACACAGCCCCGGGTACATGCGGCCGGGGTTGAACACGCCGTCCGGATCGAAAGCGCGCTTCAGCTCGCGGTGGATGCGGTCCAGCGGGCTCTTCAGCGGCGCGAACACGCCGGCGCTGCGGTCCTGGCTCCGGAACAGCGTGGCATGGCCACCGGCCGCCGCCGCGGCGTCGCGCACCACGGCGGCC
>JAFLDH010000523.1 GCA_017302505.1 Burkholderiales bacterium
GTCGGCAGCGCCTTCGGCCCGGGCCGCCGGCAGCAGGCGCAGCAGCAGCTCGGCCGTGGCCAGCGTGTCCGCGGCGGCCTGATGGCGCTGCAGGCAGGGGATGTCGCAGGCTTGCAGCCAGTCGTCCAGCGCATGGGCACCCGGCAGCGGGTGCAGCACAGGCGCCAGCTCGGCCAGGTCGATCCAGGCCGACGGCAGCCGGCGGCCCAGCACCGCCTGCATCGTGCGGTCGATCAGCGTGCGATCGAAGGCCACGTGGAAGCCGAACAACGGCGCCCCGGCCACGAAGGCCTCGAAGCGCTGCAGCACGGTGGCCGGGTCGGCACCATGTTCCTGCGCCGCCACCCCGATGCCGTGCACCAGGATGTTGGCCTTGTCAGGTGCCGTGCCGCCGGCCGGCTGGGCAAGCAGGGCCGCGAAACTGTCGGCCAGCACGATGCGCGGCACACCGCCGCCAAGATGCAGCGCCACTGCGGCAATCGCCAGCAGGCGGTCGTGGGCCGGGTCCAGGCCGCTGCTTTCCACATCCAGCACCAGCCAGCGCGCCGCGGGGCCCGGCTTCGGCGCCTGCCGCCAAAGCCTGGACCACAGCGTCGTCAACGCAAGTAGTCCAGCTTGATGCGCTGCTGCAGGCGCTGCGCAGCCCGGAACGATTCCTTGAGGATGCGCCGGTCGATGTCGTTCAGCGAACGCAGGTCGATGCGGTTCGGGTTGGCATCGGCGCCGCGGGCATGTTCCTGCACCTGCACCCGCAGGCGCAGCATCTGCAGGAACTCGAAGGCGCCGATCCAGGTCTGGCTCTCGTGTGCATCCACGCCCATCGCGGCTGCAGCGGCTTCCAGGCGGGCGCGTGTGCCGGTGGCATCGATGCCATGGGCCAGCGCGTACAGCCGGGCTCCATCGACCAGCGGCATGGTGCCGTGCAGCTTCAGATCCAGCCATTCATGGCCGCCCTCGCGCTGCGGATCGAGCGCACCGCGCCAGTTCAAGGCTGGCGCGTTGCGCAACGCGTTCTGCGCCAGCTGGCGGGTGAAGCGAGGCATCTGCGCGGCCCGGCGCCGCACGAACTCGCGCATCGGTGCCGCGAGCATCACCTCGCCGGCCAGCGGGCGAAAGTCGAAGTAGATGTTCGCCTTCAACAGATCTTCGGGCGCGCCCTGGTCGATCCACTGGCCGAAGCGGCCGATCCATTCGTCCACGCTAAGGCAGCAGTCGGCCTCGCCGGCCATGATGCGCCCCTTGCACAGCGGGTAACCGCAGGCGTCCAGTGTCTCGTTGACGAGCTGCCCCATCGCGCGCCACGCCTCGCGGTCGGCATCGGGGTGGTCGCTGACGAAGACCAGGCCGTTGTCCTGATCGGTGGCAATGGTCTGCTCGGAGCGGCCCTCCGAGCCGAAGGCCAGCCAGCAGGCGCGCTTCAGATCCAGTCCATGCTGCCGGGCCGCCAGCCACACCGCGCGCTCGGTCAGCACATCGTTCAACTGGCTGATCAATTCGGTCAGCGAACGCGCCGACAGCCCTTGCGCCAGCAGTGCCAACGCCAGGCGGCGGATGTCCGGTGCGGCCTGCACCAGCGCCGGCAGGTCCTCGGCCTCGCGCAGACGGCCGCTCAGCCGGCGCAATGAAAGCCGCTGCAGCGTGAACAGATCGCGCTCCGAAACCAGCGCGACCACCCGGCCGCGCTCGGTCACCGGCACGTGGCGCACGCCGTGGCGTGACATCAGCAGCACGGCATCCTGCACGCTGTGTTCGACATCCAGCGTATGCACCGGCCGCGACATCAGTTGCTCGATGGCCGTGTCCATCGGCGGCTGGGCCAGGGCCACGCGCTCCAGCAGATCGTGCCGGGTGAAGATGCCCTGTGCAGCCCCGCTGGCGTCGAGCACCAGCACCGAGCCGACGCCGCGCCGATGCATCAGCAACAGCACCTCGCGCAACGGCGCGGTGGCGGGGCAGGCCACCAAGTCACGGCGCGGCAGGCTGCCCAGCCGTGCCTCCATCGACTGCTCGGCCAGCGCCTGCGAGGCCACGGCCGTCTTGGTGGCCTCGCGCGAGAGCGCCAGCACATGCTGCGCGCGGCCCTGCAAGTAGTCGGACAGCACCTGGCTTTGCTGCGCCAGGTCACGCACCGCCTCGGCCGGCACCTCCAGACAGAAGCAATCGTCTTCGGCGCGGTAGGCGGCGCTAACGGCGCGGCGTTCCAGCCAGGCCGCCACAGGGAACAAGTCACCCGCCTCCAGGTGAAACGCTCGGCCCAGCGCATCCGCACCCTGCGGGCCGCCGGCGACCCCGCCCCGGCGCAGGAACAGCAGGCGCGACACCGGCCCGTCCTGTGGCTGCAGAATGGCTTCGCCCGGTGCGTAGTAGGTTTGTGCCGCCCCGGCGACGAAGGCCTCCACGTGCGCTTCGTCCATGCGGTCGAAGGGTGCGTAGCGCCGCAGTTCGTCTCGCAGCCCCGCCACCATCTGCTGCGCGGGGCTGTACGGCGATGACGTCATGGTGATCAGGCCGAGGCTCGGCGCACAGTGGGCAGCGTCCTGCGCTGCCTCAACCCGCCGGACGACCCGCACCAGTGGGCGGCATGCGGATCGGGCGGCTGTCGGGATCGGGCTCGGGTTCGATGTCGGGCGGCTCGCTGACCACCGGCGGGGCGGGAGGCACCACGGGCTGCGGCGGCAGGGCCGGCCTGGCCACCGGCGGCGGCAGCGTGCGCTCCGGCGCCTTGCCGGCCGAACCGGGCATCGTGCCCGTGCTGGGCGGCGGCAGCGCTGGCAACTGCAGTTCCATCTGCACCGGCTGACCGACGGCGCCCAACGAGGCTCCGCGCGCATGCACCGCCAGCAGCACCAGCTCGCCTTCGACCGGTGCGCCCACACG
>JAFLDH010000524.1 GCA_017302505.1 Burkholderiales bacterium
GAAACGGGCCTGCAGCGGGCGCAGCAAGGCCGGTTCGTCGCGCCGCACGGCATCTTCGATGGCCGCACACAGGCTGGCCAGCTGCATGGCGCCGACTGCGCGCGACGAGGACTTCAGGCGGTGCGCCACCGCGCGGGCATCGGCCCAGCGGCCGCGGGCGACGGCTTCGCGCAGTGCATCGGCACTGCCCTGCGAAGCGTCCAGGTACTCGCGCCGGATGCGCTGCAGCACCACCGGATCGGGGCCCACCAGCTTGGGCAAGGCGCCTTCGTCGAGCACCGCATCGCCGGCGACCTCGGCCGTATCGCCCGGCGCGGCCGATGCGGCCACCGTGCCCGGCAGCCAGCGGCGCAGCAGCTCGGCCAGGCGTTCGATCACGATCGGCTTGCCCAGGGTGTCGTCCATGCCGGCAGCGCGGCAGCGGGCGCGGTCGTCGTCCGAGGCGCTGGCCGTCACGGCAATCATCGGCGCACGGACCGGCCCCGATGCTTCGGCGCGGATGCGCTCGACCAGCGTGCAGCCGTCCAGCCCGGGCATGTGCAGGTCGGTCAGCAGCATGGCGTAGCGGCCGCTGCGCCACATGTCCAGCGCCTGCAGGCCGTCGGCAGCGACGTCGCTTTCCAGCCCCAGCAGGCTGAGCTGCATGCGGATCACCGTCTGGTTCACCGGGTTGTCCTCGGCCACCAGCACACGCTGGCCGCGGGCGGGCAAGGGTTCGCCGAGCAGGCCGACCGGCACGGTCGTGCGCTCGCCGTCTGCAGGCCATGACGGGCTGCCCCGGCCCGCACTGATCGCCACGGCGAGCAACAAGGTGTCGCGGTGCAGCGCGTCGATATCGATGCGCAGGTCTCCTGCCGCATCGCGGTAGGGTTTGCGGCGGGTGCCCCGCCCCACCCGCACCAGCCCCACGCCGGAGGCTTCGGCCAGCTGCCGGGCATCGGCTTGCGCGGCCGGCGGCAACGCATCGCCCAGCAGCAGCACGCCATCGGCCGACGGCTCCACGTACAAGCCCGCACGCAGGGTGGCGGCGTCGGGCCAGACGTAGACACCCGCACCGGTGGCCTGCAGGTACTTGCTCCAGTCCTGCTCCAGGCCATCGTCGCCCAGCAGCAGGTGGCAATCCACCTGCGGCAGCTCGATGGTGCCATCCGGATCCGGCGTGGCGGGCGCGGGCAGCAGCGGCATCTGCACCACGAAGCGCGAACCCTGGTCGGGCACGCTGTGCGCCTCGATGCTGCCGCCGAAGGCCTGCACCAGCTTCTGCACGATCGACAGGCCCAGGCCGGTGCCGCCATAGCGCCGCGTGGTCGAGTCCTCGGCCTGCACGAAGGGATCGAACACCCGCGCCAGCGCGGCCGCGTCCATGCCGATGCCGTTGTCGGCCACGCTCAACCGCAGCAGCCCCGTCCCGGGGCTGTCGACACGCAGGCTGACCCGTCCGGGCCGGGTCAGCCCGGCACTGAACTTGATCGCGTTGCCGACCAGGTTGTTGATGATCTGCTGCATACGCAATGCATCGGTCATCACGGCCGAAGGCAAAGCCGGATCGACGAACACCTTGAGCAGCAGTTCGCGATCGGTGGCACTGGCTTTCAAGGCATCGCAGGCGCCTTCGCACAGCGCACGCAGATCGACGCGCGCATGCTCCAGCACCAGGCAGCCTGCCTCGATCTTGGAGAAGTCGAGCAGCCCGTCGAGGATCTTCAGCAGCGCGAAGGCCGAGTCGCGCACGCTGCGCAGCAACTCGCCCTGCTCGCTGCTCAGCGGCGAGGCCTGCAGCACCTCGACCAGGCCGACGATGCCGTTCATCGGCGTGCGGATCTCGTGGCTCATCGTCGCCAGGAAGCTGCTCTTCGCCGCGTTGGCCGCCTCGGCCACGCGCTTGGCCTGCGCCAGCTCGGCGGTACGCTGGCCGACCAGGTCTTCCAGGTGGCTGCGGTAGGCATCCAGCTCGGCGCCCATGCGCTGCTTCTCGGTGACGTCTTCCTTCACCGCGATGAAATGCGTGATGCGGCCTTGCGGCGTGCGCACCGGCGTCATCGCCGCGAACTCCACGTACTCGCTGCCGTCCTTGCGGCGGTTGAACAGCAGGCCCTTCCAGGGCAGGCCCGAGGCCAGCGCGCCCCACATGTCGACATAGGTCTGGTGTGGCGTGCGGCCCGACTGCAGCAGGCGCAGGTTGGCACCCAGCAGTTCCTGCCGGGTGTAGCCCGAACTGGCCAGCGTGGCCGCGTTGACGTAGATGATGCGCGCCTGCAGGTCGGCGATGACGATGCTTTCCGAGCTTTGCTCCACGGCCTGCTGCAGCTGCCGCAGCTGCTCTTCGGACTGCCGGCGCTGCGTGATGTCGTGCGAGAAGCCGAAGCTGCCGATCACCTGCCCCTGGGCATCACGCAGCGGCCCCTTGGTGGCATGGAAGCTGCGCACGCCCACGGCCGTGGGCCGATCGACCTCGTAGCTAGTGACCTCGCCGCTGGCCAGCACCTGGCGGTCCACGGCCTGGATCTGCGCCACTTCGTCGGGGCTGAAGATGAACGCATCGTCGCGGCCGATCAACTCGTGCGGCTCGCGGCCGCACAGCGCCGCCGCGGCCCGGTTGAAGTACAGGTAGCGACCCTGCAGGTCCTTGGCGTAGATGGCATCGGGCGAACACTGCGCGATCGCGTCCAGCAACTGCGCATTGCGCTGGTGGGCTTGCAGCGCCTGCGTGTGTTCGCGCAGCGCTGCGTGCTGCCGTCCGGCCTGCCGCTGCAGCAGCACCAGCGCCAGGCTGCCGGCGATCAGCCCGCCGGCCAGCGCGGCCAGGGCCAGCACGGCCAGCGGCGCTTCTTGCAACGGTGCGGCGGCGGTC
>JAFLDH010000525.1 GCA_017302505.1 Burkholderiales bacterium
GCGGCCGGCGGTCGCCACGGCCTCGTCGGCGGGCTGGGTGCCGGCGCCGACGGCGTGGTGCAGGGCCGCATCGAGGTGCCGGGCCAGCGCGTGCTCTACACGCTGGATCTGGCGCAGCCGCGCCGTCTGGTCTTCGATGCGCTGGCCGAGGTGGAATTCACCTGGAGCCTGCTCGGCCCCAGCGGCCTGCTGGTCAACGCGCGCAGCTTCCAGAGCAGCGATTCGCGCGACCGCGGCGGTTTCGACGGCTTCAGCGGCGACGCCGCGCGCAGCGACCGCGTGGTCTACAACCTGCCGGCCGGCACTTACACGCTGACAGTGGACGCGCCGGGCAACGCCACCGGTGACTTTGCCTTCCGCCTGCTCGACCTGGACGAAGGCCTGCCGCTGACCGTCGGTGCCGAGGTGCAGGGCATGCTGGCCAGCGGCAATGCCACGCAGGCCTACCGGCTGAACGTGGCTGCCGGCGACCGGCTGGTCTTCGACTCGTTGGGCCCCTCAAGCAACGACCTGCAATGGCGGCTGGTCTCGCCCACTGGCGAGCAGCTGTGGAGCAGCTGGTTCGGCAGCGACGCGGCGCTGCGCAGCTACCTGCAGGCCGGCACCTACACGCTGCTCATCGAAGGCCGGCGCAGCACCGCCGGGCCGGCGGCCTACCGCTTCCAGGTGCAAGCGGCCGGCAACCTGCTGGATGCGCGGGTGGCCGGTTTCGAGCAGCAGTTCGACGGCCCGGCGCTCGACCCCTTCTGGCAGCCCGGCAATGCCAACCTGCCGCCGTACCGCTTCGAGACGCTGGACGGCGCCAGCGTGCTGCGCTGGCAGGGTGCGCTGGGCCCGCAGTTCCAGATCCTGGGCCTGGACAGCAGCGCCAATGCCGACCTGTCAGGCGGCTTCACCTACGAAGTCCGCTTCAACACGCTGCTGCAATCGGCGGCCACCAGCTTCGACGAGTTCCTCGGCATCCTGATCAGCGATGTCGACAACCGCAGCCGCTATGCCTCGGTGGTGGCGCTGGCCGATGCCAACGGCGCCGGCCGGCAGCTGCGCAGCGGCACCAGTTCGATCAGCGGCGGCGCGGGCTACGAGAACCGCCCCTTTGCCTTTGCCGACAACACCTGGTACCGGCTGAAGCTGTCGGCCGCGCCGGGCGGCGTGCTGCGCGCGGCGGTGCTGGCCGACGACGGCAGCGAGCTGGTGGCGCGCGACCTGGGCATCGGCGCCGAGGCCTTCCCCAAGGGCGCGCTGTTCAGCATCTACAAGTACAAGAGCCTGGGCGGCACCGTGCCCAGCGACGTCGCCATCGACTGGGCGCGCCTGAGCACCACGCCGCCGGCAGTGCAGCCGCTGGTGCTGGGCCAGGACCAGAGCGGCAACCGCAGCAATGCGCTGCAGCGCGACCTGTACAGCTTCACGCTGACGCAGCCGACCCAGCTGATGGGCGACTCGCGCGACAACTTCAGCAACCTGAACTGGACGCTGCTCGACGAGCGTGGCGTGGTCGCCAGCGGCGGCTGGTTCGACTGGCCGGCCATTCCGCTGCCGGCCGGCAGCTACACGCTGCGCATCGACGGTGCCCGCCTGGGCGCCTATGCCTTCCGGCTGGTGGACCTGGGCGCGGCCGAGGCGCTGGGCGCGGGCACGCCGGTGTCGGGCACGCTGAACCCCGGCACCGCGGTGCGCGCCTATGCCTTCGACGGCCAGGCCGGCCAGCGCTTCTACTTCGACGCGCAGCAGCTGTCCGGCTCGGCCGACTGGGCGCTGATCAGCCCCAGCGGCCGTACCGTGTGGACGCAATGGCTCGGCACGGACATGGAGACCGAGCTGGCCGAGAGCGGCCGCTACACGCTGGCGCTCAACGGTTACAACAGCCAGACCACGCCGGTCGACTACCGCTTCGTGCTGCACGCGCCGGCCGACACGCAGCGTGGCATCGCGCTGAACACGGTGGTCGACGACCGCATCGAGCAGCCGGGCCAGCGCCGCAGCTACCGCTTCAGCGTCACGGCCGACACCTGGGCGATGCTGGACACGCTGTCCAGCGCCAACTTCAACTGGACACTGAGCGGCCCGCGCGGCGTGCTGATCGGCACCGATCCGAACACCCGCCGCAGCGGCCTTTACGGCGGCGCGCGCACGCTGCGCGCGGCCGACGCGCAGGGCGCCAGCGCCGACCCGGCCTTCGAGTTGCGCACCGGCGACTACCTGCTGACCATCGATGCCGACAACGACGCCACCGGCAGCTTCGCCTTCGCGCTGCGCAGTTTCGACGCCGCCGTGCCGCTGGCGCTGGGCAGCGCGGTCAGCGGCGCGCTGAACCCGGCCAACGAGACGCGGCTGTACCACTTCGATGCCAGCGCCGGCGACCGCTTCTTCCTCGATGTACAGCAATCGACCAACAACGGCAGCCTGCGGCTGTACGGCCCGCTCGGCCAGGCGATCTGGGCCACCGGTTCGATCGCCGACGTCGACGTGTTCAGCGTGCCGGCCACCGGGCGCTACACGCTGTGGGTCGAAGGCCTGTACAACGCCACCGGCGCCAATGATTTCCGGCTGCTGATGCAGCCGCTGCCCGATGCCCCGCCAGTGCGCATCGGCGCGCTGGAAGTCCAGCCCGGGCCCGACCTGCGGCCGCAGGCGCTGCAGGTCGAGCCCGATGCCGCCGCGCTGGAAGCCGGCGGCAGCCTGACGGTGCGCTGGCAGGTGCGCAACGACGGCACGCTGCCGGCCGACCAGCCCTGGCGCGACCGCGTCGTCGTCACCCGTGTCGACACCGGCGAGGTGCTGGTCAGCGAGGTGCTGGCCTACGACACCGCGGCCGCCGGCGCACTG
>JAFLDH010000526.1 GCA_017302505.1 Burkholderiales bacterium
CCGGGCCGCGCGCCGGCCGGCGGCCCGGCTTGATGCATCGCAAACCGCGCCGCCGCCCGGCCGCCTACCTTGGGCAGCCCTGCGCCTTGGGAGCCCTGCCGTGCACCTGACCCTTTACGACGACCGCGGCCACCGCTGCCTGATGTTCAGCCACGGCGGCAGCGAAGGCGTGCAGGCCAACCAGTTCCTGGTGGTGGACGGCGATGCCGGCGCGCTGATCGACCCCGGCGGCAACCTGGCCTACAGCGACCTGTACCTGGGCCTGACGCAGCACTTCGCGCCGCACCGCATCTCGGCGCTGATCGCCTCGCATGCCGATCCGGACATCATCGCCTCGCTGGACCGCTGGATGACGGCCTCGCAGGCGCCGGTGTACATCAGCACCGTGTGGGAACGCTTCGTGCCGCACTTCTGCAAGCCGGGCAAGACCACCCAGCGCGTGGTGGGCATCCCCGACCGCGGCATGGCCATCCCGGTGGGCGGCAGCAAGCTGTTGGCGCTGCCTGCGCACTTCCTGCACGCCGAGGGCAACTTTCAGTTCTGGGACGCGCGCAGCGGCATCCTGTTCAGCGGCGACCTGGGCGTCTCCCTCGGCGGCGACCCGATGAAGCCGATCACCGAGCTGGGCCCGCAGCTGCGCCACATGGAGGCCTTCCACAAGCGCTACATGGTCAGCAACCGCGTGCTGCGGCTGTGGGCGCGCATGGTGCGGCCGCTGCCCATCCGCATGCTGGTGCCGCAGCACGGCGCGCCATTGACCGGCCCGGCGGTGGCCCAGTTCATCGACTGGGCCGAAAGCCTGCACTGCGGCATCGACCTGATGAACGAGGCCGACTACGCGCTGCCGCCTGCCTGAGCGAAGGGCTCAGCCGCGCTGCACGTCCTGCGGCTCGGCGCCCAGCGCCACGATCATCTGCGAGACGGCGTCCAGCATCGCGTCCAGCCCGGCCTCGTCGGTGCCGCGCATCACCAGCGTGGTGCCGTAGCGGTCGTCGCGCTGGAAGGGGTAGCTGCCCAGGTCGATGTGCGGCCAGGCATCCTGGATCTCGCCCAGCCGCCGGGCCACCTGGCTTTCGGCCAGGAAGGCGGTGACGCTGCGCGAGCGCACGCTGGCGCCGCGCTTGAGCTTGCCGGCCAGCGAATCGGCCATCTGCTGCATCACCCGCGGGATGCCGGCCATCACGTAGACGTTGCCGATGTGGAAGCCCGGCGGCCCGAGCGGGTTGTCGATCAGCCCCGCGCCTTGCGGAATGCGCGCCATGCGCATGCGCGCGGCCATCACCTCGGGCGGGGCCGGCCGGCGCTGCAGCAGTGCAGCGATCTCTGGCGACACCACCAGCTCCACGCCAAAGGCCTTGGCGATGCAGTCGGCGGTGATGTCGTCGTGCGTGGGCCCGATGCCGCCGGTGGTGAACACATAGTCGTAGCGCGCGCGCAGCGCATTCACCGTGTCGACGATCTCGCGCTCGATGTCCGGCACCACGCGCGCCTCGCGCACCTGGATGCCGTATTCGTTGAGCTTCTTCGCCAGGTAGGCCAGGTTGGTGTCCTGCGTGCGGCCGGACAGGATCTCGTTGCCGATGATCAGCACGGCGGCCGTGACGACGGTGGGCTGGGCGGGCGCGGCGGACATCGGGGCTCCTGGGGCGGGCGGGAACGCGATGCTACGGAATCGGCGCGCCGCCTGTTAGCGTGGCGACTGTCCCACCATGCAGCGCATTTCCTTCCTCCTGGCAGTGGCCACCGGCCTGGCGCTGGCCGGCTGCGCGCACCCGCCCGCCAGCGTGCGCAACAGCCTGGGCATGGAGATGGTGCGCATCCCGGCGGGCGAGTTCCTGATGGGCAACGACGCCACGCCGCAGCAGCTGGCGCAGCAATACCCCGCCTACGAACCGCGGCGCCTGGAGGCGCTGGCCGACGAGGCGCCAGTGCACCGCGTGCGCATCACCCGGCCCTTCTACATGGGCAAGCACGAGGTGACGGTGGGCCAGTTCGCGCGCTTCTTGGTGGCCTCGGGCTACGTGCCCGAATCGGTGGCCGACGGCACTGGCGGCTATGGCTACAACCCGCAGTACGACCCGCGCACCCCCCCCCGCGGCGATGCCTTCGAGGGCCGGCAGCCGCGCTACAGCTGGCGCGACCCCGGCTTTGCGCAGACCGATGCGCACCCGGTCGTCAACGTCAGCTGGAACGACGCGGTGGCGCTGGCCCGCTGGCTGAGCCAGACCGAGCAGCGCCGCTACCGCCTGCCCACCGAAGCCGAATGGGAATACGCCTGCCGCGCCGGCACCCGCACCTACTACCACGCCGGCGACGACCCGGCCGCGCTGGCGGGCGTGGCCAACGTGTTCGATGCCGATTCGGCCGCGCTGTGGCCGCAGTGGCAGGCCTATGCGCTGCCCACGCACGACGGCTACGCCTTCACCGCGCCGGTGGGCAGCTTCGCGCCCAACGCCTTCGGCCTGCACGACATGCACGGCAACGTCTGGGAGTGGACAGCCGACTGGCACGAGGACGACTACTACGCCCGTTCGCCGGTGGACGACCCGCCCGGCCCGGCCGACGGCGCGGTGAAGGTACGGCGCGGCGGCTCGTGGCACAGCTGGCCGCTGTATGCGCGCTGCGCCTACCGCAACTGGAACGCGCCCAGCACCCGCTACACGTTGGTGGGCATCCGCCTGGTGATGGAAGCCCCCGAATGACGCTGCCTGCCGACCCGACCCGGCGCCTGCTGCTGTTGGCCCTGCTGGGCGGGCCGCTGCCGCCCGCTGCCGGCAAGGCCACCGCCGACGACTGGCCGCGCACGCTGGCC
>JAFLDH010000527.1 GCA_017302505.1 Burkholderiales bacterium
GAGGCGCAGGCCCAGCCGGCCTTCGCGCGCGCCTACCGCCTGGGCGCGCACGACGCCGCCTGCCTGGCCGGCCACCTGGACCAGTTGCTGGCGCAGGCGCTGCAAGCGCCGACGATGTCACGCTGAGACCCCTGCCCGCGGGGTGGGGCGGGCTGCGGCGACTGCGCACAATTGGCTGTCTCCCTTTCGAGGAACTGCAGCATGGTCGATTGGAGCCGGCGTTCGGTATTGAAGACAGGCCTGGGCATGACGGCCGGGCTGGCGGGGCTGGGCGGGCTGAGCGCCTGCGGCGAGGATGCGAGCAGCCTGTTCCCCGGCGAGCCCGATCCGCCGGACCTGGTACCCACTGGCGAGCTGCCGCCCACCGAGATCCCGAACCCCGAGCGCTTCTTCGGCGCCGACGTGCCCTTCCCCGGCGACATCCCGCCCACGCCGGTCAACTTCCTCGGCACCTTCTCGCACGTGGTGGTGCTGCAGCTGGAGAACCGCTCGCTGGACAACCTGCTGGGCTACCTGTACCCGACCGGTACCAGCCCCAACGGCGACGCCTTCAACGGCGTCAGCCCTGGCAACTACAGCAACCCGATCCCGCCCTATGCGCCCGATGCGCAGCGCGGCACGGTGTCGGTGCACAAGGCCACCGCGCTGCTGAACCCGGTGGTCGACCCGGCGGAGCAGTGGACCGCGGTCAACCTCGCGCTGTACAACCAGTTCAACCCGGCGTCGAACCAGTTCGCCACGGTCGAGGCCGATTTCGTGTCGCCCTACAACCTGCCGGCGGGCGGCGCCACCTATCCCGCGCCGATGAACGGCTTCATCACCGCCTTCTACTGGCGGCTGCTGTCGATGAAGAAGCCGGCCACGTACGAGAACTACAGCACCATCATGCAGTGCTACCCGCCGAACCTGGTGCCGGCCATCAGCCTGGCGGCACAGGCCAACGCGGTGTGCGACCGCTGGCACTGCGCGGTGCCCAGCCAGACCTACACCAACCGCACCTTCTTCCACGCCGCCTCGTCCTCGGGCTTCCTGGTCAACAGCCCAGGCTGGCGCTGGGTGCTGGAGAACGACGCGCCGACGATCTTCGAATCACTCAGCAACGCCGGCCGCGACTGGACCATCTACTACGACAAGCTGGACATCGCGCCGCTGACGCGCTACCTGCACTTCCCTCAGCTGAAGAAGTTCCCGCTGAGCGCGCCCTACTTCAAGGGCATGACCGAGTTCTACGACGATGTGCTGAACGGCCGGCTGCCGGCCTATTCGTTCATCCAGCCGCGCTTCCTGCTCGACACCAACAGCTACCACCCGGACAAGGGCGCGCCGGCCGTCAAGCGCGGCGAGATCCTGGTCAACGACATCTACCAGGCCATCCGCCAGTCGAACTCGGTCACCGGCAGCAACTACCTGAACACGCTGCTGATCATCACCTTCGACGAAGGCGGCACCACCTACGACCACGTGCCGCCGCCGGCCGGCGTGTCGCCCGACGGTCAGCCCGGGCAATACGGCTTCGTGTTCGACCGGCTGGGCCAGCGCATCCCGACGATCCTGGTCACGCCATGGCTGCCGAAGGGTGCGGTGATCGACACGCCGCTGGATGCCAACACGCTGATCAAGACGCTGGAAGAGAAGTTCGGGCTGCAGCCGCTGAACCACCGCGACGCGGCCTCCACCAGCCTGGCCAACATTCCCTTCCTGGCCACGCCGCGTGGCCGCGACCAGATGCCACGGCTGCGGGTGCGCAAGCTGTCGGACGAAGAGGCCGTCAGCGACGGCGCGCTGCCACCCGGTGACATGGCCGGCGGCCTGGTGGACCTGGTCTATGCGGCCCGCACCGGCAGCCAGACATCCGCGCCGAACACGATAGTGACCATCGACGACTGCCTGGCCTTCCTGCGCGGCGGCGCCTTGCCTTGAGGCTCAGGCCACCCGGCCGAACCACCGCACCGACAAGCCGCTGCCGGCCACCAGCAGCAGCGCCGCGGCCAGCGCCAGCAGCGCAGTGAGCTCGGTCTCGCGGGCCTGCGTCTGCACCCGCGTGCCGAGCTTCTGGTAGACCACGCGCAGCGCTTCGGCGCTGGCGGCGTGGTGGTATTCGCCGCCGGTCAGGCGCGCCACCTCGCGCAGCGTGGGTTCGTCCAGCTGCAGGTAGAAGGACATGCCTTCGCCGGCCGACGCATGGCCATCGGGCGTGCCCAGGCCCACCACGTAGATGCGCACGCCGCGGTCGGCGGCCATCTTCGCCGCCTCCAGCGTGTCCACGCCGGTGGTGCGGCGGCCGTCGCTGAGCAGGATGATCGCCGCCGATTCATACGAACCCGGCGGCACCGGCTCGACTTGCTTGGGCGGCGGCTTCTGCGCCGCATCCAGGCTGCGGCCCTGGCGCTGCGGGCCGAAGGTCATCTCGGCCAGGTCGATGCCGTGGTCGGGGAACAGCTCGGCCAGGCACAGCACGATGGCGCTGCCGATGGCGGTGCCGCGCTGCATCTGGATGGCGTCGATGGCGGCCAGCAGCGAAGGCCGGTCCAGCGTGGCCTGCTGCGCCACCTGGGCGGTGCCGGCAAAGGTGACGATGCCCACGTCGATCGGCCGCGGCAGCTCGTTCAGGAAGCTGCGCGCCGCCTCCTGCGCGGCCACCATGCGCGAGGGCTGCACGTCCTTGACGCGCATGCTCAGCGACACGTCGATGGCCAGCAGGATGGTCGAGCGCGTCCACGGCAGCGTCAGCGGCGCGGTGGGCCGCGACAGCGCCAGCAGCAGCAACCCCAGCGCCGCCAGCACCAGCGCCGGCGGCACGTGGC
>JAFLDH010000528.1 GCA_017302505.1 Burkholderiales bacterium
GCGACCGCGAAGCCGCGGCGCGCTACCCGCAGGCCGCGCAGCGCGGGCTGGCGCTGTTCCTCGGCCGCGGCCGCTGCTACACCTGCCACCTGGGGCCCAGCTTCAGCAACGGCGAGTTCCACGACCTGGGGCTGCCGCACTTTGCCGAGCCCGGCCGGGTGGACCCGGGCCGCCACGGCGGCATCCGCAAGCTGCTGCTGAGCCGCTACAACCTGCTGGGCCCCTTCAACGACGACCCGACGCGCAGCACCGCCACCCCCACCGTGCACGTGGCGCTGGAGCACCGCCACTACGGCGAGTTCAAGGTGCCTTCGCTACGCAACCTGCGCCTGAGCGCGCCCTACTTCCACGACGGCAGCGCGGCCACGCTGCGCGAGGTGCTGCGACACTACTCCGAGCTGAACGAAGAGCGCCTGCATGCCGATGGCGAGAAGCTGCTGGTGCCGCTGCGCCTGAGTCCGCAGGAGACCGAGGACCTGCTGGCCTTCCTGGACAGCCTGAACGACACCCCCTGACCCGGCACGCAAGGAGCCCCCCATGAGCCCACGACGTTTCGGCATCCTGCTTTTCCCCGGCGCCGAGGAGCTCGACTTCGTCGGCCCGTGGGAGATGCTGCGCATGTGGAGCCTGTACGCCGGCGGCCCGCCCGAATGCCTGCTGGTGGCGCAGCAGGACGCACCGGTCGAATGCGCCAAGGGCATGCGCGTGCTGCCGCAATGCGACTTCGCCACCTGCCCGCCGCTGGACGCGCTGCTGGTGCCCGGCGGCCAGGGCACGCGCACCGAGGTCGACAACCCGGTGCTGGTGGACTTCGTGCGCCGCCAGGCCGCGCAGGCGCAGGTCGTGATGTCGGTATGCACCGGTTCGCTGGTGCTGCATGCCGCCGGGCTGCTGCAGGGCCGGCGCGCCACCACCCACTGGGGCATGCTGCCGCGGCTGCGCACGCTGCCGGGCGTGCAGGTGGTGGAAGAACGCTTCGTGCAGGACGGCCCGGTGTGGAGCAGCGCCGGCGTGTCCGCCGGCATCGACATGATGCTGGCCTACATCGCCCAGGTGGCCGGCGCCGACACTGCCGGCCAGGTGCAGTTCGCGTCCGAGTACTACCCCGACGGCATCCGCTACGGCGAGCAGCCGCGCGACCCGCGCGCCCCGGCCTATGTCCGCGCCGGCTGAAGCAGCCTTCGCCACGCTGGCCGCGGCCGACGCGCTGCAGGTCACGGCGCCCGACGGGTCGCAGGTCGCGGTGCTGCTGGCGCTGCGCGGCGGCAGCATGGCCACCTTCACGCTGCAGCCCGGGCAGGTGTCGGCCGCCGTCACCCACCGCACGGTGGAAGAGCTCTGGTACGTGGTCTCCGGCCACGGCGCGATGTGGCGGCGCAGCGCCACGCAGGAAAGCATCACGCCGCTGGCGCCGGGCCTTTGCTTGACCGTGCCGCTGGGCGCGGCCTTCCAGTTCCGCTGCGAAGGCGATGCGCCGTTGGTGGCGGTGGCGGTGACGATGCCGCCCTGGCCCGGGCCCGACGAGGCGGTGGCCGTGGCCGGGCCCTGGCCGGTGAGCACCTGAGCACGGCCGCAACGCGCACAATGCGCGTCCCTCCACGCACGGCACGCCCCATGAGCAAGGACTTCGACATCGTGATCCAAGGCGCCAGCGGCTTCACCGGCCGGCTGGTGGCCGAGTACATGGCCCAGCGCTATCCGAACGCCGGCCATGCCGAAGGCATCCGCTGGGCGATGGGCGGGCGCGATGCCGCCAAGCTGGCGGCGGTGCGCGACGAGATCGGCGCACCGGCCGACACGCCGCTGGTGGTGACCGACGTGCACGACGCGGCCTCACTGGCGCAGCTGATGCAGCGCACACGGCTGGTGCTGAGCACCGTCGGGCCGTACCAGCTGTACGGCAACGAGCTGCTGGCCGCCTGCGCGAACAGCGGCGTGCACTACGCGGACCTGTGCGGCGAGCCGGCCTGGATGCGGCAGATGATCGATGCACACCACGCCGCGGCGCAGGCCAGCGGCGCGCGCATCGTGTTCTCCTGCGGCTTCGACTCGATCCCCTTCGACCTGGGCGTGTTCTTCCTGCAGCAGGCCTTCCGCCAGCGCTACGGCCATGCCGCGCCCCGCGTGCGCGGCCGGGTGCGCAAGATGAAGGGCACCTTCTCCGGCGGCACCGCCGCCAGCCTGAAGGCCACGATGGCCGCCGCTGCCAAGGACCCGCGCGTGCTCGACTGGCTGCGCAGCCCCTTCAGCCTGACGCCGGGTTTCGAAGGGCCGAAGCAGCCCTCGGGCAACAAGCCGATGATCGACGACGCGCTGGGCCAGCTCAACGGCGAAGGCATCTGGGTGGCGCCCTTCGTGATGGCGGCCATCAACACGAAGAACGTGCACCGCTCCAACTTCCTGATGCAGCAGGCCTACGGCGCCGATTTCGTCTACGACGAGATGCTGATCACCGGCCCCGGGCCCAAAGGCGAGCAGATCGCGCAGGCGGTGGCCGGCGACAAGTCGCTGGGCGGCGAAGGCGGGCCCAAGCCTGGCGAAGGCCCGTCGAAGGCCGAACGCGACAGCGGCTTCTATGACCTGCTGTTCCTGGCCGAGGATGCACAGGGCCAGCGCCTGCGCGCCGGCGTCAAGGGCGACCGCGACCCCGGCTACGGCTCCACCAGCAAGATGATTGCCGAGAGCGCGGTGTGCCTGCTGCGCGACATGCCCGCGCTGGCCGGCGGCATCTGGACCCCGGCGCCGGCCATGGGCGAGCCGCTGATCGCGCGGCTGCAGGCCAACGCCGGGCTGAGCTTCGCGAT
>JAFLDH010000529.1 GCA_017302505.1 Burkholderiales bacterium
GTGATCCATTGGCTGAGGCCATTGTCCAGCGCGGTGCGGCCGTCCAGCGAGGCGGCGATCTTCATGCGCGTCGATGCAGGCGCGCAGGTCCAGCCCGGCGCTGCCCGGCGTGGCGTAGGCCGGCAGGACGTCCGCCATGCGCGGGTCCAGCAGCTTCAGCTCGATGGTCGTCATGCGCGCCCCAGCCGCTGCGCGATCTCGGCCACCAGCGCGCGCGCCAGGCTCAGCTTGGCGGCGTGCGGCAGCTCGCGCTCGCCGTGTTCGTCCACCAGCAGCAGCGCGTTGTCGTCCTGGCCGAAGGTGGCCGGGCCGATGTTGCCGACGATCAGTGGCACGTTCTTGCGTTGCCGCTTCTCGCGCGCATGGCGCGCCAGCTCGTGGCTTTCGGCAGCGAAGCCCACGCAGTAGGGCCGGCCGGGCAGCTTGGCGACATCGGCCAGGATGTCGGGGTTCTCGGTCATCGGAATGCTGGGCGCCCGCCCCGAGCCGTCCTTCTTGATCTTCTGCGTGCCGCATTCGGCGGGCCGCCAGTCGGCCACCGCGGCGGTGGCCACGAACACGTCGTGGCGGGGCGCCAGCGGCAGCACCGCCGCATGCATCTGCAGCGCGCTGCGCACGTCGATGCGCTTTACGTGGCGCGGCGTCGGCAGGCTCACCGGGCCGGCCACCAGCGTCACCTCGGCGCCGGCCTCCTGCGCGGCGCGGGCGATGGCGAAGCCCATCTTGCCGCTGGACAAATTGGTGATGCCGCGCACCGGGTCGATGGCCTCGAAGGTGGGGCCGGCGGTGATCAGCAGCCGCTTGCCAGCCAGGTGCTTGGGCTGGAAGAAGGCCACCATCTCGGCGCACAGCTCCTGCGCCTCGAGCATGCGGCCGTCGCCGACCTCGCCGCAGGCCTGGTCGCCTGCGGCCGGGCCGAGGATGTGCGTGCCGTCGGCGCGCAGCTGCGCCAGGTTGCGCTGCGTGGCCGGATGGGCCCACATCTCGCGGTTCATCGCCGGCGCCAGCAGCAGCGGGCAGCGCTCGATCGGCCGGGCCAGGCACAGCAGGCTCAGCAACTCGTCGGCCCGGCCCTGCGCCAGCTTGGCCATGAAGTCGGCACTGGCCGGCGCCACCAGCACCGCGTCGGCGCCGCGCGTCAGGTTGATGTGCGCCATGGCATTGGGCTCGCGCGTGTCCCACTGGTGCGTGTAGACGTTGCGGTTGCTCAGAGCCTGCATCGTCACCGGCGTGATGAACTGGGTGGCGGCCTCGGTCATCACCACCTGCACGGTGGCGCCCTGGCGCTGCAGCTCGCGCACCAGCTCGGCCGACTTGAAGCAGGCGATGCCGCCGCTCATGCCCAGCACGATGTGCCGGCCTTGCAGTTCCAGGGGCTCGCTCATGATGGCGCGCACTCTAGCTCAAGCGGCGCCGTGGCACTTCTTGAACTTGCGGCCGCTGCCGCAGGGGCAGGGGTCGTTGCGGCCGGGGCTCGGGTCCACCCGCCGCGGTGCCGGCCGCGTGCGCTGCTCCAGCCACAGGCAGCGCAGGTCCTGCACGGCGAAGCAGGCATCGTCGATCAGGCCGTCGCGGTCGGGCACGCGGCCGCGGTAGCGTCGCTGCAGCTCGGCCTGCAGGCGGCCGGCGTCGCGCTCGGTCAGCGCCACCAGGCAGTCCAGCGCGGCGTCGCGCGCCTGGGCAATGTCCAGCGGCAGGCCGGCGGGGTGCCAGTCGTCGGGCAGGCGCTGCACGGTTTCCAGAAAGCCCAGCGCCCAGATCTCGCCGGTCAGCGGCCAATCGGCGGCCTCTTCGGCGCTGATCTGCCCTTCGGCCAACAGGCGCTCACGCTCGGCCGGGTCGTAGA
Organism: Burkholderiales bacterium; assembly: GCA_017302505.1. GTDB lineage: Bacteria > Pseudomonadota > Gammaproteobacteria > Burkholderiales > Burkholderiaceae_C > Rubrivivax. Next base: position 1,847 of record JAFLDH010000529.1, read on the forward strand.
CGCCGATCAGCGGCTGAAGCCGCAGCCGGTCGGGCTCCTCGTACAGCGGCTCGGGCCGCAACTGGGCCTGCAGTGCATCCCAGCGGCGCTGCAGCACGGCCAACGAGGCGGCCTCGTCCTGCGGGTCGGCGATGGCGCGCTCCCAGGCCTCGCCCAGCAGCAGCGGCCGGGCCTCGGCCAGCGTCCAGTCGCGCGGCCCGGCCAGCAGCGCGCTCATCGCGCCGTCCAGGCCCTCCATCGTCAGCCGGTCGTCGAAGCCGGCCAGGCGCTGGCACAGGCGCTCCAGTGACTCGGTCTCGGCGTCGGTGTACTGGGCGGGGTCTTCCATGCGCGCGGCGGGGCGGGGCGGATCGGGCCCGTATGCTAGGGCCATGCGCCTGCCTGTCCTGTTCCTCTGTGCCGCACTGGCCGCCGGCCCTGCGGCGGCCGCCGAGTTGCTGATGTTCGGCGAGATGCACGATCAGCCCGACCAGCAGCGGCAGGTGGCCGAGGCCGTGCAGCAGCTGGCCGGCGCCGGCCGGCTGGCCGCCGTGGTGCTGGAGATGGCCGAAGTACCGCACACCACCGCCGGCCTGCCGCGCGAGGCCACCGAGCCGCAGGTGCGCGAGGCACTGCGCTGGCAGGGCTGGCCCTGGGACGCCTATGCGGCCGTGGTGATGAACGCGGTGCGTGCCGGCGTGCCGGTGCTGGGGGGCAACCTGCCACGCGCCAGCCTGCGCGAGGCGATGCGCGACGCCGCGGCGCGTCTGGTCAATCGAAACCGGCTCGGGCGGGACGTGTTCCAGCGTGGCATGCCGGAAACGGTGATCGTCGAAAAGCGTAACGAGTTCTCCGCGACCCTCTACGATTTGCTGACGGCCTACGCGTCGCAGCGGCAGCGGCAGGCGATCACCAATGTGCGGATCGCCAAGCGGGGCGTCTGGTCGCTGAAGGATGCGCGCGGCCTGCTGG
>JAFLDH010000053.1 GCA_017302505.1 Burkholderiales bacterium
GATGTTCGTACAGCGTCTGGCGGCGAGCGTAGAGGGACCGCAGGCTGGCGATGCTCACGGCCGGGGTTTGAAACGCCTCACAGACGGCACGCAGCAGGGTCTTGGGCACCGACGCGAACCGGTCCATTGGGCGGCCGCTGGCCCGCAGGAACAGCATCTGAATGGCTGCCGCGACCCGGCGATCGTGGCGAAAGCGCCCTGCGACCGCAGCGATGTCGTCCGCGCTCATGCAGAAAGATTGCTGGACGTCGAATTCCGACAGCCTGGTGGGCAGGTTCTCCGCGCCAATGAAGCGCTTGGCGAAGGACATGGTGACACCGTTCTGGCAGTCGAAACCGCCAATCTACCTGGGTCGGGCGCGGCGCGAGTCCCTACATGCCCAGGCGCCGCATCGGGCTGGCGACGGCCTGGTCAGCGGCCACCGTGTCAATTTGCTGGAAAGATACGATAACCCCTTAGTGCGCCCAGTTCCGCAGCCGTTTGAACCTCACGGCGCCATTCCATGTCGCTGTAGAGCTGCCACAGTTCCAGGTACGTGCCATAGCTGCTGACCGATGCCTCAAGCATGGCTCGCTCGTCACCGTCCTGGACGCGGATCCCGGCCGCAAGGTCGACAAAACGGATCTCTCCCACCAGGACCGCATAGGCGTCCAGGGACTTCTGATTGCGTCGGCGAACCCGCTCGACCAGAAGCGTCCCGTCGTTGGCTCGCCTGATGTCCACGAGCCACGCGCGCCCGACCAACTGCAGTTGGCCGCTCTTCGCACGCGGCAGGATCGCCGCGAAAACCAGGTCACCGCCAAAGCCTTGCCTCTCGCAGACAAATTCATCGGTCAACCACTGCATGGCTGCCGCAACAGTCGGCGCGGAGGTCTTTCTCTGCTGATGGAGATCGTCGGCCACGCGCTGGTCGACACCGATCTCCAGCGGCCGTTCCAAAGAGTTGCTCTGTGAAGGACGCGCGCACCTCAGGGAGATCAGGTTGGGCTTCACCCGCGCAAGAACCCAAATGGATGTCTGATCCTGTGCGTATCCCTCCAGCGGACCCGACAGCGGAGTCAAGCGAAGCCGGAGCGTGCGGCTGTCCTGGCGGAGGAGGAGTTCTCCCCCCGCCTCGCGGACGAGCACTTCTTCGTTTACCCGCCACGGCGACGGATCGATTGGCTTGTCTTCCGGCTGCGCTGCAAGCAGGCCCGGAAGCAACAACGGCGACTCATGGATGAACATACTGCCTCACCACTTGAACCGCCAGACGTCGTGCGTTGCATCAAGGGGTCCCACGTGCAGCGCACGAACGCGGCCATCCCTGGGGATGCGTGAAGTTCCCCGCAGAGCCGGACCACTCTTTGCGCCAGACACCTGAAGATGAAGTGGCTTCGACTTCCCGGCTCGGATCACCAGTTCATCCCCATCGATCTGAAGCGCTGCGGCGACGGCGCTATCGAGATATGCGGAAGTTCCAGGAGGCGCAGCTCTTAGCACCAGTTCGTTGGCGCTGAGTACCGCGACGATGTCGGTGGCTATCCAGGAGTGTGCCGGGGCGGCATCCTCTCCGAGCTCCGCAGGCGACGCGTACACCGCATGACTGAGGCGCAGCACAGAGCTTGGGTCGTGCCTTGTGTCGCAGAAGGGGCACTGGATGGCCTTGTTCCAATAGAACGTACTTCCGCAGCCGATGGAGTCGAGGCAAAGGACCTGAACCGCAGTCGCGGCCTCAAAGGCCTCCGCCCACTCACCCATCGTGGGCCGCAGTTCCGGGTCAACGACGCCCAGCCGAAAGCACCGGTCGAACAGTTCGACAAGCAACGGGGTGAGGACGTATTCGCGGTCGATGCCCATCGCGCTCCGGTTGCGAGCATCGTCACGATGGTCAATCCAGGGCAACTCACCTCGGAGCGCCGCGACCTCAAGATCGGAATCCTGGTCAACCAGTTCGCCGCCCTTGAAAGGGTGCAGTTGAACAAGGAGTTGGAATGCGATGACCGCGAAGCTCCAGACATCGGTGTAGGTGCTGATGCCCGCATCTCCGCGGAGGATCTCAGGGGCACCGTAGTCCGGCGTATAGACCTGCAGCGAACTGTCGCGCACGGCATAGGTCAGGTTGTCGCAGTCGATCAACCAGACCTCGCCCTGGTCATGCGATGTGGACACGAACACGTTCTTCGGTGAGATGTCACCGTGCGCGAGGCCGAGCCCGTGGAGTTGGGCCAGAACGCGCGCAAGACGTGCCAGGACTCGCAGGCGCCGCGCCAGACCGCCGGATGAGACAAAGCCCTGAAGCCCCATCCCGCTGGCGAAGGACTCGATCGACTCCTTGAGGAGCAACTCAAGGGGGATCAGGCCATCAACAAGTTCCATCACGTAGCCCGCCCTTGGCTTCACGATCCGAGCCTTGGGCATGACCACCGGGAGCCCTTCGTCGACAACCGGCATGCGCTGCAGTGCTTCGACCTGCTTGCGCCACGCTTGTGTGCGTGGGTCTCCATCGGGCCAGCGGCTTACCTTCACCAGCAGATTCTGGAAGTCTGTGCTCAGTACGATGCCCTGGCCGCCCTCTGCGAGCTTGCTCTTCAACTCGTAAATGCCGCCGAACTCGTCCTGCACGCGCTGCTTTTTGCCGCCCGCCTTCGCTTCGCCCGCCCCAGTCTCGGTCTGCATCGTTATCCCTTGAAGATCACTGCCACAGTCTTGTCGTCGGTATGGTTCGGCGTCGACCAGTTGACCAACTCATTTCGCAGCCAACCCCGTGCGCCCCTTCGAGTCCTCGCCATGACACCGCGGACGAGCGCATCAGTGAACATCTCTAGCGCCTCAATCCGGACATCATCGGAGATTCCGTCGGTCATGAGGATCACGGCGTCACCACGCTCCTGTAGCGCCACATCTGCGGTGCACCAGTCTGACCACGCTCGGTGAATCCCTAGGGCCCGGGTCTCATTGCCGAAGCCCAAGCGTTCAGGGGTGACCACGCTGAAGCTGCCCTTCGAGCGGCACACAACCAGCCCGTCGCCAAGCTGCCAGACCCTTCCGATACCGTCGCGACCACAAGCGGCCATCAGGATGGTGCTGGCCACGCAGGACTTGTCGGCGTAGGGCACCGCCCGAAGCCACCGCCGATAGAACTCGGTTGCGGTCTGTCGCGGCTCCGATGCCCGCAAGGGCTCTTCCGTCGGCATCGATCGGATGGTTTGCTGCGCGGCCTGGACGGCCAGCCGAGAGCCCAACCCACTAAGGGGACGCGATCCAAGCCCATCTGCTACGGCGGCGATCCACCCCCCGCGCCAACCACGAAGTGCGATCGCATCCTGGTTCGCTTGCCCCAGGGACACATGACCAGGCCCGGTGACGGACACTCCGGCCGCCCCGAGCACTACAGGGCACCAATGTCGAGGTCGTCGTCGGGAATCTCGCTCAACGTGAGCGCGGCAGGTTCATCCGGCGTCGCGCTTGCAGATCGCGCGACAACACTCATGGTGACGGCGCGGAAGAACCTCATGATGTCCCTGGACTCATGGGCCTCGAAAACCGGCGCCTCGCGGTCGTTGGCGAAGTTGGCGAGCATGTCCTTGTCAGCATCGGCTCCGATCGCCATCGCGAACCGGGTTACCTTCTTGCCGCGTTCACTGCTCTGCAGCCGGGCCAGTGCGTCTTCCCAGTCATCTGTGGGAGCCCCGTCGGACACCAATACCAGGACCGGCCGGTAGGCACGCGACGGGATACGTTCCCTGTCTTCGAGCAACTCGCGGGCAACATCAAACGCCGCCCCCATCGGGGTTCCACCATCGGCAGTGAACCTGTCGATGATCGCGATCGAATGCGCAGCGACCAGAGGCAGGTGCTCCTTGGCCGTCTTACCGCCGAACGTGATCAAGCCCACTTGGATCTCTGCACGAAGCCGCCCTTCCTTGGCAAAGCTTGCGACCATGTCGCGAAGGGCTACGTTCAGTGCGTCGATCTTCCCGTTCTCGGCCATGCTCCCGCTGACATCGGCGAGCACGATCACAGGCAGCGGCCGGGCTTGGGGAACAGCGAAGGATTTGAGCTTCGTCAGGGGCTTCGAGGGCGCTTGCGCACCGTTTGACGATTCAGGCTTCATTGCGTCGTGCTCCCTTTTCCGAATGATCGTTGCATTGTGATAGCGGCTCTCGTTGTCTTCATTGAAACTCGCCCAACCCATGGCGTTGCTCCCTGTTTAATGGTTTTGATGACGGCGGCGGGTCCGCCGCGAGGTCGCTCGGATGGCATGGAGATCCCGGTTGCGGTACGCGGTGACGACCGCACCATCAGAGCCGACCAGGACCTGCAGGCCTTCGATCTCCGATAGATCGACCCCAAGTGCCGCATAGCGCTTCACCTCTTTCCGACCAATCACGCAGAAGGTGACACCCTTGGCTTGGATCTGCCTGCCGTAGGTCAGCGCCGCGTCGACCGCACGAACTGGAATGGCGCGTTGCTGCATGCGGACTGCCGCGTGGCGGGAGACGACCTTGGAAATGGCGTCTTGGTTGTTGGGACTGGAGGGTCTGTGCATCGCGAACTCCGGTGTTTTGATACCCAGTGCTTCGCGAGACCCGTGCCAGGCTGTCGCAGTCGACGCCCTCCATATAAATCAATGGCTTAGCGTCACGCCGGAGGGGCGAGAAGTAAGAAGTCTTTCGGTTCATGTAAGACTACTTACCTTTGGACAGCGTCCGCGGTCGAGCTCTGGTCGCTGAGTTCACAGGGTCTTGGTCGCTGTGCTCCAGCCTCCGCATCCAGTTGTTCAAAGTCTGGTGACTGGGGAATCCCAGCAGTTCTGCCGCCTGGGTCTTCCTGTTACCTGAGATCGCCATGGCACGAGTTATGTGATCCCGCGCAACGTCGTCCAAGTAGGCCCTCAGGCTGAATCCGCCATCCATCGTCAGCTGTGCCGCCTCAGGCCGATCCACGCTGCTGGCGATCACTATGGATGCACGTACGTCTTCGCCGGTGTTGAGATCCGCAAACCCTGCTAATGGCGTCCGTGAACCGTGCTAGCGTCGCCAAGAGAGCCTGAACTCTGGACACCGACGTCTGTCTATCGCTTGCCGACGCCGGCTGAGGTAGGTCAACAGCTGGCCCATGTTGCGATGCTTGCGCACCGTCGACCTTGCCACCCAGCTCGATTCGCCTGGATGTTTGCCGCAGACGAATTCGTGCCCATGCAACCAATCAGCTGACCAGCATGGCGCCGTGACATCCAAGGGATTGAGGAACAGGCAGGAGTGGCAGAACGGGAGGTCCTGTCTACTCGGCAGGGGCCCCTGCGGGCCGAGCGCAGCGATGATTTCGTTGCTCACTCGGGCAAGCCTTGCCAGAACCTCGCAGTCCCCTCCCCTGGGCGCTCGCACCTCAAGCCACGAGAGTTGCTCATCGGCGAAGATCTCCGTCACTCCCGCCGATGACGCCAGTTCATCGACCGTCAATCGATAGCGCGATGCCATGCGGCCGAACCAGCTACCAAAGGCCTCGCCTTCAAACGGTCGATGCGCCACAGGCCAGGGTCGATCACGACGGCAGATTTGCCACATGCTCGAGATGCCCCAGGGTGATGCGCTCGCTGCCGTCTCGGATGGCGGCCTCGGCCGCATCGTTGAGCAGCCGCGAGACCTCGCCAAGCAGCCCACCGCTGACCGCACTCAGGTACTGCACCAGCGGGCGCTGGGTCAGCTCTGATGGCCGCTTCAGCGGCAGTGCCGCCTCGAACGCAGCCAGGAGGCAGCGGAACTCCTCGCTCTCGCTCCAGCGGGGCAACTCCAGCGGCGTGAAGCGGCTGTGGATCTGGGCGTCGCTTTGGAACGCCACCGGCGCCTCGCTCGTGCCGACCGCAACGATGGCCATCCTCAGCTCGTTGGAGAGGTACTTCAGCAAGTTCAGCGAGCCGCGCTGCTCCCGTGCGCTGCCAGCCAGCAGGTGGTGTACCTCGTCGACGATCAACAGCCGCGGCCCTATTCGGCGCAGGATGTCGCAAGCCACTTGCTCCAGGCTCGCCAAGGTCGAGTTGGGGCCTTGGGGTACCCCCACTGCCGTCAGCAACGCCCGGTAGAAGCGCCGCTGATCGGGCGACGGCGGCATCGGCAGGCTGATCACGGGTCTGTGCTCGACGCCGCGCACAGCGTCGAAGGCAGGCGGATGTTCACGAAGGAACTTGGCCACGATCAGCGTCTTGCCGATGTTGGACGGACCGTGCAGCAGCATGCAGGGCATGCGTTCTCGCTGCGGGGTGTCCAGGAGCCGTTGCAGCCATTGCAGCGCCTGCGTCGCGCGTGGGTAGTCGATCCAGCGGTCGGTCCGCAACGCCCGCACCCGCTGCTCGTCGTCGAGGTCGAGCATCTGCCTCGCTGCGGAATGAAGGTGGGAGCGCTCGCGCACGATCACTTCCAGATCTCCACGGCGTAGGGGGTCACCGGCTTGCTGTAGTCCACTTCGGTCGGCTGCCTAGAATCGCGGGTCTGAAGTTCAGTCGAAGGCGCCGCCGGTGGCGCCTTCGAGTTGCGGCGCGCCCGGCGTGCCGATCGCTCGGCTTGCTCCACGATCTGTCGTTGCGAACTGATGGCGCGGAAGACATGCTCTTCGGACACCCGGGGCACATGCGCCGCCCTGAGGGCTCGCACGGCGGCACGCTGCTCCCACAGCGTGATGCGAGGGCGCCGCAGGTCGGCGTAGTTCGCTTGCACATAGTTGCGCCCGTCGGCGCTGACGAAGATCCTCGACAGGTCCTCGGGGTGGTAGCGCACCCTCACCCTCTGCCGCTGTTCGCGCCAGACGACGAACACGGGGTTCCAGTAGCGGATGTAGAAAATGGTCAGGCCATCGGCCTGGATCGAGCGGTGGGCCAGCGGCATGAAGTTGATCAGCAGCTTCATGGCCTCACCGGGCCCAGGCGCCAGTTGGCGCGGGGCACGCTGTTCAACCAGCGACTGCCATGCCGCGAAGGGGGTGGAGTGGAACAGGCCCCGATGCTCGCTGTGGTGGTAGCGCTCGCCGACTTCGAGGGCCAGCCAACGCTCGAATTCCTCCAAGGTCAGACAGGCGCGTTGTTCGGGCTTGCGCGCCTTGCGGCCACGCGGCGAGTTGCCGGTGGCGCCAGGCAGACCCTTCAGCCGCTGCATCAGCGTGCGGTTCATGCGCTCGATGTGGCCGCCATAGTTCGGGCGGCCGACCGGCCGGTGGTCGATCTCGATGCCGTACTGAGCGCAGCCCAGGCGAAGGGCGCGGCTGCGAAACTCAGCCGCGTTGTCCAGGTGCAGCCGCTGCGGCAGGCCGGCCATCGGCCAGTCGATCTGCAGCCCCAGGTGAGCCAGCCAGGCCGACTTGGGCTGGACGATGCGGCTGACCAGGAGCGCCACGGTGCCAGCACCGGGCCGCTCCATGCCGATGAAGAAGGCCGGGACCGTGCGCGTGGCCAGATCGATGGCCACCGACAGCCAGGGGCGGCCGATGACCTTGCGAGTGAAGCGGTCGACGATGAGGACGTCGGCCTGGGTGTGGTCGATCTGCACGATCTCCAACGGCCAGTCCGCTCCGAAGCTGCCGGGCGCGATTGCAGCGCCCGGGAGAGAGGCCAGATGCTGGAGTTCCTGGCCGCGGTGCGAACGCAGCCTGCGCGCCACCGTGTTGCGTGACGGCGCCACGAGACCATGTTCCGTGCAGCGCCGGCGAACCTCGTTGAAGGCGTCCAGCACGGGGTGTGCGAGCTCGCGCTGCCGCGGGACCCACTGGTCAACGACCGACCAAACGATCGCCTCGACCGCAGGCGCCAGCCGCCAGGGTTCGCCGCGGCGGCCTCCCGCGTCCGGCACCAGCGCAGACGTTCTCGGATCCGCCAGAAATCGAGCGCGAAGGCGATAGACCGTGGTCCAGTGGACACCCAGCAGTTGGCCCGCGCGCTCGGCCTGCTCGCGTCTCATGGGACCTCGGCCTAGCGGCCTCAGCACGCGAGCGATCTGGACTTCACGTTCGCCGATCTCACGGGGCGACTGCATCCGTTCACCTCACAAATGCGCCAGTAGCATGCTTCATGGACACGCCAGATGCAATAGCGAGGTTCGTGGACTCGGTGTCGCGTGTTGTGGTCAACTCGCAACAGACCGCGAGAGGGGTTCAGAACCCGAATTTCCTCGTTGAATCAATACCTTAGCCGCAAGTCTCGCTAGCACGGCTCGTGGACATGGCTAGCAGGGTTCGTGGATCTCAACAGCGGCGCACGAGCGCATCGTTGAGCTCGCCAAGGTGCCGGTCCAGGCCCAGGCCGTTGAGGACGGTGATGCGCTCGAGCACCTCGGCGATCTGGCGCGTGGAGTGCTTGGCCGGCGCGCTCCACAACCAGCTCTGGCAGTGCTGGCCGTCCGGCCGGCAGGCAGCCACAGCGGTGGCCCACTGCTTCAAGGCAGCGGCCGGCACCGTGGCCCGGATGGACGCGGCCGTGGCGGCTTCGAGCTCGGCCAGTGCGGCCGCCACCAGCGCTCGGATGGCGCGCTCGTGCACGATGATCAGCCTGTGCTCGTACAGCCAGTGCCGGGCACGCAGCAGCAGCCGCTCGCGGTCGGCGGTGTGGGCCACCTCATCGCGCAGCACACGTACCAGTGCCCGGCGTTGGTGTTCGCTCATCCAGGCAAAGCCCAGGACCTCGCAGGCCTGCTGCTGGTGATCGAACAGGGTGCGGCCCCGCGCATACAACGCCCGCAGCGACGCCAGATCGGGCGTGGCGATGTCCAGCGTCTGGCCCAAGTGCCGCAGCAAAGCCACCGGCACGGCGCGAACGCTGTTCAACGGCCGCCCCCGCTCATGCGCACGAAGCCAATGTGCAACGCGAGGCCCAGCTTGTGGTGGTCTCCCCGGCGGCGTTCGATCAGCTCCAGCTCGGCGCGGCCGAAGGTGAAGAAGGCCTGCAGCTCGAACTGGCCGAACTCGCGCGGCAGCTCACGCAGGCCCAGGTACGGTGTGTGCCAGCCCTGCATCGCCGCCGCTCCTCACGAGTCGAAAGGCGGCCAAAGATGCCCCCGGCGCGACCGAGCAGCAAATGCCGTGAAATCAACGACTTACCACCGAGCACCCGCGCCGTTGCTTGGGAATCGAACCGTCACTTTTTGCACCGAAATCAAATGGACCCCTGCTTGCCCTCGACGGCCGCCCGGCGGTGCCCAACCTGGTGGTCGATATGGGGCTGGCGGCCGACGCCGACCTGCGCGCCGCCATGCCAGTGCTAAGCGGCATGCTTGCCGGCGTGGCCGCGATGCTGCCGATGTGCCTTTCGGCCGTGGCGGCCAATTCGGCCCCGATACGCGCGTGCGCCACCTGATCGGCCTGGACCCGCGCCGCGGTGGCGTGGCCGTTGCCGACACGGTGGCACCGGGCATGCGGCTGGCGTTCTGCCTGCGCGACGTGGTGCGCAACTGCACCGAGATCCGCGACGAGGTGGAGGCGCCCGCACCGCAGGCCTTCCTGCACACGCGTGGCGATGCGCTGGATGCGGCGCCAAAGCGCATCCAGTGGGCGATCTACGTGAGCTGCTCGGGCCGTGGCGGGCCGCCCTTTGGCGGGACTTCGGCCGAGCTGAAGCTGGCGCAGCACGCACTGGGCAAGGTGCCGCTGGCGGGCTTCTTTGCCGCCGGCGAGATCGCGCGCCAGCATCTGTATTACCAGACGGGGGTGCTCACGGCCTTTACCGGCGCCTGACACGCGCGGGCATCACCGTTCCCGACGCTCACCTTTCGCTTGTGGCGCTCGGCCTAGGGAATGTCCCAGCTTGAGGTTGAAATATATATGTCATACAACACCAATATGGATGGTCCGGGGCACCCGGTTCACTGGCTCGACGAGCAGGAGAGATTGCTTTGGAAATTGCAGACAGCCCGATGGGCATGCGGCAGCGCAAGTACAGGGAAACCTATCGCTCGCGCCTGAGCGGCTGGTACAACGGCTACTACCACGCGCTGCTGATCTTCGGCATCGGCGGCTTCGAGGTCTATTTCGCAGCGCGCCATCTCGAGACCGTGCAATGGTGGGAGTGGCTGGTGGTGCCGGCCGTCTTCCTGTTCGCACAGTGGATCGAGTACCTGTTCCACCGCTACCTCGCGCACCGGCCGTCGAAGTCGCCGTTCTGGCGCTTGATCTACGTGCGCCACACGCTGATGCACCACCAGTTCTTCACGGCCGAGGAACCGCGCTTTGCCGACCACAAGGACTGGCGCGTGACGATATTCCCGCCGTTCACGCTGGTGTTCTTCACGCTGACGACGCTGCCGTTCGCGCTGCTGGCCGGCGTGGTGGTCTCGGCCAACGTCGGCTGGCTCATCCTCGCCACGGCGATTGGAAGCTATGTCTTCTACGAGCTGCTGCACTTCCTCTGCCATGTGGACGACAACTGGTTCGTGCGCCACTGCCCGATCATCAACACCGCGCGCCGCCACCACACCGCGCACCACGACCCGAGCATCATGATGGAATACAACATGAGCATCGTGTTCCCGTTCTGGGACTGGGTGTACGGCACCTCCGATCTCGACCGCGGCCTGCTGGGCCACCTCTTCAACGGCTACAGCACCAAGTACGTCAAGAAGAACCTGCGCAAGACCGGCATGGCCCCGGCGCAGCGCCGGCAGGGCGCGCAGGACGGCCAGGCCTCGCTGAGCCACTCGTAGCCACAGCACACGCTCACGCGTCGAGGGGACAACGATGCCATTCGGAAAGAAACTGATGTTCTCCGTGCTGCTGCTGCTCGCGGGGGCGCTGGACTACTGGCTGGAGCTGCGCGCCGGCACGGCGGAGAACGTGCCGCACCTGATCGCGCTGACCGCCTTGCTGATGCTGGGCATTTGGTCGATGTCGGCGGTGGCGAAGAAGGACGGCGCCGCGCCGCAGGGGGGGCGACCGTGAGCGCTGCACCGACGCCCGGCGCGCGCGGCGTATACGCCGGCGAACGCACGATCGACGGCGTGGCCGTGAGCTTCGACGGCGAGCCGCTCGTCCGCCTGCTGGGGTGGCCGCCCGAAGCCGAACTGGACTTCGAGTGGGGCTACGAGGGCGAGTCGCCCACCCGGCTGGCGCACGCGCTGCTGCTGCACCACGGCCGTGACGACGCGCTGGCGCGCCGCCTGGAAGCGCCGCTGATGGCGCGCCTGGTGGCGCGGCTGTCCAACGAGTGGGAAGTCGAGGCCACCGAGCTCGAGCGGCTCGTCGGCGAGTTGCAGGCCGCCTCCGCAGCCACGGCCTGACGCCGCACCGAACGCGAGGGCCCCGTCATGCCGTCCACTGCGCGCGCGCAGCGCCGCGACGTTGTTGCCTGCGCCAACGGCGCCACCGCCGAGTTCGTGGCCGAAGGCCAGGGCCCGACATTGGTCCTGCTGCACGGCCTGCAAAGCAACCTGGCGGTCTGGGATGCCGTGTGTGCGCACCTGACCGGCTTCGAGTGCGTGCGGCTGAACTTCCCCGGCCGTGGCGGCTCCGCCGGGTGGCACGGCGCCCCGGAAGGTGCCGCCGCCTTCTACAGCCTGGCCGGCTTTGCCGACCTGCTGCATGCGCTGGTGCGGCAACTGGTGGACACGCGCGGCCAGACGGTCGGCATCGCCGGCTGGAGCATGGGGGCGATGGTCACGCTCGAGTACCTGCGGCGGCATGGCGCTGCGGACTTGCACTCGGTGGCGCTGTGTTCGGGCTTGTCGAAGGTGGCCGGCGTGGCCGACATCTTCCATGCCGACGACGATGCCTCGCTGCTGGCGGAGATCTCGCGGCGCTCGGAGAAGGCCGGGTTGACGGCCGCCGACCCGCAGGCGGTTCTGCACTGCTGGCGGTCGATGCAGCATTTCGACTGCCGGGGCGACCTGGCCCGCATCGACGTGCCGACGCTGGTCCTGCACGGCACCGACGACGCGGACTGTCCTTTCACCGACGCCATGCAAGTGGCCGAGCGCGTGCCGGGTGCGCGGCTGCGAGCGCTGCACGGCGCCGGGCATCTCGTGCTGTCGGAGCGGTCGGCGGAAGTGGCGCTTGCCCTGGCCACGCACGCCCGAGCAGCTGCCGCGGCGCGGTACGGCACGCGTGCCGTTTGAATTGGCTCATCGGCGGACGGGTGGGGAATGCGCGACCCGTCGGCCTTTCGTTCTACAAGCGCATTGCGGCATCTTAGGTTGAGGAGACTGTTGTGAGACTGGAAGGCAAGGTGGCATTGGTGACGGGCGGCGCCGGCGGAATCGGTTCGGCGATCTGCGAACTGTTCACCCGCGAAGGTGCCGTGGTGTATGTGTGCGACCTGCACGAGCAGGACGGCCGGGCGCTCGCAGAGCGCTACACGCAGCAGGGCAAGCAGGTGATCTACTGTGCGCTGGACGTGACCGACGAGGCGTCGTGGGCCGCGGTGCTCGAGCGCGTTGCCGCCGAGCAGGGCCGCCTGGACATCTTGGTCAACAACGCCGGCATCAGCGGCTCGGTGCCCGACCGCATGGACCTAGCCTACTTCGACAAGCAATGGCAGGTCAATGCGCGCGGCGTCTTCCTCGGCATGAAGCAGGCGCACGACCTGCTGGCCAAGGGGCGTGGCGCGTCGATCATCAACATGTCGTCGGTGCTGGGGCTGATCGCGCACGAGATCACGCACATGGGCTACAACGCGTCCAAGGGCGCGGTGCGCCTGATGTCCAAGGCCGCGGCGGTCCAGTTCGCCGACCAGGGCATCCGCGTCAACTCGGTCCATCCGGGCTGGATGAGCGCGATGCGCACCTCGGTCAGCAGCGCCGACCCCGAGCAGCGCAAGAAGCTCAATTCCGAGGTGCCGCTCAAGCGTTCGGGGACGGCCGAAGAGGCCGCTCAGGCGGTGCTGTTCCTGGCCAGCGACGAGGCTTCGTATGTGACCGGCTCGGAGCTCGTCGTCGACGGCGGGTTGTCGGCGCGCTAGCCGCGATCCCTGTTCCCCGCGGCGGTGCCGGCGCTGGTGCCGCCGCCGTTCCCCCGGCACCGCCCAAGTGCCACTGCCCGCCTGTGCAGCCGGCGGGACCTACTGCGGTTACCCACACATCACAAGGAGACAACATGACTCGACGCAGGCAACTGCTGCAGGCCGGTGCGCTCGGCACCGCGGCCACCTTCACCACCAGCCTGTATGCCCAGACCCGCCCGACGGTGCGCTGGCGCATGGCGGCGCTGTACCCCCGCAGCCTGGACACCTGCTACGGCGCGACCGAACAGATGTGCAAGCGCGTGGGCGAGCTGACCGACGGTAAGTTCAGCATCACGCTGCACCCGCCGGGCGACCTGGTGCCGCCGCTGCAGGTGCTCGACGCGGTCAGCGCCGGCACGGTCGAGGCGGGCCAGGTCACCGGCACCTTCTACTTCGGCAAGAACCCGGCGCTGATGTTCGAGTCCGGGCTGCCATTCGGCATGAACGCACGCCAGCAGAACGCCTGGTTGTACGAGGGCGGCGGGCTCAAGGAAGTGCAGAAGGTGTTCGCGCAGTTCGGCTGCCATTCGGTGCCCTGCGGCAACTTCGGCACCCAAATGGGCGGCTGGTTCCGCAAGGAGATCAAGAGCCTGAAGGACCTCGAAGGGCTGAAGATGCGCATCGGCGGCTTCGGCGGCCAGGTCATCAGCCGGCTGGGCGTGGTGCCGCAGATGATCCCCGGCGGCGACCTGTACGCCGCGCTGGAGAAGGGCGTGATCGACGCGGCCGAGTTCGTTGGCCCCTACGACGACGAGAAGCTGGGTCTGGCGCGCGTCTCGCAGTACTACTACTCGCCGGGCTGGTGGGAAGGCGGCAGCGCCCAGGTTTCGGCGGTGGCCAACAAGAAGGCCTGGGACGCGCTGCCCAAGGACTACCAGACGGCCTACGAGGCGGCGGCGTTCGAGGCCAACATGCGCCAACTGGCGCTGTACGACGCCAAGAACCCGGACGCGATCAAGCGCATCCTGGCCTCGGGCGTGAAGCTGCGCTGGTTCCCCAAGGACGTTCTCGATGCCGCCTACGACATGACGCAGACGATGCTCGAAGAGATTTCCGCGAAGGATGCGTTCTTCAAGTCGATCTACCAGCACTACCGCGGCTTCCTGGAAAAGCAGTCGTCGTGGTACCGGGTGGCCGACCACTTCCTCGACAACTACTCGCTGGCGAGGCGCGCCCGCTGAGCCGGGCCCGCTGCGTGGTGGCCCCGTGCCGGGGCCGCCACCGCCTTTGATTCATCGGGAAAAGACAGCGACATGTTGACAATCGTTCGCGGGATCGACCGCCTGAGCCAGGGCGTCGGAGTAACGGTGCGGTGGTTCTTTGCCGCGGCCATGGTGATCAGCGCGGGCAACGCGATCAGCCGGCGCGTCTTCGGCGCCAGCTCGAACGCGTTCCTGGAGCTGCAGTGGTACCTGTTCGCCGCCGCCGTGCTCCTGGGTGCCTCGTACGTGCTGCTGAAGGACGCCCACGTGCGCGTGGACTTCATCTCGTCGAAGCTCAGCCCCCGGACCAATGCGGTCTTCGACGCGCTGGCGCTCATGCTGGTCGCGATCTCGTTCTGCGTGATGCTGATCAAGTACTCCTGGCCGATGTTCGAGATCGCCTGGCGCACCGGCGAGCGCAGCTCCAACGCCGGCGGCCTGATCCGCTGGCCCGTGCTGCTGTGTCTGCCGGTGGGCTTTGGGCTGCTGCTGCTGCAGGCCTGTGCCGAGACGGTCAAGCGCATCGCCCTGATCGCCGGGCACGGCGGCACCGATGACGGGCAGCCGCGATGATCGAAGCCTTCATCGGGGCGAACTTTGTCCCGCTCATGTTCGCCGGCCTGCTGCTGCTGCTGCTCAGCGGCATTCCAGTGACCTTCGCTCTCATCGGTACCGGGCTGGCCTTCGGGGTGCTGGGCATGGAGCTGGGCCTCTTCAGCTCCAACCTGTTCAGCGCACTGGCCTATCGCGTCTACGGCATCGTCCAGAACGAGACCTTGCTGGCGATCCCCTTCTTCACGCTGATGGGGCTGCTGCTCGAGCGATCGGGCATGGCCGAGGACCTGCTGGAGGCGGTCGGCCACGCGTTCGGTCCGGTGCGCGGCGGCTTCGCAGTGGCGGTGGTGCTGGTCGGTGCGATGCTGGCAGCGACGACTGGGGTGATCGCCGCGGCGGTGATCTCGATGGGGCTGATCTCGTTGCCGATCATGCTGCGCTATGGCTACAACCGTCCGATTGCCGCCGGCGTGATCGCAGCATCGGGCACGTTGGCGCAGATCGTGCCGCCGTCGCTGGTGCTGATCGTGCTGGCCGACCAGCTGGGCCGCTCGGTCGGCGACATGTACAGCGGCGCACTGATGCCATCGATGGCGCTGATCGGTCTGTACCTGGCGGCGGTGGCGGTGATCGCGATCGTGCGCCCGGCCTGGGTACCCGCGATGCCGATCGAGGCGCGCGTGCACCGGGAGCACTCAGGCGCCAGCGGTCATGTCTCCTTGCTGGTGCTGCTGGCGCTGGCCGTTCTGGTCGGCCTGGCGTGGGCGCAGGTCCACGAGGCTGTCGTCCAACGGCTCGTCGGTCGGGTGGGCCCGGCGCCCACCGACGAGTTCGTGATCATCGGCCTGATGGTGGCTACCGCGTTTGCCTACCTGTGCGCCTGCTTGGACCGGTGGTTGGGCCTGGGCTGGCTGTCGCGCCTGGCACGGCAAGTGACGTTCGTGATGGTGCCGCCGATCGTGCTCATCTTCCTCGTTCTCGGGACGATCTTCCTGGGCATCGCCACGCCGACCGAGGGCGGTGCGATGGGCGCGGCCGGAGCGTTCGTTCTCGGCGTCGCGAAGCGGCGGCTGTCGTTGCGCCTGCTGACCCAGGCGGTGGACTCGACGGCCCGGCTTAGCATCTTCGTGCTGTTCATCCTGATCGGCGCCACCGTGTTCTCGTTCGCGTTCAACGCCGCCGAAGGGCACACCTGGGTCGAAGGGCTGTTCGAGCACCTGCCGGGCGGGCAGATCGGCTTCCTGCTGGCGGTCTGCGCGCTGGTCTTCGTGCTCGGCATGTTCATCGACGCTTTCGAGATCGCGTTCATCGTGATCCCGATCCTGGCGCCGGTGGCGGTGGCCATGGAGGTCGACCTGGTCTGGTTCGGCGTCGTCATCGCGATGACCCTGCAGACCTCGTTCCTGACCCCACCGTTCGGACTGGCGTTGTCGTACCTGCGCAGCGTCGCGCCCAAGAGCGACACGATGGCGGCCGACGGAAGCCGCAGCCGGGGCGTCAGCACCGGGCAGATCTACGCCGGCTGCGTGCCGTTCATCGTGCTGCAGATCGTCGCGACCCTGATCGTCATCTACCGACCCTCGCTGGTGCTTGACACGGTCAACAGCGGCAAGCCAGTGCCGGTGGTGGTCGACAACGACGCGATGATGCCGCCGAGCATGGATTAGCTGTGAATCTTCAATAGATTGTGTTCGGTGTTTGTCCGGACTGGGTTGGAGAGACTGGAGATCGCCAAACCCCAAGTCGTCAAGGAAGCCAGCCGGATGAACCACCACAAGCATGCCCGACTCACGTATGCCCGTCGCGTGGAGATGGAGATGGTCAGGCAGATGACCGAACAGGGGCTTGGCGCCAGCGAAGCCGCGATGGCGCACGGCGTAACGCCGCCGACGGCGCGCAAGTGGTTCGGGCGCTACCTCACCGGTGGTGTGGCGGGTCTGGCTGACGCGTCATCGCGTCCGGTGCGGTCGCCTCGGGCCATCGATCCGGCCAAGGCGCTGCTGATCGTCGAGCTACGACGCCGCCAGATGATCCAGTCGCGCATTGACCGCAGCGTCGGGGTGTCGGCCTCCACCGTCAGCCGCGTGCTCGCGCGGGCGGGCCTGTCCAAGCTGAGTGACCTGGCGCCAGCCAAGCAGGTGGTGCGCTACGAGCATGAGCGACCCGGCGATCTGCTGCACATCGACACCAAGAAGCGTGGACGCATCGTGCGGGCCAGCCACCGCCTCAGCGGAAGCCTGCGCGACTCGGTCGATAGCGCTGGCTGGGAGATGCTGTTCGTGGTCGTGGACGACCACGCGCGCTTCGCCTTCACGGCCATGCACCCGGACGAGAAGACACCCCAGGCCGTGCGGTCCCTGCACGACGCCGTGGCCTACTTCGCCGGCCTGGGCGTGATGGTGAGCCGCGTCCTGTCAGACAACGGCGCGGCGTTCTGCTCACGGGACTTCGCCAGCGCCGGCACCGAGCTCGGCATCCAGCACAGGTTCACCCGCGCCTACCGACCACAGACCAATGGCAAGGCCGAACGGTTCATCCAGTCAGCGCTACGCGAATGGGCCTACGGCTGAACCTACCAGAACTCCCACCAGCGAACTCGCGCTCTGGCCAGTTGGCTGCACCACTACAACCGGCACCGCCGTCACGCTAGCATCTGCGGCGCCTCCCCCTTGTCCAGGCTCATCAAGTCAAGAAACAATCTCTTGACGGTTCACAACTAGCGTCGCATCCGGCGTACGAAGCGCTGCGTCGGCCGGGTCTGCATTTCGGGTAAGTTCTGCACTATCGGCGAACGGGTCGCGCCCGGTTCGCGGCGGTTGAAGGCATCATGGCAAGAAGCAGAGAACTGACGGTGGAGACGAGCGCACCCGGGGTGCCTAAGGGGCCGGTGCCCCGCCTGGTCCCGCACAAGAGCCTGGCGGAGCGTGCATACGACATCCTGGAGGAGGCCATCGTCACGCTGGAGCTGGCGCCCGGCAGCATAATCTCCGAGCAGGAGTTGAGCGAGCTGACCGGCATCGGCCGCACCCCCACGCGCGAGGCGATCCAGCGTCTGTCGCGCGACCGCCTGATCCAGGTGCTGCCCAAGCGCGGACTGCTGGTTTCGCCGCTGGACCTGGTCGGGCAGCTCAACCTGCTGGAACTCCGGCGCGAGGTCGAAGGCCTGATCTGCCGTCTGGCGGCCACCCGCGCGACGCTGGACCAGCGCGAGTACTTCGCGCGCTTGGCCGTGGACTTTCGGGCCTGCGTCGAGACCAACGACGCCATCAAATTCGCGCGCCTCGACAAGGACTTCGGCGAGCTGTGCCTGACCTCGGCGCAGAACGAGTATGCGGTCACGGCGATGCGCTCGATCGTCGGCTTGGCCCGGCGCTCCTGGCACTACCACCAGCGTCGCGGCGCATCGATGGCCGAGATGGCGCTGCTGCACGCCGACCTGTCCCAGCACATCGCCGCCGGCGACGTAGAAGGCTCCGATGCCGCGCTGTCGGACCTGCTGGACTGCGTCGAGCGCTACGCCCGTGCGACGCTGCTGCCCCAGGAACGCAAGCGGCGCGGACACACTCGATGACCGCTGCCGTGCCGGGCATTGCCGACGCTCGTAATAATGCGGCCTTCCCATGAACGCCCCGCAACTCGCTCCAGCAGGTTGAGCTGCCCGACCAGGTCCAGCGGCGAAACCAACAGTCCGCGCTTGGGCGGCACCTGGATCAGGCGGCCGCGCGACAGACGCTAGATGTGAAGTTCCGTTAGGGAAGGTCTGCAAAACCCTGCCTTGAGGGCGCGGTGGAGTCGATCCTGGGGCTCATGTGCCGCGATGCGGAGTCCATGAGCTCGGTGACCGAATCGTGCGGCACGCGTGGCAAGATTTCGACCGTTGCAGCGCCTGCGTGCCGTATCGCAGACGCACTCATGCCTGGGCTCCGAGCACGTGCCGCCGGGCCATCCATAAGTTGCTCAGCGCGAAGAGCATCGTCAGCCGCGCGGTGTTCTTGGCCAGACCGCGGTAGCGCACCTTGGCATAGCCGAACTGCTGCTTGACGACCCGGAAGGGGTGCTCGACCTTGGCACGTACGATGGCCGTGGCCTGCTCGAGTTGCTCGGCGAGGAACTCCGGCTCGATGAACGGGTTGAGCCGGCGCCGCAGCCCAGGACGCATGGCGACATGCCACGACGGGCCGGCAGCTTCAGGTCGCTTGTGCACGCCCTGGTAGCCGGCGTCGCCGAAGGCCGCTTGTTCCTCACCGTGCAGCAGCGCCCCAGCCCGCGTCACGTCGTTGACATTGGCCGCCGTGCCGATGACGGTGTGCACCAGGCCCGATGCGGCATCCGCGCCGATGTGCGTCTTCATGCCGAAGTGGTAAGTCGGCCGCGGGAACTTCCCCCTCAGCCGCTCGCAGAACCGTACGTGACACTCTCGCGTCATACGGCTCCCGGCAGGAAGCTCGTGAAGAGCTGGTCTTGCTTACTGTGAGCCTTCCTCGGCCTGAACGTAAAGCCCAGGAAGGTGAAGCTCACATGCGGATGCTGCTCAGTGCGGTTGCTGTCCTTGCAGTACACGACCTTCGATTTGTCGGGATGCATCGTCAACCCGCAGTCCGCCAACCGCGACGCGATGGATCGCATCACGTACTCGGCCTGCTTCCGACTGTGGCAGTGAACCACAGCGTCGTCGGCATACCGGGCAAACGGACAGTTCGGGCTGGTGCGCTGCATCCAGGTGTCGAAGGCGTAGTGCGTGAACAGGTTCATCAAGATCGGACTGACCACTCCTCCTTGTGGAGTACCGCGGTCGCGTGGAACGCGAGCGCCGCCCTCCGTTTCGAACAGCGCAACCAGCCACCGCTCGATGTGCAGAAGAATCCAGTCCTCCTTGAAGTGGGTGCGCACCGCCTTCATCAGCAGCCCGTGATCGATCTGATCGAAGGCCGCCTTGATATCAAACTCCACCACCCAGTCGTAGTGCCAGCAGCGTTTACGAGTGATCGCCACGGCCTGCTTCGCTGACCGTCCAGGCCGATACCCGTATGAGTCCGGATGGAAGATCGAGTCCAGAGTCGGCTCGATGAGAAGTTTGACCACGGTTTGTGCGACACGGTCAGAGACCGTGGGCACTCCCAGCTTGCGGGTGCCACCCGATGCCTTGGGAATCTCCACCTGCTTGACCGGCGGCGGAAAGTACGACCCCGACGACATCCGGTTCCACAGCTTGTACAGATTCTTTGACAGGTCCTGCTCGAAGTCGGCGATGGTTTCATCGTCGATGCCGGCAGCACCACGGTTGGCTTTGACCTGCTGGTATGCCTCCCATACCGTACGCTTCGCTATGCCATAAGGTTTCGCCGAGTTCACGCCGCTCATCCCCGGAGGTTGGCAACACTCGTCGGCAGGATAACGCCGCCCCTTCGCTCCACCTCCATTACAGAGGCTTCCTCGCTACTACGGGAGGCTTCGCCCCTCGTCCCCAGCATCGGTGTTCTTCCTCGTGGTGTTGGCCACTTGTCATTTCCCTTCGCATCTGGAGAGAGGTTCTCACGTTCCGTACCAAAGCCTGTATTGAGATCATGCCGCCTATACACCGGCTGCCATCGGGTCCGTAGGCAGGTATCGCCCCGATTCGTCCTAAAGCCAATGGTCCACCTCAGTTTTGACAGCGCTTTAGGCATAACGATGCGTCGTCGGACGGTTTGCTTTCGCTCATCTTCTTAATACACACCTGCCACCCCTCAGGGGATGACTTTCGCCCGGTCGCTCACCACCGCGCCTTTTGAACGCAGCAGCACCGGGTGGTTTGAAGCCTGCTCCTGCAAGCCGGCTTCGGGAGGCCTGCTCCCATCTTCGGTACAGCACCACAGGTCTGCCGCCTGTGTTCGTGACACACGCCACTGCTTGCCCTTCCTGGTCTGGTGCATCTCCGGGTCGCGCTCGCCGTCTTTGTTCTTCGTCGAACTCGGCGCGGCGATGTTGGTGGCGTCCACCACCGTGCCGGTCTTGAGCATCAGGCCGCGCTGGGCCAGCCCCGCGTTGATGGTGACCAGCACCTGCGGCGCGAGTTCGTGCTTCTCCAGCAGGTGGCGGAACCGCAGGATGGTCGTCTCATCGGGCATGCGGGCCGCACCGTGCAGGCCAACGAAGCGGCGGTACAGGGGCCGTTCGTGCAACTCCTCCTCCATGGCCGGATCGCTGAGGTTCCACCACAGCTGCAGGCAGTGGATGCGCAGCATGGTCTCGATGGGGAACGGCGGTCGGCCGCCCAGCGCCTGGTGGGCGCCTCGGGCATGTGGCTGGATCAGCGCCACCAGCGCCGCCCAGGGCACCACCTGGTTCACCTCGTCGAGGAAGGCCTCCTTGCGGGTCTTCTTGGGGTCGTCTCAGAAAACGGAAAATAAAGCACGCTAAGCCGGATGCAGTGGTCGCAGCGGCCGGAACTTGCCTGCGCCGATCTTGGCGCTGCTGCGCCAGAGGTAATCGCCGGTCAGGTTGATGTGC
>JAFLDH010000530.1 GCA_017302505.1 Burkholderiales bacterium
GGCAGTGCGCCCCGGCCTGCCCCGCCACGAGCTGCTGCTGACGCTGGTGGCCGCCGCGTGCTGGGGCCTGTACAACGCCGGCTACATCGTCTACCTGAGCTTCGCGCCGCAGGTGCTGGTGGCCGGCGGCCGCACGCCGGCGCAGGCCGCGGCGGTGATCAGCCTGGCCAGCTGGGCGATGATCTTCTCCGGCGCGCTGGGCGGGCGCATCGCCGACCGCAGCGGCCGCGGGCCTTGGCTGTTCTACGGCTGCTGCGCGATCGGCCTGGGCGCGCTGCTGCTGCTGCAGCAGACTGAATGGGCGGTGGCGCTGAGCCTGGTCTACGGCCTGGCCGGCGGCGCGCCGGCCGGCGTGATCATGGCGCTGACCGGCCAGGCCATGGCGCCGCAGCACCGCGCCTTCGGCATGGGCGTGTTCTTCAGCCTGTACTTCGTGCTGCTGGCAGCGGCGCCGCCATTGGCTGGGCTGCTGCACGACGCCACGCACGACCCCTTCGTGCCGATCCTGTTCGCGGCGCTGCTGTCGCTGGGCGCGGTAGCCGCCTTCATGCTGTTCGGCCTGCTGCAGCGCGGCGCGGCGGGCGCACTGCTCAGGACCAGTGCTGTGCGACCAGCTCCCTGACCAGCGCGATCGACCGCTCCATCAGCGGCCCGGCCGGCCGCTGGGCCGAGGTAGCCAGACGCAGCGTGGCGGCCAGCCGCGGCTTGCCGATGGGCCGCACCTGGAAGCGCGCCTCGCTGCCGCTGCGGCGGATGGCGTTCAGTGTCAGCACCGCGTGGAAGCCGTCGTGCTGCACCAGGTCCAGGATGGTGGGCACGCTCTCGATTTCCAGCGCCACGCGGGCCTTCAGTCCGGCATCGGCCAGCGCCGAATCGACCAGCATGCGGATCGAATGGGGCCGCGGCGGGATCACCAGCTCGGTGGCCGCCACCTGCGCCAGCGCCACCGGCGCGCCCACCAGCCGCGCGGCGGCGCGGCCGGGCCGCGCGCCCACCAGGTACAGCGGCTCCACCAGCAGCGGTGCCAGGTCGATGCTGGCCGGCGCACTGCCGCTGTAGACCAGCGCAAAGTCCACCCGCCCCACCGCCAGCCATTCCATCAGATGGTCGGACAGGCCCTCCACCAGGCCCACGCTGGCCTGCGGAAAGCGCTCGCGGAAGCTGCGCACCAGCGGGCCGGTGAGCGTGCGGCTGACGCTCGGCGGCAGGCCGATGACCAGCTGGCCGCTGAGTGCCCCGCGCTGCTGCTCCAGGTCGAGCCGGGCGCGCTGCACCTGCTGCAGGATGCCGCGCGCATGCTCCAGCAGGCGCTGGCCAGGTTCGGTCAGCGTGACGCCACGGCCGTTGCGCTCGAACAGCGCCTGGCGCAGCTCGACCTCCAGCGCCCGCACCTGACGGCTCAACGCCGGTTGGGCCACGCGCAGAAAGCGCGACGACTGCGTGAAGCTGCCGAACTCGGCCACGTGCACGAAGTACTCGAGCTGCTTCAGGTCCATCGCCGGGCGCCTATTCGGGCTCGATCTTCGCCGCGGTGATCACCGCACGCCAGTGCGCGATCTCGCGTGCCAGCAGCTGCTGCAGCTGCGCCGGTGTGCCGCCCTGCGGGCGCACGCCCAGGCTCAACAGCTTGTCGGCCACGGCCGGGGTCTTCAGCGCCTCGTTGGCGGCGGCGTTCAGCTTGTCGATCACCGCCGGCGGTGTCTTGGCCTTCGCGGCCAGCGCGTTCCATGAGGCCACCTCGTAGTCGGCCACGCCGGCCTCGCGCATCGTCGGCACCTCGGGCAGCGCGGCGAAGCGCCGGTCGCCGGTGACGGCCAGCGCGCGCAAGGTGCGCGCCTGCACCTGGCCCAGCCACGGGCCCAGGATCTCGAAGGCCGCATCGACCTCGCCGCTGCGCAGCGCGGTCAGCACCGCCGGCGTGCCCTTGTAGGGCACGATGACCACGTCGATGCCGGTGCGCGCCTTGAACAGCTCGGCCGACAGCTGCTGCGTGCTGCCCACCGCGATGGTGCCCAGCGTCAGCTTGCCGGGCCGGGCCCGTGCGTCGTCGAGCAGCTCGCGCACAGTCTTGTAGCGCGAGCCGTCGGCGACGAACAGCGCCAGGTCGAACACGCCGAGCTGGCCCACCGGCGCGAAGTCCTTCTGCACGTCGAAGGGCAGCTTCCTGAACAGGCTGGCGCTCACCGCGTTGGCATTGCTCATCAGCAGCAGCGTGTGGCCGTCCGGCGCGGCCTGCGCCACCGCCTGGCTGCCGACGATGCTGCCGGCGCTGGGCTTGTTGTCGATGACCACCGGCACCTTCAGCGTGGCGCTCATCTGCTGGGCTACCGCACGAGCCGTCAGGTCGGCAATGCCGCCGGGGCCGAAGGGCACCACCAGCGTGATCGGCTTGTCCGGAAACGCCGCCTGCGCCCGCGCCAGCCCCGGCACGGTCGGCAGCAGCAGGCCGGCCAGCAGCTGGCGGCGGCGGATTCGAGGGGTGCGGGTGGACATCGGCGGGGGCAGGCAGTCGGGAGAATGCGGCCGATTCTGCCTGTGCCGGCCTGTAGACTGCCCGCCACGCCTGCTGCCCGCGCCGCCCCATGCCGAAGCCCTCGCTCACCGAAAGCGACGCCTCCACCGCTGCGTCGCTGCGCGAGCTGGATGCGCTGGCCTGGGCCGGGCGGCACGCGCAGGCCGAAGCCCTTGCCGGCGAGGCCTTGCTGCGCGACGGCCTGACAGCCGCGCAACGCCTGGCGCTGCTGGATCGCCGCGCCGCCAGCCTGATGGCACGCGCGCAGGCCCC
>JAFLDH010000531.1 GCA_017302505.1 Burkholderiales bacterium
CGGCCCGAGGTGCTGGCGCTGCTGCCGGCGGCGCTGCTGCACCTGCGCCGCAAGCCGCGCCACGTGCAGGCGCTGTGCATCCCACCGCAGTGGAACGGCCTGCCGGTGCCGATCGCCGCGCTGGCGCGCACGCTGCGCGGCAGCGGCGCGGTGATCCACGTCTGGACCGTCAACGACCCGGCCGAGGCGCACGCGCTGTGGCATGCCGGCGTGCAGGGCATCATCAGCGACGACCCCGCCGCCATGCTGGCGGCCCGACGACCAGGAGGAGACCGATGACCACCCCCACCCCCCGCTCCGGCCGCCTGGCCGGCCGCACCGCCCTGATCACTGGCGCCAGCCGTGGCATCGGCCGCGCCATCGCGCTGCGCTATGCCGAAGAAGGTGCCGACCTGTTCGTGACCGCCACCAAGGCGGCTTTGCTGGAGGAGACTCGCACCCAGGCCGAGGCGCTGGGCGCCAAGGTGACGGTGCACGTAGCCGACGTCAGCCGCCGCGACGCGGTGCAGGCACTGGTCGACACTGCCGTGCAGGCGCTGGGCGGCATCGACATCCTGGTCAACAACGCGGGCGTGTACAAGGCCTCGCGGCTGGTGGACTACACGCCCGAAGACTTCGACCGCATCATGCAGGTCAATGTCTACGGCGTGTTCCATGCGATGCAGCTGGTGCTGCGCCACATGCAGCCGCGCGGCCGCGGCAAGGTGATCAACATCGCCTCCACCGCCGGCAAGTGGGGCTCGATGAACCAGAGTGCGTACAACGCCTCGAAGCACGCGGTGGTCGGCCTGACGCGCTGCGCCGCGATGGAGATGGGCGCGCATGGCATCCAGGTCAACGCCATCTGCCCCGGCTTCGTGCAGACCGACATGCTGCAGGAGTTCCGCGCCCATGGCGACATCCTCGGCGTGCCCTTCGAGAAGGTGATGGAGGCCGGCCTGGCGCGCGTGCCGCTGAAGCGCTTTCTGCAGCCGCAGGAGATCGCCTCGCTGGCGGTGTACCTGGGCTCGGCCGAGAGCGACGGCATGACCGGCCAGACGCTGCTGCTCGACGGCGGCATGCTGATGGTCTGAGAAACTGTGAACGAACCCAGCGCACCCGCGTTGCCCCCGGAAGGCGCCCAATCTAGGCGCAAAGCACAGCCGTGCCCGGCGGCACGGCGAGCATTTGCAACGACGAGTGGGCGCCTTGTGGGGGCAACCCGAAGGGCCGGGGTACCCAAGGGCCCTGCGCGTTGTTGCATCGCTGGCCCGCACATCAGTGCGGGCGGCGCGCTGCGCCTAGCCCAGGGCCCTTGGCCACCCCGGCGCGGGCGCGCTGGGTTCATTCACAGCTTCTGAGCCGCACCGCATGACTCTGGCCCGCTGGCACGTGGTGGCGCTGCTGGGCAGCGCGCAGACGCTGGCCTGGGCCTCGTCCTACTACCTGCCGGCGATGCTGGCGCCGGCGATGGCGCGCGAGCTGGGCCTGGGCACGCCGACGGTCTTCCTGGCCTTCTCGCTGGCGCTGGTGATCTCGGCCTTCTTCGGCCCGGTGTCCGGCCGCACCATCGACCGCCATGGCGGCCGGCCCGTGCTGATGGGCACCAACCTGGTCTTCGCGGCCGGGCTGGCGGCGCTGGGCCTGGCGCAGGGTCCCGTGTCGCTGTTCGCCGCCTGGGCGCTGGTGGGCGTGGCCATGGGCAGCGGGCTCTACGAGGCGGGCTTCGCCACGCTGGTACGGCTGTACGGCACGCAGGCGCGCAACCCGATCACCGGCATTACGCTGCTGGCCGGCTTTGCCAGCACGGTGGGCTGGCCGCTGTCGGCGTTGATGGAGTCGCAGTTCGGCTGGCGCGGCGCCTGCTTCGGCTGGGCCGCGCTGCACCTGCTGCTGGGCCTGCCCTTGAACGCGCTGCTGCCGCGGCCGCCACTGGAACCGGTGGGCTCTGCTGGCCCCACCGCCGTCCCTGCTCCATGCGGCAGGGGCGCGCATACTGCGCCACGCGCAGCGAGCTCGCAAGCGGCGCCCCGTCACTCCTTGTGGATGTTCTTCTCGGGGGTCCACATCAAGGAGGGGATCCACCGGCTGGGCGCGCGGTGCCGTTGCTGCACACACAGAGAGTGCGGGGTGGATAGGGTCAACTTCCATACGATCTGCACAAACTCGGCCTTCCCAAGTCTGGGCCTGCTGCACATCAAGTTCCCTGACATGGGCTGCGCATAACCTGGCGCCCCCCTTCTCAAATATGCGGGCTCGCCCTTGCTCCTCGGTCTCGCTCACGCCCCACGCCACCCATCCCACACACTGCCCCCTCACCTCCAGCTCCGCCGACTTGAGGAAGACGGGAATAATGACAGCCACCATGCCACTGCAGGGGAAGGGAATACGAGGCCAGCAATCAGACTGGGCGAGCCCCTGCACGCCGCTGGGGGCCGAGAGCTCTGGGTGGCCTCAGCCCACCACCCACCCCTCGCTCCAGCTGCAGGGCGCACGCGGTTCCTGCTCCCGCAACGCAGCAGGCGCCAGGCGTGGCACTCACGCCACAGCAAGAACGGTGTTGCGCTTCCACTTCTTGGGGTCGGCAAAGAAGCCACCAGCCGGCGACCAGATGCCTGCAGGGGGCCGGCGTGGCCTGTTGCTTGCAGCTGGCGGCAGGCTCCCCTCCTGCCAGCCGGCCCGCTCCCACGGTGCCAGCAGCGCTCTGCTGCTGGGGGCAGGGCTGCCGCTGCTGCCCGGCTCGGCTGGTGCGGTCAACAGTTGTTCAGCCCAGAATGTGCAGTCCCTGCTGCTGCGCTGCCCG
>JAFLDH010000532.1 GCA_017302505.1 Burkholderiales bacterium
GGTGGCGTCCACGTCGGCCGCTTCGCCGCGCTCCAGCCGGCGGCAGGCCTCGACGGCCGAATCGAGAGGCGCCAGGCCCTTGAGCAGCAGCCGGCGCTGGAGGACCAGCAGCAGGCTCAGGGCCAGCGCCAGCAGCGCCGCCACGCCCGCGATGCCGGCGCCCAGGCCAAAGCGGGCGATGGCCGCCACCATGGCCGGCACCACCAGGAAGCCGGCGACGCTGGCGCCGGTGAGCGCCAGGTTCAGCGCCAACCCGCGGCGCGCCACGAACCAGGCGCCGACGATCTGCGTGATCGCCGTGCCCGAGGTGGCGGCCCAGCCGAAGGCCATCAGCCCGTAGACGAGGAACAGCGCCACCGGGCTGCGCAGCTGCGACAGCGTGGCCGCACCGCCGGCCAGCAGCAGCAACCCGATGAACACCGCGGCGCGCCGGCCGATGCGCGCCACCGCCGCATCCACCGCATACAGCGCGCCGGCACCGACCAGGAAGAAGACGGTGGTGGCCGCCGACAGCATGGCCGGGCTGAAGTGCCCCGCCTGCGCCAGGTACTGCGCATAGACCGACAGCGCGTAGAAGCCCAGCCCCCAGGCGAACACCGCCATGCAGAAGGCGGTGAAGACGATACGCCAGCCGGCGATGGGCCGCGGCGTGGCGAATTCGTCGACGCTGGAACTCAATGCGCGCCGCCTTCGACCGCCGCCGCCGGGCCGGCGCGGCGGCCGCTGGTCCACAGCAGCGCCACCAGCGCGATGAACAGCATCGACGACAGCCAGAACAGGTCGTTAGCGGCCATCGTGAAGGCCTGCTGGTCGATCAGCCGGTTGATCTGCGCCAGCGCCTGCTCCTGCGTGTAGCCGGCCGCGCGCAGCTGGGCCAGCGTCTGCTGCGCCGCCGGGTGGGCGGGGCTGATCTGCTCGGCCAGCTGCGCATGGTGCAGGCTGGCGCGGCTTTCCCACAGCGTGGTGAAGACCGAGGTGCCCACCGCGCCGGCGGTGATGCGCACGAAGTTGTTCAGCCCCGTCGCCGAAGCCATGCGCGCCGGAGGCAGGCCGGCATAGGCGATGGCCTGCAGCGGGATGAAGAAGAAGGCCATCGCAATGCCCTGCAGCAGCGTGGGCCACAGGATGGTGGCGAAGTCGGCCTGCGTGTTGAACTGCGCGCGCATCCACAGGATGGCGGCAAAGCCCAGGAAGGCCACGGTGGTCAGGCGCCGCGGGTCGATGCGGCTGACGTTGTGCCCCACCCACGGCGACAGCACGATGGCCAGCAGCCCCACCGGCGCCATCGCCAGCCCGGCCCAGGTGGCCGTGTAGCCCATGTACTGCTGCAGCCACAGCGGCAGCAGCACGATGTTGCCGAAGATCAGCCCGTAGGCGATGGACAGCGCCAGCGTACCGACCAGGAAGTTGCGCCGCGCGAACAGCCGGATGTCGACCACCGGGTGCGATTCACCCAGCTCCCACACCAGGAAGAAGACGAAGCCCACCGCCGCCACCAGCGCCAGCACCACGATCTCGGTGGAGGCGAACCAGTCCTGCTCCTTGCCCTGGTCGAGCATCAGCTGCATCGCGCCCACCCACACCACCACCAGCAGCAGGCCGACGCGGTCCAGCGGCACGCGGCGCGGCGGCTGCTGGCGGTCGCGGAACAGTTGCCACACCACCGCCATCGCGCCCAGGCCCAGCGGCACGTTGATGTAGAAGATCCACGGCCACGAGAACTGCTCGGTGACCCAGCCGCCCAGCAGCGGCCCGACCACCGGCGCCACCAGCACCGTCATGCCGAACAGCGCCGTGGCCATGCCGGCCAGCGCCGGCGGGTACACCGATAGCAGCAGCGTCTGCGACAACGGGATCATCGGCCCGGCCACCAGGCCCTGCAGCACGCGGAAGCCCACCAGCGCCTCGATGGTGGGCGCCAGCCCGCACAGCCACGAGGCCAGCACGAACAGCAGCGTGCTGGTGATGAACACACGCACCGCGCCGAAGCGCATCGCCAGCCAGCCGGTCAGCGGCATCGAGATGGCGTTGGCCACCGCGAAGCTGGTGATGACCCAGGTGCCCTGCGCCGGGCTCACGCCCAGGTCGCCGGCGATGGCCGGGATGGAGACGTTGGCGATCGACGAATCGAGCACGTTCATGAAGGTGGCCAGCGACACCGAGATCGTGGCCAGCCAGCGCTCCGCGCCGTACAGCGGCGGCAGCGGGGCAGCGGAGGCGTGGTTCATCGGCGCGCGGCGGGCCGCAGGTTGGCTTCGACGATGCGCTGCACCAGCGCGTCGGCCTCGCGCTGGGCCTCGGCGCTGTCGTCCCAGGCATCGCCCGCGGGCGCTGCGGCGGGTGGCTCGGCAGGCACCTCTTCGTCCAGCCGCACGGTGGCGTGCATCGACAGACCGACGCGCAGCGGATGCCCGGCCGGCAGCGGGCGCTCCAGCTCGATGCGCACCGGCAGCCGCTGCACCACCTTGATCCAGTTGCCGGTGGCGTTCTGCGCCGGCAGCAGCGCAAAGGCCGCGCCAGTGCCGGCGCCCAGCCCGGCCACGCGGCCGCGGTATTCGACCTTGCTGCCATAGGCATCGGCCGTCAGCGTGACCGGTTGGCCCACGCGCATGCGGCGCAGCTGCACCTCCTTGAAGTTGGCATCGACCCACACCTGGTCCAGCGGGATCACCGCCATCAGCGGCGCGCCGGCGGCCACGCGCTGGCCCACCTGCACGGTGCGCCGAGCCACCTGCCCGGCCAGCGGCGCGCGGATCTCGGTGCGGCGCAGCGCCAG
>JAFLDH010000533.1 GCA_017302505.1 Burkholderiales bacterium
CTACCTCAGCCACGCCAATGCCGCTGCCGTGGCGCACCTGCGCGCGCTCGGCGAGCGGGCCGCGCCGGTGTACCTGTGGGGGCCGCCGGGCAGCGGCAAGAGCCATCTGCTGCAGGCGCTGCTGCACGAGCGCCAGCGCCGCGGCGAGCATGCCGGCAGCTTCGACGCCACGGTGCCGGCACCCTGGCCGCTGGATTTGGCCTGGCCGCTGGTGGTGGTCGATGGCTGCGAGGCGCTGGATGCCGAGCGCCAGCATGCCGCCTTCACGCTGTTCCTGCAGGCCGCGGAGGCCGGCGTGCTGTGGGTGGCGGCCGGCCGGCTGCCGCCAGTGGACCTGCCATTGCGCGACGACCTGCGCACGCGGCTGGCCTGGGGCCATGTGTTCGCGCTGCAGCCGGCCAGCGAGGGCGAGGCCCGCGCCGCGCTGCGCCGGGAGGCCGACCGCCGCGGCATCTTTCTGTCCGACGAGGTGATGGACTACCTGCTGACGCGCGCCGCGCGCGACATGGGCACGCTGATGCAGTGGCTGGACCGCATCGACCACTTTGCCCTGGCCCGCCAGCGCACGGTCACCGTGCCGCTGCTGCGCCAGGTGCTGCTGGAAGACCCGGCCGACGCGGGGGCGCCCACATGAACCTGGCGCTGTTCGACCTGGACGGCACGCTGCTGCCCATCGATTCCGACCATGCCTTCGGCGAGTTCATGGTCAGCCTGGGCTGGGCCGATGGCGAGGCCTTCCGCCGCGCCAATGACGAGTTCTATGCGCAGTACCAGGCCGAGCGGCTGGACGTGGCGGCCTACATCCGCTTTGCCACCTCGGCCTGGCGCGACCGGCCGGCGCCCGAGCAGGCCACAGCCAGCCGCCGATTCGTCGACGAGATCGTGCGCCCGGCCCTGCGCGACAGCGCGATGGCGCTGGTGCAGCGCCACGCGCAGGCCGGCGAGCGGCTGGCCGTGGTGACGGCGACCAACGAATTCGTCACCCGGCCGATCGCTGCGCTGTTCGGTGTGGACACGCTGATCGCCACCGAGCTGGCGCGCGATGCGCAGGGCCGCGTCACCGGCGACATCGCCGGCGTGCCGTCGTACCGCGACGGCAAGGTCGTGCGCGTGCAGCAGTGGCTGCAGGCGCAGGGCCTGCAGTGGCGCGACTTCGAGCGCATCAGCTTCTACAGTGATTCCACCAACGACCTGGCCTTGCTCGAACAGGTCAGCCACCCGGTGGCGACCAACCCCTCGCCGGCGCTGGAACGCATTGCCGCCGCGCGCGGCTGGCCCATCCTGAAGCTCTTCGAATGATCAAGAAATTCATCGACCGTCTGCTCGGCAAGGCGCCGCCCGAAAAGCCCGCGGTGCCGCTGGGCAAGCGGGTGGAGATTGCCGCCGACGTGCACGGCATCGACCAGACCCTGCTGGACGAGCATGCGGTGCG
Organism: Burkholderiales bacterium; assembly: GCA_017302505.1. Lineage (GTDB taxonomy): Bacteria > Pseudomonadota > Gammaproteobacteria > Burkholderiales > Burkholderiaceae_C > Rubrivivax. The sequence continues at coordinate 1,433 of JAFLDH010000533.1, forward strand.
CGTGGTGCGCACGCTGCAGGACGCCGGGCACCAGGCCTACATCGTGGGCGGTGCGGTGCGCGACCTGCTGCTGGGCCTGCGGCCCAAGGATTTCGACGTGGCCACCGACGCCACGCCCGAGCAGGTGAAGGCGCTGTTCCGCCGCGCCTTCATCATCGGCCGGCGCTTCCGCATCGTGCACGTGATCTTCGGCCGCGGCCGCGAGCACGAGGTGATCGAGGTCTCGACCTTCCGCGCGCTGCTCGACGCGACGGACGCCGATCAGGTCAGCGGCAACGAGAAGACCTCGAAGCAGGAGCTGTCGGGCAAGGCGCACGTGGTCGACGCCAGCGGCCGGGTGCTGCGCGACAACGTCTGGGGCCCGCAGATCGAGGACGCGGCGCGCCGCGACTTCACCGTCAACGCGCTGTACTACGACCCCACTGCGCGCATCGTGGTCGACTACCACCACGGCTTCCAGGACGCGCAGAAGCGCGTGCTGCGCATGATCGGCGACCCGGCCACGCGCTACCGCGAAGACCCGGTGCGCATCATCCGCGTGGTGCGCTTCGCCGCGAAGCTGGGCTTCGCCATCGAGCCGAAGACGCGCGCGCCGATCCAGCAGATGGCGGCGCTGCTGGCCAACGTGCCGGCCTCGCGGCTGTTCGACGAGATGATCAAGCTGCTGCAGACCGGCCATGCGCTGAAGAGCCTGGAGCAGCTGCGCCTGCAGGGGCTGGACCGCGGCGTGTTCCCGGTGCTGGACGCGGTGCTGCAGCACAGCGCACAGAACCCGGCGCGCGAGCGCTTCGTGCAGCTGGCGCTGGCCGACACCGACCGCCGCGTGGCCGAAGGCCTGCCGGTGGCACCGAGCTTCCTGCTGGCCTGCCTGCTGTGGCACGAGGTGCTGGAGCGCTGGCAGGCGCTGAAGGCCGGCGGCGAAGCACCCTTCCCGGCGCTGCAGCAGGCGGTGGACGCGGTGTTCGACGCCCGCATCGGCGACATCTCCGGCCGCGGCAAGCTGGCTGCCGACATGCGCGAGATCTGGCTGATGCAGCCGCGTTTCGAGCGGCGCACCGGCAACACGCCGCGTGCGCTGGCGGAGCAGCCACGTTTCCGCGCGGCCTACGACTTCCTGCGCCTGCGGGCCGATGCCGGCGAGATGGAGTCCGAGCTGGCCGAATGGTGGGAAGACTTCGCGCTGGGCGACGAGGACGAACGCGTGGCGCTGCTGCAGGCGGTGCGCGAGCAGCAGGGACTGGATGCCGGCGTCGTCGAGATCGATGCCCAGCAGCCGCCGCGCCCGTGCCGGGCGCAGACGCACCGCCGGACGCGCGGGAAGATGATCGTGTGCGACCGCCTCT
>JAFLDH010000534.1 GCA_017302505.1 Burkholderiales bacterium
GGCCACGGCCGCGGCCTGGCTGGCAGCCGCCGTGCCGACGGCCTGCGCGGTGGCGGCCGCGCTGGTGGCCGAAACGTCCTCGGTGCTGACGCCCATCATCCAGCCGGCGAGCTCGTCGCGCGTAGTGGCGGCCACCTGCGTGCCGCCGGTGCGGCGGCCGCGGCGCAGCACGGTCACCTCGTCGCAGAAGCCGAAGACCTCGCGGAACTTGTGCGTGATGATCAGCACCGTCAACTGCTGCGCTTGGCACAGCGCCTTCATTTGGCCCAGCACCTCGTCGGCCTCCTGCGGCGTCAGCACCGAGGTCGGCTCGTCCAGCACCAGGAAGCGGCGGCGCGCGTACAGCGCCTTCAGGATCTCGAGCTTCTGCTTCTCGCCCGCAGCCAGGTCGGCGACGCGCGCATCCAGCTTCAGCGGGAAGGGCGCGGTGGCCATGAACTCGCTCAGGCGCGCGCGCTCGGCCTTCCAGTCGATTACCGATTTCAGGTCGCGCTGCGCCAGCGCCAGGTTCTCGGCCACGCTCATGCCCGGCACCACGGTGAAGTGCTGGAAGATCATGCCGATGCCCAGGGCGGCGGCATCGCGCGGGCTGTGGATCGCCTGCTCGCGGCCGTCCACCAGCACCTGGCCGGTGTCGGCGCTGTAGAAGCCGATCAGTGCCTTGACCAGCGTGGACTTGCCGGCCCCGTTCTCGCCCAGCAGCGCGTGGAAGCTGCCGGCCGCGACCGTCATCGACACGTCGTCCAGCGCCTGCAGCGCGCCGAAGCGCTTGCTGAAGCCCAGCATCTCGACGCGCGCGGCGCCGGTGTGTTCGTGTGGCGGCGGGATCAGCGTCATGACCAGGCCTCCAGCAGTTGCGAGGACGAGGCCACGGCGCCGAACACGCCGCCCTGCATCGTCACCATCTTCAGCGCGGCGTCGTGGTTGCCGCGGTCGGTGGCGCCGGTGCCGTCGCTGACGATCACGCATTCGAAGCCGCGGTCGTTGGCCTCGCGCATCGTGGTGTGCACGCACACGTCGGTGGTCACGCCGGTCAGCACCAGGTAGCGGATGCCGCGCAGGTTCAGCAGCAGCTCCAGGTCGGTGGCGCAGAACGAGCCCTTGCCCGGCTTGTCGATGATCGGCTCGCCGGCACGTGGCGCCAACTCGGGGATGATGTCCCAGCCGGCCTCGCCGCGCACCAGGATGCGGCCGTTGGGCCCGGGGTCGCCGATGCCGACGCCGTCACGGCCGATCTGTCGCGAGCGCCAGCGCTTGTTGGCCGGCAGGTCGCTCAGGTCGGGGCGGTGGCCTTCGCGGGTGTGGATCACGGGCATGCCCAGCGCGCGGGCCCGCGCCAGCAGCGCGCTGATCGGGCCGATCGGCGCGCGCACCGCGCTCAGGTCGTAGCCCATGCGGTCGACATAGCCGCCGATGCCGACGAAGTCGAACTGCATGTCGATGATCACCAGCGCGGTGTTGGCCGGCGTCGAGGCGCCGTCGAACGGCCAGGCATAGGGGTTCGCGTTGACCAGCGGAAAGGGCTTCATCGTGATCACCGGTTGAGGGAGAGTTCACCGGGCGCGCCGTGGCTCGGGCCGGGCTTGCCCAGGCCGATCAGCAGCGCCAGCGTCAGCACGTAGGGCAGCGCGGCAAACAGGTAGTAGCCCTGCGTGTAGCCCATCGCCTGCAGGGCAGGGCTGATGGCGCTGGCACCGCCGAACAGCAGGCCGGCCAGGATGCAGCGCCGCGGGTCCCAGCGCGCGAAGATCACCAGCGCCACGGCCATCACGCCCTGGCCGCTGGACAGCGCCTCGCTCCACGCGCCCGGGTAGACCAGCGACAGCGACGCACCGCCCACGCCGGCACAGGCGCCGCCGAAGGCGGTGGCGGCGATGCGGTAGCCGCTGGGCGACAGGCCGAAGGCACGCGCCGCGTTCTCGCTGTCGCCGACCACGCGCAGCCGCAGGCCCACGCGGGTGTGGCCGAGCGCCCAGTACACCGCGAAGGCCAGCACCGCGCCGACCACGAACAGCGGGTTGATGGTCAGCGCCTGTTCCACTGCCGGCGAGTGGCTCCACGCGCCGAGCTCGATGGATTGGAGGTCCGGCGCACTCGGCTGGATCAGCGGCTTGCCCAGCCAGAAGGCCAGGCCCGAGCCGGCGAGCATCAGTGCGATGCCCATCGCGGTGTCGTTGACGCGCGCCAGGCTGCACAGCGCGCCGTGCAGCAGGCCGAAGACGATGCCCACCGCCGCTGCCGCCAGCACGCCCAGCCAGGGGTTGCCGGTGGCCAGCGCCACCGCATAGGCGGTCATCGCGCCCATCAGCAGCGTGCCTTCCAGGCCCAGGTTGATGCGGCCGGCCTTTTCGGTGACCGTCTCGCCCAGGCTCACCCACAACAGCGGCGTGCCCACGCGGATGGCCCCGCCCAGGATCGCCAGCGGCACGCCCCACCAGCCGAGGTTGTCCATCGGTCAGCCCTTCTTGAAGAAGCCGCGGCCGCGCAGCGTCTCGCAGCCGATCAGCGCCACGAAGGCAAAGCCCAGAAGCACCATCACCGACGCATCGGGCAGGCCCAGCCGGCGCTGCAGCAGGCTGCCGCTGGCGGCGATGCCGCCGACCAGGATCGCCACCGGCACCACGCCCAGCGGCGAGAAGCGCGCGGCAAAGGCAATGAGGATGCCGCTGTAGCCATAGCCGGCGATCAGCGACGCGTTGGCCGCGCCGTGCACCGCCGCCACCTCCACCGCGCCGGCCAGGCCGGCCGCGGCGCCGCCGGCGGC
>JAFLDH010000535.1 GCA_017302505.1 Burkholderiales bacterium
CCGGCGGCAGCAGCGCCGGCAGCGGGCCCACCGGCGAGCCGACCTCGCGCCAGCGCTGGCGGGCCTGCAGCTGCGGGTGCTGCCACAGCTGCTGCATGGTGTTGAGCTGGGCGTTGGCGATCTGCGCCTCGTCCAGCCGCTGCATCACCTGCGCAGCGCTCAGCCCGGCAAAGGCGGCGACGATGATCGCGTGCAGCGCAGCCCGGTTGGCCGAGCGCAGGGCGTTGCCGGCAAAGCGCGGGTCGGTGGCCAGCGCCGGCTGCTGCAGCACCTGCGCGCAGAACTGCTGCCATTCGCGCTCGTTCTGCAAGCCCAGCATCACGCTGCCGCCATCGGCCCCGGTGGGGAACGGGCCATAGGGGTAGATGGTGGCGTGCGCGGCACCGCTGCGCGGCGGCGGCGGCGCGCCGTCGAAAGCGTAATACAGCGGGTAGCTGTTCCATTCGGCCATGGCTTCCAGCATCGACACCTCCAGGTGCTGGCCGCGGCCGGTGCGGCCGCGCTGCAGCAGCGCAGCCAGCACCTGGCTGTAGGCCACCATGCCGGCGGCAATGTCGGCGATGGAACTGCCGGCCTTGCAGGGCTCGTCCGGCGTGCCGGTGATCGACACGAAGCCGGATTCGCTCTGGATCAGCAGGTCGTAGGCCTTCTTGTCGCGGTACGGCCCGTCGGCGCCGTAGCCCGAGATGTCGCAGACGATCAGCGCCGGCTGCCGCGCAGACAGCGTGGCCCAGCCCAGGCCCAGCCGCTCGGCCGCACCCGGTGCCAGGTTCTGCACCAGCACGTCGGCGCGGGCCACCAGCCGCTGCAGCACCGGCGCGGCCTGCGGGTGCTTCAGGTCCAGCGTCAGGCTTTCCTTGCTGCGGTTGGTCCAGACGAAGTGCGAGGACAGGCCGCGCACCCGCGTGTCGTAGCCCCGTGCGAAATCGCCGCTGCCGGGCCGCTCGACCTTGATGACGCGGGCGCCCAGGTCGGCCAGCTGGCGCGTGGCGAAGGGCGCGGCAATGGCCTGTTCCAGCGCCACCACCAGCAGGCCTTGCAGCGGTTGCATCAGCGCAGCTCGGCCGTGGCGTCCATGGTCAGCCAGCCTTCGTGGTCCTGCGCCCACAGCCGCACGGTACGGCCGTCGACGCGGCCGTTGACGCGCATCGGCCGGCCGTGGAAGGTGGGCCGCAGCGCGCGGAAGCGGAAGGCCGCCACCTCGGCCTGCGGCATCTGCCGGCGCAGCAGGTCGAGCAGCAGCGTGGCGATCAGCGGGCCGTGCACCACCAGGCCGGGATAGCCCTCCACCTGCGTGGCATAGGGCAGGTCGTAGTGGATGCGGTGGCCGTTCAGCGTCAGCGCCGAATAGCGGAACAGCAGCACCTCGTCGGGCGTCAGCGCGCGGCTCCACTGCGCATCGGCCGGTGCGGCCTGCGGCGGCGGCTCGGCGTCGCCGGGCTGGCGGGCTTCGCGGTAGACGATGTCGTGGTATTCGGTCAGCGCCGGCTCGGCCGCGCCGTTGCAGCGCAGCTGGTGCTGCACCTTGACGAACACCAGCGTGCCGCTGCGGCCCTGCTTGACGTTGACCTCGGCGAGGGTCGATGTGCGCTGCACCGCGTCGCCGATGCGCAGCGGCGCATGCCACTGCAGCTGGCTGCCGGCCCACATGCGCCGCGGCAGCGGCACCGGCGGCAGGAAGCCGCCGCGTTTCGGATGGCCGTCGGGGCCGATCTCGCTTTGCCGGTGCAGCGGCAGGAAGTACAGCCAGTGCCACAGCGGCGGCAGCGGTCGGCCCGCGGCGGCATCCAGCGGCGGATGGTCCAGCGTGGCGTTCAGCGCCTGCACCGGCGTGGGCAGCAGCACGTCGTGCAGCGTCTCGCGCCGTCCGACCCAGGCCTTCAGTTCGTCAAACATCGCCCGGCTCCAGCGGGTACAGGCCGCGCTGGCGCGCGAACAGCCGCGTCAGGCCGAGCAGCGCGTCGATGGTTGGCGTGGCGATCTGCAGGCGCTGCGCGATCTCGTGCACCACGGTCACCAGCGCGTCCAGCTCGATGGCGCGGCCGGCATCCACGTCGTTCTGCATCGAGGTGCGGAAGCGCCCCAGCTTGCGGGTGACGGCATGGCGGTCGGCGGCGCTCTGCGCCACCGCGCAGCCGATGCGTGCACCGACCGCGGCCGCCTCTTCCATCGCCGCGGTGCAGAAGGCCAGCACCAGCGGGTCGGCCATGATGCGATCGACCGTGGCCCCGGTGATCGCCGACACCGGGTTCATCGTCATGTTGCCCCACAGCTTGTACCAGATGTCCTGGCGCACGTTGGCCGAGGCGGTGGTGTCGAAGCCGGCCCGCGACAGCAGCCCGGCGATGCGCTCGACGCGCGCCGACACGCCGCCGGCCGGCTCGCCGATGATCAGCCCCTGCCCCATGCGCTGCGCCACCAGCCCCGGTTCGGGGGTGTAGGTGCTGGCGTGGACCACGCAGCCCACCACCCGTTCGAGGGGGATGTGCGCGGCAATCGTGCCGTCCGGGTCCACGCTGCGCAGCGGCGCACCGCCCAGTGCCGGGGTCGATTGCGCGAACCACCAGGGCACCCCGTTCATCGCCGGCAGCACCACCGTCTCGGGCCCGAGCAGCGGGCCGATGCGCCGCGCCACCTCGCCCAGCGCGGGGCCCTTGACGGCCACCACTACCAGGTCCATCGGGCCCAGTGCGGCGGGGTCTTCGCTGGCCGCGGCCAGCGGCGCGCGCAGCAGCGCATCACCCTGCTGCAGCCGC
>JAFLDH010000536.1 GCA_017302505.1 Burkholderiales bacterium
CAGCGCCAGCAGCGCCGCCGCGAAGGCCCAGCGGGCTTTGCGGGCCGGGCCGTCGGAGGCACGCGGGCTGTGCATCCGGCGGCCCTTCGGCGGTGTCAGACCAGGCCGTCCTTGGCCAGCGCGCCGACGATCAGCTGGCTGAACTGCTGCATCGTCGACTGCACGCTGGCGCCGGTGGGCGTGGTGGTGGTGGAGCCCGACCACAGCAGGGTATAGCCGCCGGTCTCGAACAGGCGGGTGTCGGCCGAGATGTGCTGGGTGGTGTAGATGGTGGGCGGCACCACGTAGCTGCTGGCCCACATGCCGCCGTAGAAACCGTAGAAGCCGCCGAAGCCGTAGCCCATCGGCGGGCCCACCACCATGGCCGGCGTCACGTTGACCTGCTCGCTGACGTTGACCACCCGGGTCAGCAGCACGCCGGACACGCCCGCTTCCTTGACGGCCTGTTCCAGCTTGACCTGTTCCACCGTGCCGGCATTGGGTGCGAAGCGGTACGAGGGCACCGCCTTGACGCCGCGCGTGGCCAGCTCGGCGACCATCTGGTCCTCGAAATTGCGCCGGTTGTTGGGATCGGCCAGGATGCCCATCACCAGGATCGAACGCATCGGCGGCTTGCCCGCCGCCTGCGGATTGACCCACTGGGTGTTGAGCACCGTCGGCGCGGCGCAGCCGGCCAGCAACGCAGCACCGATCAACAGCGCGGCACGGCGTGCGAGAGGGGAATCAGTTGGCAACATGGGGCGCCCGGTGGCGGCGCGCCGCCTCATTGCAGGCACGCCTTTGGTTAGCAGAGGCCTGGCGCGGCTGGCGGGGATCGAACCCACGACCCTTGGCTTCGGAGGCCAATACTCTATCCACTGAGCTACAGCCGCGGTGCGTTACGCGCAGGCATTCTACCAGCGGGGTGCCGAGGCCTTGGCCGGCTCGGAGGGCGCTGGCGGCTAGGCCCCTATAATTTTGGGTTTTGGCCGTGCAGCCCGCGCAGCATGCCCTTCGTGGGGCCGGCACCCAGCGCGACGCTGCGACCCGAGGATTTCATGAGCGCTTCCCAAGAACACGACGCACCGCACGAGGGCCCGATCAAGACGCCCACGCAGCTGATCTGGACGGTGGTGGCGTCCTTCGTCGTGCCGATTGCCATCATCGTGTTGCTGGTCAATTACGTCGCCGCTGGCGACAAGTCCGGCGCCGGCACCGCGGCCATGAGCGAAGAGGCGATCGCCCAGCGCATCCAGCCCGTGGGCGTGGTGATGCTGAAGGACGCCTCGGCCGTGGTGGCGCTGCGCACCGGCGAAGAGGTCTACAACGCCCAGTGCGCCGCCTGCCACACCGCCGGCCTGGCCGGCGCGCCGAAGCTGGGCGACGAAGGCGCGTGGAGCCCGCGCGTCAAGACCGGCTACGACGCGTTGCTGACCTCGGCGCTGAAGGGCAAGGGTGCGATGGCCGCACAGGGTGGCGGCGAGTTCTCCGATTTCGAGATCGGCCGTGCCGTGGTCTTCATGGCCAACAAGGGCGGCGCCAAGTTCGACGAACCCAAGGCACCGGCCGCGGCCGCGTCCGCGGCCAGCGCCCCGAAGTAAGGCCTGCGTCCCGGCGCATCAAGGCCGCCTGCGGGCGGCCTTTTTTGTTTGGCCCATTCGTTTGGACGAATCGCTTGGCCGAATCAGCCTCAGCGCGGCAGCAGCACGTAGCCGAAGCGCGCCGGCATCGCGGCGAAGTCCAGCGTCTGCGGCAACCAGTGGCCGGCGTCCACCGCCTCGGCCGCCAGGTCCACGTCCAGGCTGTGCACCAGCCCGAAGCCGCGGTCGCAGCGCAGGAAGAGCCGCCCCAGTTCGTCCAGCCACGCGTCCTGCAGCTGCGCGGCGCGGCCGTCGCAAGACTGCACCTGCGGCGGGCCGCCAGGCGACGGCTGCAGCCGCCAGACCCACGGGGCAGCCTCCAGATCGACGAAGACCCTCTGCGGTCCGTTCTGGAAGTACCAGCGGCCCAGCGCATCCGACTCGTAGTTGCGCGCGATGAAGGCCCGCAGGCCGGCATGCTCGATGCGGCTGCCCTTGGCCTGCGGGAAGGGCCCGGCCGCCTGCACGGCCGCGTCGCGCAGGTACCAGTCGCCGCGCGCGTCCAGCCCGAGCCAGCCGTGGCAGTGCGGCACCTGGGGCCACTTGGCCATCGCCGCCCTGACGATCTCGTCCATCGCCGGAGCCTACCGCGCCTGCTGCTGCAGCCAGCCACACACCGCCTCGGGCAGGGTCTGCACATGGCCGGGAAAGCGCCCCTGCGCGAAGCCGACGTGGCCGCCGTGCGCGGGCTGCCACAGCGTGACCCAGCGGCCGACCTCGTGCGCCGCCGGCAGGCAGGCCGCCGGCACGAACGGGTCGTTGCGGGTGTTCAGCACCAGCGCCGGGATGCGGATGCGCTGCAGGTGCGGCTTGGCCGAGGCGCGCAGCCAGTAGTCGTCGGTGTCGCGGAAGCCGTGCAGCGGCGCGGTGAACAGGTTGTCGAACTCGTACAGCGTGCGCGCCGCCCGCAGCCGCGCCCGGTCGAACAACCCTGGATGCTGCTGCCACTTCAGCAGCGCCTTGGCCTTCATCGTGCGCAGGAACATGCGCGTGTACACCTGCCGGTTGAAGCCGCGGCCGATGGCATGGCCGCCTGCGGCCAGATCGATCGGCGAGCACACGGCGGCCACGGCGGCCGCGGTGCCGTACGTTCAAATTTTCCCTTGGCCATTACCGG
>JAFLDH010000537.1 GCA_017302505.1 Burkholderiales bacterium
GGGCCGGGCGGGCGCCCGCCGCCACCCCCGCCGGCATTGCGGCGCGTGCCGCCGACGCCGATGGTCATGCGGCCCAGCACGATCGGCTCGGCCTTCTCGTTCGGGTCGGGCGCGAAACCCGGCACCACCTCGCGCGGGATGCTGCGCTTGATCAGCTTCTCGATGTCGCGCAGGAAGATGTCCTCGTCCACGCAGACCAGCGAGATCGCCTCGCCCGATGCCCCGGCGCGGCCGGTACGGCCGATGCGGTGCACGTAGTCCTCGGGCACGTTGGGCAGCTCGAAGTTCACCACGTGCGGCAGCTGATCGATGTCGATGCCGCGCGCCGCGATGTCGGTGGCCACCAGCACCTGCAGGTCACCGCTCTTGAAATCGGCCAGGGCCTTGGTGCGCGCGCTCTGGCTCTTGTTGCCGTGGATTGCCATCGCGCTGATGCCCTGGTCGTTCAGGTAGTCGGTCAGGCGGTTGGCGCCGTGCTTCATGCGCGTGAACACCAGCACCTGGTGCCAGTCGCCCTGGCGGATCAGGTGCGCCAGCAGCTCCTTCTTGCGTTCGCGCGACACCGGGTGCACCTTCTGCGACACCAGCTCGGCGGTGGAGTTGCGGCGCGCCACCTCGATCAGCTTGGGCGCGTTCAGCAACCGGTCGGCCAGCGCCTTGATCTCGTCGCTGAAGGTGGCACTGAACAGCAGGCTCTGCTTCTGTGCGGGCACGATGGCCAGCACCTTCTTGATGTCGTGGATGAAGCCCATGTCGAGCATGCGGTCGGCTTCGTCGAGCACGAAGATCTCGATCCGGCTCAGGTCCAGCGTGCCCTGCTGGTGGTGGTCGAGCAGGCGGCCGGGCGTGGCCACCAGGATGTCGACGCCGCGGCGCAGCTTGTCGATCTGGGGCTGCATGCCGACGCCGCCGAACATCACCATGCTGGTGAGTTTGCTGTACTTGCCGTAGACGCGCACGCTTTCCTCCACCTGCGCGGCCAGTTCGCGGGTGGGGGTGAGGATCAGTGCGCGGATCGGCAGGCGGCCGCGCGCGTCGCGCTGCGCCGGCTTGGCCATCAGCCGCTGCAGCATCGGCAGTGTGAAGCCGGCCGTCTTGCCGGTGCCGGTCTGCGCGCCGCCCAGCAGGTCGGCGCCGGACAGGATGGTGGGAATGGCCTGCGCCTGGATCGGCGTGGGGGTGGTGTAGCCATGCTCGTGCACGGCACGCACCAGGGGCTCGGCCAGGCCGAGATCGTTGAAGGTCATCAGTGTGTTGCGGGGCCGTCGAAAGGGCCCGCTCGTCGCGGCCTGCGTCCACCCATTGCGGGTGGCACCAGTCTGAAGGCACGCGGGGTGTGGGGATGTCGGGATCGACCGCGCCGCGATGACTGGATGCCGCGACGACCTGGGCATTGTACCGGCCGCCGATAATGCCGGCGCCGTTGCCTGCCCCATGAGCCTCTTCCCCTTCCTGGCTGTTTTCGTCGGCGCCGGTTGCGGCGCGCTGATGCGTTGGGGCCTGGGCGTGTGGCTGAACCCGGTATGGCCGATGCTGCCGCTGGGCACGCTGGCCGCCAACCTGGGCGGCGGGCTGATGATCGGCATGGCACTGGCCCACTTCACCCAGCATCCGGACCTGAATCCCGCGTGGCGCTTGTTGGTCGTCACCGGTTTCCTGGGTGGGTTGACCACCTTCTCCACCTTTTCGGCCGAGGTGGTGGCGCTGCTGCAGCGCCACCACTATGGCTGGGCGCTGCTGGTGGCCGGGGGGCACCTGGTCGGCTCGCTGCTGCTCACCGGCATCGGCATCCTGCTGGCGCGCTGGCTGTGGCTGCGTGCCTGAGGGTCCGGCGCCTCAGAGTGTGAGAGGCATTCCCAGGCACCCGCGCTGGGGTGGCCAAGGGCCCTGGGCTAGGCGCGGCGCGACGCCCGCATTCACGTGCGTGCGAGCGACGCAACAACGCGCAGGGCCCTTGGGTACCCCAGCCCTGCGGGTAGGCCCCCAGAACAGCCCCACTCGTCGTTGCGAAGCCTCGCCGGGTCCACAACACGGCTTCGCTTCGCGCCTAGATTGGGGCTGTTCTGGGGGTCTACGCGGGTGCATGGGAATGCCTCTCACACTCTCAGTGCCGTCCGCGGGCGCTGAGGCCCATCAGCAACAGGCCGGCCGCCGCCAGCGGCACGCCCACCCAGGGCAGCCGCTCGAAACCAGCCCAGGGCAGCAGTGCCCCGCCCACCGCGGCACCCAGCGCCATGCCGAAGTACATCATCGAGCTGTTCAGCGACAGCAGCACCGGGCTGCGCTGCAGGTCCACCGCCACCAGCCGCGACTGCTGCGGGGCCATCATGCCGAAGCCGCAGATGCCCCAGCACACGAAGGCGCCCAGCATCGGCAGGTAGTGCCCCTGCGTCAGCGGCACCAGCGCCATCGTCAGCACGAACAGCGACAGCAGCCAGCGCAGCGAGGGAACCGCGCCGAAGCGGTCGGTGGCCCAGCCGCCCAGCAGCGTGCCGGCCACGCCGGCGCAGCCGAAGAACATCAGCGTCAGCGACAAGGTGGCATCCGACACCCCGCCCAGCGCGCGCAGCACCGGGCCGATGTAGGAGAAGACGCTGAAGATCGCGCCAAAGTACAGCAGCGTCGTGCCCAGCACCGCCAGCACGCGGCCTTGGCGCAGCAGCGTGCCGAGGCCGTCGAAGGACGCGCCCGGCGCGCGGAGCTCGCGCGGCACCCACGCGGCCACCGCCAGC
>JAFLDH010000538.1 GCA_017302505.1 Burkholderiales bacterium
GCGCGCTGTGCGGCCCGGGATGGGGCGGCGCGCTGTTCCGCGGGCTTACGCGGCCGGGCGTGATCCGCTACTTTCTGGAGAAGACCTGGGGCAGCAAGCAGATCGACGACGCGCTGTGGCGCTACGACGTGATCTCCACCCGCCAGCCCGGCGCCGAGCATGCGCCGCTGTATTTCCTGTCGGGCGGGCTGTTCAGCACCGACATCCACACCGTCTACGAGCGGCTGACGCAGCCGGTGTGGATGTGCCACGGCACGCGCGGCGATTTCGTCGACTACCGCGGCAAGACGCTGGTGCAAGGCCGGCCCAACTGGCGCATCCAGGTCTTCGAGACCGGCGCGCTGCCGCATTTCGAAGTGCCGCAGGCCTTCCACGCGGCCTACGACGCCTTCCTGGCCAGCGCCTGAGCGGCGCGGCTCAGACGGCCGCGGCCTGCTTCTCCAGCTCGGTCTTCAGGCCCAGCGGCAGCTGCAGCCGGCGCGCCAGCTCGTCCAGGTAGGCGCGCTCCATGTAGCTGGTGTCGTCGGCCACCAGCAGGCTGGCCAGGTACATCTCGGCAGCCATCTCCTGCGAGGTGGCGGCAGAGGCCACGTCGGCCGGGTCCAGCGGCCGGCGCAGCTCGTCCTCGAGCCAGTGGCGCCACGACGCATCGCCGCCCAGGCGGCCGATCTCCGCCTCGACCAGCTGGCGCTCGCGCTCGTCCAGGTGGCCGTCGGCGCGGGCCGCGGCCACCATTGCCTTCAGCATGCCGCGGCTGTGCAGCTCGGCTTCGGGCGGTGGCAGCAGATCGACGGTGCGCGGTGCCGGTGCGGGCGTCGGCACCGGCGCCGGGGCCGTGCCGCCTTGCCCCTGACTCTGCTGCTGCGCCTGCCACGCGCCATAGGCCTTGTAGGCCAACACGCCGAGCGCGGCCACGCTGCCGATCTTCAGGGCCTTGCCGCCAAAGCGACGGCCGCGCTTGCTGCCCATCAGCAGGCCCAGCGCGCCACCCGCCGCCGCACCGGCGCCGAACTTGCCCCAGCCGGCATCACCGCCGCCCTGCGGACGCGGGGTACCCGGCTGCGGCGACTTGCCTTCGATCATCGACAGCCCCTGCTTCAGCAGTTGCTCCAGCATGCCCTGCGCGTTCATCGTGATGGCCTTTCTTGGTGTGGTGGTCGGTGCCCGCTATGGACCCGCCGCCGGCCCCGGGGTTCCGTAGCAGCTACAGTCTGCGGCCCCTGTTTGACCGCACCATGTCCGCCTTCCCGCAACGCATCGTCTGCCTGACCGAAGAGCCCACCGAGGTGCTGTACGCGCTGGGCGAGCAGGCGCGCATCGTCGGCATCTCCGGCTTCACCGTGCGGCCGCCGCGCGCCCGGCAGGACAAGCCGCGCGTCTCGGCCTTCACCAGCGCCAAGCTCGACCGCATCCTGGCGCTGCAGCCCGACCTGGCGATCGGCTTTTCCGACATGCAGGCCGACATCGCGCAGGCGCTGATCAAGGCCGGCGTGGAAGTCTGGATCAGCAACCACCGCTCGGTGGAAGGCATCCTGGGTTACGTGCAGCGGCTGGGCGCGCTGGTCGGCGCGGCCGCCCAGACCGAGGCCTATGTGGCGCAGCTGCGGGCCCGCGTCGAGGCCGTGCGCACGGCGGCCGCCGCGCTGCCGCGCCGGCCGAAGGTGTACTTCGAGGAATGGGACGATCCGCAGATCAGCGCGATCCGCTGGGTCAGCGAGCTGGTGGCCATTGCCGGCGGCGACGACATCTTCCCCGAGCGCGCGGCCGCCAGCCTGGGCCGCGACCGCATCGTGGCCGACCCGCTGGAAGTGGTGCGCGCGGCGCCGGACCTGATCATCGGCTCGTGGTGCGGCAAGAAGTTCCGCCCCGAGAAGGTGGTCGCGCGGCCCGGCTGGGCCGAGGTGCCGGCGGTGCGCGACGGCGAGCTGCACGAGATCAAGTCGCCGCTGATCCTGCAGCCCGGTCCCGCGGCGCTGACCGACGGCCTGGCCGCGCTGCAGGCCATCGTGCAGGGCTGGGCCCTCAGATCAGCAGCGCGGCGATGAACAGGCCCACCATCATGAAGGCGATCACCACCTTCGACACCATGCCGACCATGATGCCCAGCCAGGTCGCCACGCCCACTTTCACGGCCTGGCCATGGTCGCGGCGCGACAGCCATTCGCCGACGGCCGCGCCCACCAGCGGCATGAACAGCACGCCGACCAGGCCCATGAACAGGCCGACCACCGTGCCCACCGCCGCGCCGATGATCGCCAGCCGGCTGGCGCCGGCCTTGCGCGCGCCCAGCAGGCCGGCCACGTAGTCCAGCACCCAGGCCAGCACCGCCAGCACCGCGCTGGCCGCCACCACGCCGGCGCCGACGCGGCTGAAGTCGTCGATCCAGGCACCGAGCACGATGCCGCCCAGCACGAAGGCGGTGCCCGGCAGCGCCGGCAGCACGGTGCCGGCCAGGCCCACCAGGATCAGGGCCACGCTCAGCAGCCACAACAGGGTCACGCTCATGCACGCTTTCGAAGTCAGGCGCCAGCGAAGATGGCGGCGCCCGGCGGCATCTCAAGGCGCGGGCGGGAACAAGCCCGACTGGCGTGCGGCCTCCAGCAGCTGCGTGGCCAGCGTGGCCAGCTGCGCGCCGGCGTCGGCAGACGGGGCGGCGCTGGCGCGGCCGCTCCACATCAGCTGGCCGCTGCGGGTGTCGCTGAGCGAGGCGCTGGCGCCGTAGCCGGTGTCG
>JAFLDH010000539.1 GCA_017302505.1 Burkholderiales bacterium
CGAGGTGCTGGGCCAGGTGCGGCTGGAGCTGGATGCCGGCACGCCCAGCGGCAAGATCGTCGCCGAGCTGCGCGACGTGGGCTTCCGCTACACGCCCGACGGCCTGCCGCTGATCGCGCATTTCAGCGCCACCGTGCTGCGCGGCGACAAGGTCGGCCTGATCGGCCCCAATGGCGCGGGCAAGACCACGCTGCTGAAGCTGATCCTCGGAGAGCTGCAGCCGACGAGCGGCACGCTGCGCCAGGGCACCCGGCTCGAGGTGGCCTACTTCGACCAGCTGCGTGGCCGCCTCGACCTGGATGCCACGCTGGCCGACAGCATCAGCCCGGGCAGCGAGTGGGTCGAGTTCAACGGCCAGCGCAAGCACGTGATGAGCTACCTGAGCGACTTCCTGTTCGCGCCGGAGCGGGCCCATGCGCCGGTGCGCACGCTGTCCGGCGGCGAGCGCAACCGCCTGCTGCTGGCGCGGCTGTTCGCGCTGCCGGCCAACGTGCTGGTGCTCGACGAGCCGACCAACGACCTGGACATCGATACGCTGGAGCTGCTGGAGGAACTGCTGCAGTCCTATGGCGGCACGGTGTTCCTGGTCAGCCACGACCGGCGCTTCCTGGACAACGTGGTCACCAGCACGATCGCCTGGGAGGGCGATGTCACGCCGGGCCTGTGGCGCGAGTACGAAGGTGGCTACGAGGACTGGAAGCTGCAGCGCGAACGCTCGCGCGCCGCCGTGCCACCCCCACCGCCCGCGCCGGCACCGAAGGTGGCCCCGCCGCCGCCGGAGCCGCGCGCCGTGGCGCGCAAGCTCAGCTTCAAGGAGCAGCGCGAGCTGCAGGACATGCCGGCGCGCATCGAGGCGCTGGAGGCCGAGCAGAAGCAGATCGCCGAGCGCCTGGCCGGCACCGAGCTGTACACCCGCGAGCCGCAGCAGGTGCCGCTGCTGCAGGTGCGCTATGCGCAGATCGAGGACGAGCTGATGCAGGCGCTGGAACGCTGGGAGACGCTGTCCGCCCGCTGATCAGGCGCGGCCGCTGGTCCAGCCTTCGTTGGTGGCCGCCGGGTGCGTGCGGCTGACCATCAGCCCGGCCTGCAGGTACAGGCCGTTCAGCAACCGGATCGCGCGCTCGCGGTCGAAGCCCGGCCATTGCGCCATCTCGCGCAGGTTGGTGGTCTCGCGCTTCAGCCGGGCCACCGCGTCGGCCAGCGAGCCGTGCAGTTCCAGCGTGCGCAGGTTCAGCCCCGGCGAGATGCGGTACGCCGCCTGGCCGGCGATCTCGGGCAGCAGCTCGCTGCGCGAGCCGCGCAGCGCCAGCTCCCACAGCACCGGGCCCAGCGCGGCGTAGTGTTCGGGCTCGCCGATCATCGACTGCAGCCGGTCACCCGGCGGGCGCAGCAGCGCCGGCTCGACATGCATCACCTCCAGGTCGCCCAGCGGCAGCTCCAGGAACTGCGCAATCGACATCGGGCAATGCACCAGGTGCTCCACCGGAAACACCGTCATTGGCACCACGCGCTCGCCGGCCTGCAGGTGCAGCAGCAGCCGGCGCGCATGGCGGATGCAGGCGGCCAGGATCTCGACCACGCCGCCCTGCTGCCCGTCCTGCTCGAAGCGCATCAGGTCGAGCATCAGCGACGGGCTCAGCGTCGACAGCCGCGACGCCATCGTGTCGGCTTCGCCGCTGCGCGCGCTTTCGTCCAGGTAGCGCCGGAAGGCGCTGGCCCGCATCAGGTCGGGCTGGCCGAAGGGGAGGGTCGATTCAAACATGCAGGGTCGGCCGCCGTGGCGGCAGGCCGAAGATGGTACGCGTACCGTATACGCGTCAGCGGGCAGAAATGTGACGGCATGTACGCCGCAGCGCCTGCCAGAAGGCGGCGTCCTGCGTGGTGGCGAAGTTGATGCGCATCAGCGTGGTCGGCCGGTGCGTGGCATGGAACAGCGCGCCGGGGGCGATCAACCAGCCCTGGTCGAGCATCGCCTCGGCCAGCCGCTCGGTGTCACAACCGGTATCGACCCAGCCGAACAGCCCGCGTGGCGGCGCCGCGAAGCGCAAGCCCTCGGCCTCGGCCACGCGCACGGTGCGCGCGCGGGCGGCGTCCAGCCGTTGCATCACGCGTTCGGCATGGCGGCGCAGCAGGCCCTGCTCCAGGCAGTGGGCCAGCGCGCGCTCGCTCAGGCTGGGCGTGGTCAGCGTCGACAGCAGCTTGCTGTCCACCAGCCGGTCCACCCAGGCGGCCGGCGCGGCCAGGTAGCCCACCCGCCAGGCCGGCGCCAGGATCTTCGAGAAGCCCGAGATGTAGAACGTGCGCTGCAGCCCGTCCAGCGCCGCCAGCCGCGGCAGGTGCGGGCTGGCCAGGTGGGCGTAGGTGTCGTCCTCGACGATGTGCAGCTCGCGCGCCTCGGCCAGGCGCAGCAGCTGGTGCGCGCGGTGCAGCGACAGCGACGCGCCGGTGGGGTTGTGCAGCACCGACACCGTCACGTACAGGCGCGGGCGGTGGGCGTCGATCAGCTGTTCCATCACCGCCAGGTCGGGGCCCTCGTCGCCGCGCGGCACCGGCAGCACCCGCATGCCCAGCGCCGCCAGCCGCGCGTATTCCACCGCCCAGCCGGGCTCGTCCACCAGCACCGCATCTCCGCTGCGCAGCAGGGTGCGCGTCACCACGTCCAGCGCCTGGGTAGCGCCCACCGTGGTCAGGATCTGCGCTGCCGGCGCCGGCACGCCCAGCTC
>JAFLDH010000054.1 GCA_017302505.1 Burkholderiales bacterium
CCGCGGCGGCCGGGGCCGTCAGCGGCGTGAGGCGCGCGAAGGTGAAGGCGAGGCCATGGCGGAAGCCGCGCTGGCGGACGATCAGCCGGCGCGCACCGATGCCGAGCCGACACCTGAGCAAGCCGTTGCGCCAAGAGCCGCCGACCTGCCCGCGCCGCCTGAAGCCGAGGAGCCGATCGTGGCGGTCGCACCGGTTGCACCCGTCGCCCAGGTCACGACGCCTTCAACGGCGCAGAGCGCTCAGCCGCCGGCCGAGCCCTTCGAATTGCCGGTGGACGACCTGCGCGCGCTGGCCGCATCGGCCGGGCTGGAGTGGGTGAACTCGGACGCCGAACGCATCCTGGTCGTGCAGCAGGCCATGGCCAACGAGCCCAAGCCGGTGCATGTGCCGCGTCAGCCGCGGCCGCGCGTGGTCATCGACGACGGCCCGCTGGTGCTGGTGGAGACCCGCAAGGACCTGTCGCAGATGAAGCTGCCCTTCGAGCAGCAGCCGCCGGCGCAGGCCTGATCGGCCGGCGCGAAAACGCTGCGGGCCGCGCCTAGCGCGGCTTGCAGCGGAAATCGACGCGAGCGCTGGGGAAGTTGCCCAGGATGTAGGGCGGCTGGGTGGCTGACAGCGAGATCACCTCCAGGTCCTGCCCGTTGGTCTCGCAATGCTGCAGCGCCTCACGGCGCACCTCGGCTTCCATTGCGGCCGGGTCGCCGTCGAAGCCCAGCGCGTACTGCTTGACGATGCGCATCGTGCCGTCATTCATCTTGATGACACCGTCGCTGACGGAAGCGCAGCCGCCCAGCGCGGCGGCGGCCAACAGCGCGCACATCAGTTGAGGCTTCATGGGTTTCTACTCCTGAGAGGATGCAGGGCGGGCGGCGCCGCCCCACCCTGCTCAGTTGCCGATGAACTTCAGTTCGTCGAAATAGTAGACGCGAGTATCGGGCATCGGCGCATAGCCGCCGTCGCCCAGCCCGTAGTCAAAGAAGATGTTGACCTTGTTGTAAACCTTGCTCACGTCCAGCTGGGCCGTCGGCAGGTTGGTGTTGTAGTCGTTCGGTCCCGGGCCATTGGGCACGAAGTGCTTGCCCGCGGGGCCGAAATCAAAGGTCAGCGTCTCCCAGGCATTGGACGATGCGGTGTAGGCATCGACCTCGGAGTTGATGTCCGGTCGACCCGATTGCTCGACCTTCATGCGCACCCGGATGCCCGGCGGATAGGTGCTGTAGACGCGCAGCGTCATCTTCGTCGCGCCGGTGGCGAAGGGGATGGTCGGCACCGCGTCGTTGGCCTTGCGTTGCACCGAGGTGCCGGCCCAGATTTCGCCCGCCGCCTTCACCACTTTGGCCGCCTTGCCGTTGCCGCCCGCCGGCATGCCGGACGGCGCGACGATGGTCGAGTCCTCGGCACCGCCGAAGCCGGTCAGCACCGGCGGGCTGGGCAGTGCCGCTGTCGGCAGCTCGTCGAAGGTGGCCACCGGCACGTTGCCGCCCGCGCCGACGAAGTTGATGTCGTCGAAGAAGTAGGTCTTGCCGCTGCCGATCGTGCCGAAGTCGAAGAAGATCGACACCTTGTTGTAGGTGGTGGCCAGGTCCAGCGCCGGGCTGCCTGATGCCGGCGCTGCAAAGTTGAAGGTCAGCGTCTGCCAGGCGCCGGCGGCGCTGGTCACCGTGTCGGCCTCGACATACTTGCTGCCGTCGGCGATGTCCTCGATCTTCAGCCGCACCGGAATGCCGGCGTCGGGCGAGTACACGCGCACCGTCATGGTCTTGGCGGTGCTGGTGAACGGGATCGGGGTGAAGCCTCCGTTCGCCACGGTGACGATGGTGGCACCGGCATAGTTCGCCACGTTGGTGCCGGGCTTGAGAATGCGGCCGACCTTGTTGACGCCGCCCAGCGGGTCGTTGACCACGGTGGCATCCCACGCCCCCTCGAAACCCGCCAGCCGTGCACCCGGCTCCTCGAAGGTGGCGATGGTCTTCTGCGCCACCACCGGGCCGCTGCCGGCCGCCAGCAACTTGATCTCGTCGATCCAGTAGGTCTGGCCATCGGTCACACGCTCGGCGTCCGGCGTAATGGCGATGATCTGATAGGACTGCCCCGGGTTCACGCCGGCCAGGTTCCAGGTCACGGTGCTCCAGGTGTTGGCCGGGCCGGTGGGCGCGCTCGCCACTTCGACGCCCGCGCCTCCAGGCACCTCGACCTTCAGCTTGATCACGGCGTCGGCGCGGCTGGAGTAGACCCGCGCGCTCAACACCTTGCGATCGCTGGCAAAGGGGATGGTGGCCACATTGAAGAACACGCCGCCCCAGGTGTCGGGGTTGACCGGCTTCAGCACCTTCAGCGCATTGCCGCTGCCGCCGGCAGGACCGGCCTCGACCGTGGGCAGCGCACCGCCGTATGCACCCATGTTGCTGAAGGCCGGCACACCCTCGTCGAAGCTGAGCAGCAGTGCGTCGACATTGCTGGGCGGCGTCGGCGGGGATGCCGTCGCCGGGTCCAGCGTCAGGGTGTCGATGTAGTAGGCCTGGCCGTCGGTCGTGCGGCTGACGTCAGGGGTGATGGCAATCACGGTATAGGCCAGCGCCGGATCTACCGCAGCCAGGTTCCAGGTCACGGTGCTCCAGGTGTTGGCTGCGCCGGTGGGTGTGCCCTGCACTTCGACCGCACTGCCACCCGGCACCTCGACCTTCAGCGTGACGACCGCGTTGGCGCGCGTGGCGTAGACGCGGGCGCTAAGCACCTTGCGATCGCTGGCAAAGGGGATGCGCGCCACGGTGAAGAAGGTCCCTCCCCAGGTGTCAGGACTGGCCGGCTTGAGGATCTTCAATGCGTTGCCGCTGCCGCCAGTGGGGCCGGCCTCCACGGTGGGCAGTGCGCCGCCATAGGCACCCATGTCGCTGAACGCAGGAGTGGATTCATCGAAGCTGAGCAGCACCGAGCCGCCGCCGCTGGGCGGCGGGGTTACCGTCGCGGCCTGCAGCGAGATGCTGTCGATGTAGTACGCCTGACCGCTGGTGACCGTGTCGGAGTCGGGCGTGATGGCGATCAGCGTGTAGGCAAGCGCCGGATTCACGGACGACAGATTCCAGGTCACCGTGCTCCAGGTATTGGCGGCACCCGTGGGCGCACTGGCCACCTCGACCGCGTTGCCGCCCGGCACTTCCACCTTGAACTTGATCACCGCATTGGCACGGGTGGAATAGACCCGCGCACTGATGGTCTTGCGGCTGTCGGTGAACGGGATGCGGGCGACCGTGAAGAAGGTGCCGCCCCAGGTGTCGGGACTGACCGGCTTCAGGATCTTCAGCGCATTGCCGCTGCCACCAGACGGGCCGGCTTCGACCGAGGGCAAGGCTCCGCCGTAGGCACCCATGTCGCTGAAGGCAGGCGTGGCCTCGTCAAAGCTGAGCAGCAGCGTGTCGCCCGTGCCCGGGTTCCCACCGCCACCGCCGCCACCACCGCCGCCGCCATTGCCGCCGCTGCCTTGTGAAGCGGCCACTTGTTGTGACAGCGTCTGGCGCATCGATGCCACCGCGTCGGCGGCCGGCGCTCCGGCCAGCGACGACTTGTTGGCCGCCACGTAGGCGGTGACCTGCGTGTCGGCCTGCTGGGCCCGAACCACCTCGAGCACATTCGCGGTGTCGGTGGCATTGAGAAGCGCATCGGCCTGGATCTTCAAGGATGCGGCCGTAACCCCGGCAAGCGCGTCGGCGTTGACGCCCTTGGCCGCATCACGCACGGCTGCAGGCAAGCCGCCCGCGTCACGCACGCGCAGCGTCGCCGCGCGCACCAGTGCGCCGACCGTGCCTTCATCCACCGCCGTGTCGCTGGCGTTGAGGCGACCGCCGCCCTTCAGGTAGTCGGCAAAGGCGTTGGCCACTTCGTTGTAGATCACCGGCAACTGAGCCGCATCGGGCGCGGGCGTCAGGCCATTGAGCATCTCGGTGGTCTTCAGCAGCAGTTGCTGCACCGCCAAGGTCTTCTTCTTCAGTGTCGGGTTCACCAGGGTGCCCGCGCCGTCGGTGGCCGCCGGGTCGGTGTTCAGCACATCCGTGCCCTCGGGCAGTCCGAGCGTGGCGTTGAGCATGGCACCGTCCATACCCGCCACCAGCAGCGTGGTCAGCGGCGTCAGGTACTTGCCACCTGCCGGCGCGCGCAGCGAGCCGGTGAAGGGCTGTCCGGTATCGGTATTGGTGCCGCCAGTGGCCACCAACGGCGCGCTGCAACCTTCCGGGAAGACAAACAGGCCGGCCGTGGTGGTGCTGACCGAGACCTCGCCTGCAGTCACCAGCCCGTCGCCGTTGCTGTCACACAGCACCGAGGCACCGGACAGATAGCCATTGACGGCGAAGCCACTGGTCTGCAGCGGGCTCGGCGGCGGCGAGGCATCGCCGCCGCCACACGCCGCCAGCGTCACTGCCAGGCTCAGCGCGAGCAACGGCTTCAGGGAGAAGGGGGCGGGCAGGTTCATGGGGGACTTTCTATCGTTGCACCGCGACCCCTCGACACCACCGTGCGTCGAAACCGGGCCAAACGGACTGCCCGGCTGTCGGACACGCTGCTTGTGGATCGCAACGTCAGTGCAAAAGTTCAACGGCTGTGCAAGCGCTTTCTAGACTGTGCTCTCAAGAACGGATTCTGAAAGCGCTTTCACACGATGTTATCGCTGCGCCAGTGGCACCACGATTGCGACTAACCCTAAGCGGCACCAAGCTGCGGGGGTCAGGGGGCGCGGGCCAGTGACAGCGGGGCGACATCGAGCACCTTGCCATCGCTGAAGCGCACCTGGATCGGCGCCTTCGTCGCATTGAAGGCCAGGTAGGTGCGGGTGCCGTCCGCGCGCTTGAACACGCTGTACAGCGGGGTGTCGGCGGTGATGCTGAAATCCGGTGGCCCCATCTGCTGCAGGCTCAGCAGGTAGTGCAGCGTTTGCGTGCGCGTGTGGCCCAGCTCGATGGCGCCCCAGCGGTCCCAGCTGGCCAGGCCCTGGGCCGGATCGGCCAGCGCGGTGTACTTGGCGAAGATGTCCTGCCAGATGTCCGGCGGCTTGGCCTGCTTCAGCCGCGAGTTGTAGATCGCCGTCTCTTCCTTCAGCGCCTGCATGTTGCGGCGCACATAGTCCGGATCGCGCCCCAGGTAGTTGGAGACGGTGGTGATGGGCAGCATGTTGATGCCCTTGATCTGCCGCGGCTCGTCGGTCCACCAGGTGTTGTGGGCGTACTTGCCGCCAAACAGCATGCTGACCTCGACGTTCTTGTACTCGGGCGCCAGCACCTGCTTGTGGATGTCGAACCAGTAGTGATTGATGGCCTCGATCTCAGTGGTGTACATGTACACGCCCAGGTCGCGCAGTTCGCGGTTGCCCGTCAGCTCGCCCCACAGGATCAGGCCAGCCCAGGCGCTGATGGCCTCGGACGACGATTCCTGGTTGTTGCCGGTGGCCCCGAGTCCGATGCCCGAGGCCCACGAATGGCCCTCGTAGGGGTCGAAGTTGCGCAGGAACGGGAAGTCCGCCCGGCCGCGCTCGGCAGTGGCGATGTCCGCGATCAGCAGTTCGGTCATGCCGCCCCACTTCTGCTTCGACGCCCACTCCGGATCGCGGATGGCGATGTCGGCCATCGCTCGGATCCAGTAGCCCCAGGTGAAGTGGTGGTCGTTCATCTGCTCGACGAAGAAGAACTCGTCCGGGTAGGCCACCACCGTGCCCGCGGTCTTGTCGTAGTGGAAGTAGCTGCGGCCCTGGCCCGAGTACCACTCCTCGATGCGCTTCTTCACCATGCCGAGCAACTGGTCCCGGGTCTCGATGTCGCCCTGCTGCTCGGCCACGTCGGCCATCTTGGTCAGGCGCATCAGGCCCTTGCCCTGCCAGTACGGACCCTTGCCGTAGCCGCTTTCCAGCAGCAGGCGGCGCGCATTGCGAACGTCGGCTTTCAGCACATCGCGCAACTGTTCGGTGCGCGGCGACTCCGGCACGCCGGGCCAATAGGGCACGATGCCGTGGTAGGTGCTGCGCGTGCTGAACTGCGCCGCAGGGAGCAGGCGGATCTTGCCGCGCACCGTGTCGAAGGCCGGGCCGAGCTTGGGCTCGACGCTGGCATTGCGGAACCAGTGGTGCGGGTACAGGCCCAGCAGCGGGCCGTTGTCCGGCCCTTCCATCACCTGCGTCGTCGCCTTGAACGTGGTCTCCACCTGACTGGCCGGCTGGTCGTAGCGCCAGTCGACGCGCGTGTCGGTGATGAAGGCATAGGCATGCCGCGTGAACAGCGCCAGCGTGTCGGCCTTGTCGTCGGGCATGCCGGCCACCGACACATAGCCCTTGCCCTCGGGCAGGCGCGCCAGCCATTCGGTGGGCGATGCCTGCTCCCAGCGCACACCCGTGGGCCCGAACAGCGCAAAGGCCTGGCCGCGCACGCGCAGCGCCAGCACCCGCGCGTCGGCACCGCCGTCGAAGCGCTCGCCGGGGCCTGGCAGGCGCACGCGCAGGTCGCCGCGCGAGATGCGCAGGAACGCATAGGGCACCCCGTGCGCCACGCTGGCGCTGAACTGGTCGGCGCCACGCGCCATGCTGATGTCGATGGCCCAGTCGCTGGCATTGGCCAGCTTGGCCGGCCCGGGCTCGAAAGCCACCGGCGACAGCACCAGCGCATGCCGGTGCGGGTAGTGGATCTCGGTGTCCTTGCGCTCGGTGGGAATCACCTCCTTGGTCGGCAGGGCAACCTCCAGCCCGGCCGGCGTCGGCTTGACCGTCAATGGCTGCACGAAGATCGCTTCTGGCGTGGCGCTGTAGATCAGCGTCGAGTACCACTGGTTGCTCTGCGCGGCACGCTTCAGCATCGCCTCGGTGCGGTGCGGTGCCGCCGGCACGCCCTTGTCGACGCCCTTGGGCGCCAGAAAATACGTGCCCGCACCCAGCTGCACCGGTTGGGCCACGGCGGCCGCGAGGGCGAAGCCACCCGCCAGCAAGCCCCCCAGACAGCGCTTGATGAAACTCATTTCCGCATCCTCCACGATCGCTGCACGCAGCCCGATCATGATAGTGAAAGCGGTTTCATGACGACCCGGTGGTTTACCCGAGGCGCAAGGCCCTTCACGACGGTTACCCGGGCAGCCAGTAGGGGCACCCGTTCCTGGGAGAGCGCGGGAAAACACGGTGACTGGCCGGGCCAGCCTGCGACACAATCCCGCGCAGAGAAAACTGAAAGCGCTTTCACAATCGCCCAGGTCCGCATGGCCCCATTCAACGCCCCCTACCCCGCCCCGGCACCGCGCCGGCCCTGGCCTGTCGTCGGCGTGCTGGCCGCCCTGTGGGCCCTGGCCACACCGGCGCAGGCCCTCGATTTCGGCCCTTTCAGCCTGACCGGCTTCGCCAAGGTGGACGTCACCCGCGGCAGCAACCAGTGCCCGAACTGCCAAGTCTTCCCCGGCGAGGACAAGCAGCGTGTCTGGGCCGACGAGATTCTGCCCGGCGCGGTGTATGGCACCGAGACCACCACCACCACGCTGATCCAGCCCTTCCTGGCGGCCAACTTCAACCTGGGCGGCGGCTTCAAGCTCAGCGGCCTGCTCAGCCAGCGCTGGCGCGACTGGAAGGAAGACATCCCCGGCTACCTGTACGAGGCCAACGTGGCCGTCAGCCACGAGTACTACGGCCGCCTGACGGTAGGCGCGATGACCACCCGCGGCTGGGCGCTGGCCGACTACCCGTATGGCGCCGACCTGGGCCTGGCCGAGGAATGGTCGTCCGCCGGCGCCGCCTATGGCCTGTTGATGTACGACAGCATCCGTTACACCGCGCCGGTGCTCGACGTGTTCGGCGGCGACTTGGTGCTGGAAGTCACCTACTCGGCCGGCGACCGGGACTTCAAGATCAACAAGCCCAGCTTCTGGGAGTTCTGGGCCAACTACCGCATCGGCGACCTGGTGCTGGACTTCGTCGGCCAGGACAGCAAGAACGGCAATCCGCAGGCCTGGGGCCACGGCCCCTTCACCGGGTTGACGCCCTTCCCGGCGGACGACCCGCTGCTGGGCGAATCGGGCCAGAGCATCATGATGCTGATGGGCCGTTACACCATCAGCTCCCAGTGGGAGATCCTGGGCGGCGCCCGCCGCAACCGCTGGACCGGCGCCTACGCCGTGTTCACCAATTCGCCGGCACAGTGGAACAACATGTTCAATGTGAACTGGGGCGGCACGCTGAACGGCGTGGCCAACCCCGGCTACCCGGCCACCTCCACCGATTACCTTGCCGGCGTGCGTTACCGCTGGAACAAGTGGATCTTCTCGGCCGGCATGGTGTACCTGGGCAAGGCCGACACCGACAATCCGTCCGAACGCGGCCAGAGCAATTCGGCCACCATGGGCACGCTGGGCGCTGTCTACGACCTGGGCTACGGCTTCAACGTCTACGGCCTGTGGGGGGCGGTGCGCTACAGCCAGCTTGGCCTGTCGCCGATGTCGCTGCCCACGAACTCGGCCTTCACCGACGTGGATGCGCGTGTCACCAAGAACGGCAACTGGATCACCCTGGGCGTGATCTACGTGTTCTAGGGCAAGCCCTCTATTGCGGTAGCGTTTTCATGCCACGGACGGAACGCTTCACCTCCTCGTCTGTCTACCTGCAGGCGCCCTCCTCGCGCCAGGACTTTTCCATGACTTCCCAGCTCACTGGCGCACCCCGCGTGCGCAACACGCGCAGCCTGCGCGCCTTGGCCGGCCTGGCCTTCGTGATGTTGCTTTCGGCCTGCGGCGGCGGCGGCGTGACACCGTCCACCAGCGTGGCCACCACCGAGCCCAGCCGCACCCTGACGCCGGAGTTCGCGGAATACATGTCGCGCAAGGCGGTGGCGTACTCGCCTTACCGCAGCAACAACCGCGACACCGAGGTGATCACCGACGCCATGGTGCTGGAGGACCTGCGCCTGCTCGAGCAAGGCGATTTCCGCCTGATCCGCGTGTTCGACAGCAACGACCAGGTGGCGAGGCGCACGCTGCGGCTGATCCGCGACAACGGGCTGGACATCAAGATGCAACTCGGCGCCTACATCCAGAGCGAAAGCGCCCCGTGGCTGGACGACGCGCAGAAGCAGGCCAACCGCGCCATCAACCGCGCCGAGATCGAGCGCGCGATCACGCTGGCCAAGGAGTTCGAGGACATCGTGCTGGCGGTGAGCATCGGCAACGAGACGATGATCTATTGGTCCTTCGTGCCCAGCAGCCCGGAGATCATGGCGGCCTACATCGCCGAGGTGCGCCGCAACATCAAGCAGCCGGTGACCACCAACGACAACTGGGCCTTCTGGGCCGAGGCGCCGAAGGTCATCACCGACGTGATCGACTTCGCCTCGCTGCACACCTACTGCGAGCTGGACACGGTGTTCGACCCCGCCAAGCCCATCTCCACCGAGTGGAAGATGGGCCACGTGGATCCGTCGGCACGTGCCGCCGCGATGATGGACGCCATCATCGCCTGCGCCAAGAGCGACTATCAGGCCGCGCGCGACTGGCTCGACAAGAAGGGCCAGGCGGTGATGCCCATCGTCGTCGGCGAAACAGGCTGGAACGCCGTCAACGTGGGCGCGCTGGCTTTCCGCGCGCACCCGGTCAACCAGAAGATGTACTTCCAGGCACTGCAGAAGTGGAAGGCCGACTCGGTGGGCGGCAGGGGCCCGGCCAACATCGTCTACTTCGAGGCCTTCGACGAGCCGTGGAAGGGCAGCGATGACAAGTGGGGCCTGTTCAACGTGGATCGCGAGGCACGCTACGTGATCCAGAACCTGTACCCGCAAGGCATGTGGGAGCCGGTGATCCCGGGCAACGACGCCGACAACGACGGCGTCTACACAGCCGCCGATGCGCTGTACTGGGTGCCGATGCGGCGCGACACGGTCGCAACCAACCGCTACACGCTGTATGCCGACAACTTCGCGCTCAACGAGGTACGACCCATCGCGCCCACGACCACGCTGTGGAACGCCTGGGAGAACGGCACCACCGCCAGCGTGCTGGGCTTGGTCGGCACGCCGCCCGAGGGGGTGAACAGCCTGCAGATCACGCCGGCGCCCAAGGTGTGGGGCTGGGGCATTGCGCTGAACCTGAAGGAGCCCAACCTCAGCACCGACGTGGCGGCCGACCTGTCGGCCTTCGCGAACGGCACGATCAACTTCCAGGTGCGCAGCAGCTACCCGGGGCTGATCGAGGTGGGCTTCTACACCGGGCGCGGCGCCGACCAGAGCGGCATGGACGCCTACATCCTGATCGCCAGCGGCCAGTACGGCTACGTCAACGACGGCAACTGGCACCAGGTGTCGATCCCGGTCAGCGCCATCCTGGCCGCCGCGCCGAAGGCCGACCTGAGCCACGTGACCAGCCCGCTGGTCATCGCCGACCGCTACGACCGCACCGGCAAGGCCCAGGGCTCGGCCATCACCTCGAAGATCGAGATCGACGCCATCCACTGGGCGCGCTGAACCGCCGCGCCGATGGGGAACCCCCTCGGATGAGGGGCCCCGCACAGGGATGATCCGCTTGCGGCGCGCAGTCTCATCCCCTACATTCAGCGGCATGAAAGCGCTTTCAATCGATCATCGGTTTCACCTGGGGAGACCAGGTCGAAAGCCGGAAAGCGCCTTCATCACGGGCCGCCGCTGAGGCGGCCCAAACCAGGTTCCGGTCGTGCCAGGAGGTCTGACGCGGTCTGAGGGACAGGGTGGATCTAGGAGACAGGCAATGTCGATGAAATCACTATCTCTGGTCGCCGCAGCCGCCCTGGCGCTGTGCGCCGGTGCCGCGCAGGCGGCAAACGGGTTCGCCAATGGCGGATTCGAGGACGCGGGCATCACGACCCCGGCGGCCAGTTGGCTGGCCGCTGCCAGCGGTTATTCACGTTCCTCTGACGCCTACTCGGGCAACTGGTCTGCTCAACTGGCGTCGCCCGCCTTGAATGCCGCGGTCATGCTCCAGAACTCGATCGAGCAGGGCGGTCTGCCTCCGCTGGTGGCTGGCGACACGCCGACCTTCTCCTTCTGGGCCAAGGGTACGGCCGGCACCACTGGCAACGTGCTGTACGCGCTGCGATACCTGGATGGCACCGGCAACATCCTGGCCAACAGCGGCAACCAGTTCTTTCAGGGCGCCATCAATCCGAACTCCTGGACGCAGATCACCTACAACCTGGGCCCGGTGCCGGTGGGCGCTGTGGCTGCCTTCGTCGAGTTCAGTCAAGCCATCGGCCCGATCGACGGGCGAGAGCTGCTCGCCGGCAAGGTGCTGATCGACGACGTCAGCCTGTCCGTGGCCGCCATCCCCGAGCCCAGCACCTACGCACTGATGCTCGCCGGCCTGGCCGGCGTGGGCTTGCTGGCCAAGCGCCGCCGCCAGGCCTGATCCCACGATCTCACAGTCCTGTCCCAGGGGCGCTTCGGCGCCCCTTTTCATTGCCCGCCCATGACTGCCACACCCTCCGCCATCCGCTGCTTGCTGAGCACGCCCGACGGCCATGCCCGCCTGACCGAGCAGGCCACGCCGCCAGCCCTGCCCGATGCGGCCGGCCTGCCGCGCCTGTGGGTCGACCCAAGCCGCCGCTTCCAGACCCTCGAAGGCTTCGGCGGCGCTTTCACCGAGGCCGCCGCCGTCACCTGGCTGGCGCTGGACACACAGGCCCGGCGGGACTTCCTGCGCGACTACTTCGACCCGCAGCAGGGCCACGGCTACACGCTGTGCCGGGTGCACATGAACAGCTGCGACTTTGCGCTCGGCAACTACGCCCATGTCGAGACGCCGGGCGATGTCGAACTCAGCAGTTTCAGCATCGAACGCGACCGCCGCGCGCTGCTGCCCTTCATCCGCGCGGCACAGCAGGCCGCCGGCCAGCCGCTGCAGCTGCTGGCCTCGCCCTGGAGCCCGCCGGCCTGGATGAAGTCCAACGGCCAGATGAACCACGGCGGCCAGCTGCTGCCGCAGTTCCGCGCGGCCTGGGCGCAATGCTTCGTGCGCTTCATCCAGGCCTATGCGGCCGAAGGCGTACCGATCTGGGGCGTGACGGTGCAGAACGAGCCCGAGGCCACGCAACGCTGGGACTCGTGCCTCTATACCGCCGAAGAAGAGCGCGACTTCGTGCGCGACGACCTCGGCCCGGCGCTCGCCGCCGCGGGCCTGGAACACGTGAAGATCCTGATCTGGGACCACAACCGCGACCGCCTGGTCGAGCGCACCAGCGTCGTCTATGCCGACGCCGAGGCCAGCCGCTACGTCTGGGGCGCCGGCTTCCACTGGTATGGTGAAGACCACTTCGAGCAGCTGACGCTGACGCACGACGCCTGGCCCGACAAGCAGCTGCTGTTCACCGAAGGCTGCCAGGAAGGCGGCCCGCACACCGGCGAGTGGGCGCTGGCCGAGCGCTATGCACATTCGATGATCAACGACCTGAACCGCTGGACGGTGGGCTGGATCGACTGGAACCTGCTGCTCGACGACAGCGGCGGCCCCAACCACGTAGGCAACCTTTGCAGCGCGCCGGTGCTGGCCGACCGCGCCAGCGGCGCGCTGTGGCACCAGAGCTCGTACTGGGCCATCGGCCACTTCGCGCGCTTCGTGCGGCCCGGTGCGCAGCGCGTGCTGTGCACCGCGTCGAAGCAGGCACTGCATTGCACGGCCTTTGCCAACCCGGACGGCTCGGTCGTGGTGGTGGCCATGAACCGCAGCGACGAGGACCTGGCCTTCGCGTTACGCATCGACTCGCTGCAATCGCGCGCCGTGCTGCCGGCGCGTTCGATCGCCACATTCATCGCCTAAGGACGCGCCTGGTATACCCGCACGTGCTCGATTTCCATCGTCACCGGGAAGATGGTGTCGTCCACCGCGCCGCCCAGCGTGCCCCCGATGGCGATGTTCAGCAGCAGGTACTGCGGCGCATCGAAGGGCCAGGTGGTGCGGCCGGCGCGCGGGTTCGGATAGCGGTAGTAGACGACGCCGTCGATGCCGATGGCCAGCTCGTCGGCCGTCCAGTGCAACTGGTAGTCGTGGAAGGCCGTGCAGGCATCGGGTACTTGCACGGCGGCGCCGGTACCCGGCCCGGCACTGACCTGGGTGTGCACGGTGCCGAACACCCGGCCCGGGTTGCTGCCCACGTGCTCCATGATGTCGATTTCGCCGGCCACCGGCCAGGGGCCGCTGGTGCCCAGCATCCAGATCGCCGGCCAGGTGCCGCGCCCGCAGGGCAGCTTGGCGCGCACCTCGAAGAAGCCATAGGTCCAGGCGGCAAGCCCGCGGGTGATCAGCCGGGCCGAGCTGTAGCGCTGCCCACCCCAATCGGGCAGGCCCGACAGGCTTTCGGCGCGCGCCACGATGCGCAGCCGGCCGTTGGACACCACGGCGTTCTGCGGCCGCGCGGCGGCGTAGTACTGCAGCTCGTTGTTGTACCAACCCAGCGCATTGCGCTCGGTGTCGTAGGCCCAGCGCGTGGCATCGGGCAGGCCGGCCACGTCGAACTCGTCGGCCCAGACCAGCGCATAGCCGGCGGGCACCTGGGGTGGCAGCGTGGGCGTCGCCGGCGCGCCGGGTGTCGGCACCGGTGGTGTGACCGGGTTGGCCGGTGCCACCGCCTGCGAATCGGCGTCCACCGCGGCCGGCTCGCCGCCACCGCCACATGCCGCAAGCAGGCTGACGGCCAAGCCGGCCAGGGCACGCGCCGGCGGGCTCATGCCGCAGGCAAGAACACGTCGGCCTCCACCGCCAGCACGCCTTGCGGGTGGAAGCGCCCCTCGGGGCAATCGCGCCAGCCCTGCGCGTCGCGCACGCGCAGCCTCGTCATCGCGCCGCGCCGGTAGCGATAGGGCACGCGCGCCCAGGTGAAGCGCAGTTCGCCACCCTCGGGCAGTTCGGCCGCATCCAGCAGCACCGGGTCGAAGTGCACTTCACCCTGGCGCATGCGCAGGCCCAGCTCGCCCCAGCGGGTGAGGATCTCCTCCTTCACCTGCCCGGTCATGCCGGGCTGCTGCGCCCCGCCCTCGCCCGGCGTGTGGCTGTAGGGGTCGGCCGGGAAGGCACCCCAGTCGGACGCCGATTTGCGGTAGCCCAGGCCGTCGCGCACCCGGCGGTAGTGGGCGACCAGCGACTGCAGTTCGGGCGCAGCGGCGTCATGCGCCTCGAACACCCGTTCCTGCACGGCCAGCAACAGCTTGGCCACCATGTGCCAGTAGATGCAGCCCAGGCCTTCATAGCCGAACATGGTGCCCGAGCGGCCGGTGAACTCATGGTGCGCCAGCAGACGCTCATAGGCATCGGCCAGCGGCACGAGCTCCTCGCCCAGGTCGGCGCCGGCGGCCAGCAGGTCGCCCCGGTTGCTCAAGCCCGGCGCGAAGCGCACGGTGCCGTCGCTCTGAACTTGCAGCAGGTCGCTGCGGCCCTGTGCCAGCAGCCGTTGCACCAGCGGCAGCTGCAGCGCCGCAGCATCGAGCCGGTTGCGCTCGAAGAAGCCAGGCAGGCGGCGGTCGGGATAGAGCAGGAAGCTGCGCCGCCGCGCATCGAACAGCTCGCTGGCGAACAGCGCGTCCAGCAGCCGCACCGCCTCGGGCAACGGCAGCCAGCCGCAGGACAGCAGCGCCACCTGGCCCTCCAGCATCGGGTACAGCACGCCCACCTCGGCACGGCCCGGCTTCGACAGGTCCACCAGGTTGTAGCTGTGGAACAGGCCATCGGCGCGGCGGCTGGCTTGCAGCGTGGCCTCCACCAGCGGCAGCAGCGCCTGCGCCAGGTCGCTCAGTGCGCCGGCCGGTGCCTGCACCATGCGGCGCCCGGCGGCGCCGCGGTAGGCCGCCTCGCGCCAGGCATCGAGTTGCGTGCCGGCACTGTCCAGGAAGGCGCGGCGGGCCGCGGGGTCGTGCACTGCCTCGATCGGTGTCGCCCGGAACAAGGCCTGCAGCCCCTGCATCGCCTGCCAGGTGGCTTCCGGCAGCGCGAACGGCCGCTGCGCGTCGGGCAGCGCGACCAGCCAGCTCAGCAGGCGCCGCAGGTGCGCCAGCGAGACGATCGACAGCCCGTTGCCGACCAGCGCGTTGTTCGCATCGTTCCATTCGGGCCGCTGGGTGTGCAACCACAGCCCGCCGCCGGGCACCAGGCTGCCGGCCTTGGCCAGCATGAGGGTGGCCAGCTTCTCGCCCAGCGTGGCCAGCACCGGCAGGCCGGCCTCGTCGCAGACCAGCAGCCCGTCGCTGCCGATCTGCGCCGCACGCTGGTGCGCACGGGCATGCGCCGCCTCGTCGAAGACCACCGTCGCCTTCGGCGTGGCCGTCTGCTCGGCATGGGCTTTCAGCCGATAGGGCACGTCGGCAAAGCTGAACAGCCCGCGGTCCCACGCATCGGCCAGCCAGGCGGGCTCGCGGTCCAACGCGGCTTCCAGCAGGCGCAGCAGATAGATCACCTGGTGGTCGCCCCAGTAGCCGATGTGGCTCCACGGGTCGTCGGGCTCGATCACCTCCCAGTCGATGCCGTCGCGGCCGATGCGATAGGGGTTGTAGCCGTCCGGCGTCATCGCGCCCAGGAAGGTCGCGATCATCGAGCCCAGGTACTCGGGCTGGCTGGGCACCAGCGCCTCCCAGTTCTGAAAGATGTCGCGCCAGTTGCCCTCGTAGTTGACGAGGCGCCGCCCGGCCGCATCGCGCACGCGGATCGAGAAGCGGTTCCACGGCCGGCTCGGGTCGCCATGACGGCGGCTGAAGGTCAGCGGCAGATAAGCCATCATCAGCCGCTCGGCCTGCGCGGCACCGGCACCCGCTTCGGCATCGGCATCGAATTCGCGCGCGGCCTGCAGCGCGCGCTGGCGCTCCACCTGCGGCAGCCAGCCCGACATCAGCGGCTGCAGCCGCTCGGCCAGCGGCCGATGGCGTTGCCGCAGGAAAGCCTGCAGGTCGTCGCGGTCCCAGCGGGTGCCGTCGACGAAGACGCCGCCGCGCATGATGTTGAACAGCACGTTGGCCCGGTGGTGCACGCAGGCCATTTCGTCGGCCGAGTGCTGCAGCCCGTCGGCACGGGCCAGCAGGCCGTCCACGCCTTCGGTGTTGCGCGCCACCGCCTCGCGCACCTGCTGTGGCGTGCCTTGGCCGTCCTGCAGCCAGCGGCACAGCTCGAAGGCCTGCACCTGCGAGCGCGGGCTGTCGATCACCTGGTGCCAGGCCAGCCCGGCGGCATCGACGGTGGCATCGAAGCGCAGCAGGAAGGCACCCGTGCGGCCGCGCGTCAGCGTTTCCGCCTCGGTGCGGCCACTGCGGCAGAAGGCCGCCACCTGATGCGCCGACAGCAGCGTCTGCGCGGGCGGCCCGGCATACCAGGCCACCAGCGAGTCGAAGGATTCCTTCGGCTCGGCACGGTCCCAGATCCTGGCGTACAGCGTGAACAGCCCCAGCCGCCCGCCGGCGGCCGATTCGTTCCACTTGTAGGCATCGGTCAGGCTGCTGAACTGGTTCACCTGCGGCCCGTCCAGCCCCGGCGGGATCAGGTTCAGCACGCCGTCCAGCAGCTGCAGCTGCACCGGAGCATCCGGCGCCCACAGCCTTGCCGAGCGCACCAGGCCCAGCCCGGCCGCGGTGGACCATTCGTATTCGAAAACCAGGCGCCCGGAGGGATGCGCCTCGCGGAAGCGAAGCCGCGTGCCGGAGGCGTTCTTCCACACCGATCGTTCGCCGGCCGCGCCGTCCAGGCGCGGCGCGAAGGGCTGCCAGAGCTCGGCATGGGCTCCGTCGATCAGCCGGATCCAGGTGCGCGGCCCGGTGTGCTCCCAGCGGCGGTGGATCTTGTCCACCGTCTCGTACGGGAAGAAGGAGCCGTCGGCGTCGCGCCGGCCGGCGGCCAGCGAGCCGGCTGTGGAGATGAAGGCCCACAGGTCGCTGTCGCTGGCCAGCGTGGTGAAGAAGGGCGCGGCGTCCTGCAGGTGGTCGATGCGGTACCAGCGTTCGCCGTCGTCGTCGCAGAAGGCGCCTTGCATCGGCGCAGGGGTCAGGGAATCCAATGTGCTCATCCGTACTTGGGCCGCTCGTCCTTGTCCCACAGGCCCCATTGGGTGCCCACCTCGCCTTCCTGGCCGAGTTTCCAGGGCTCATCGAAAGACGAGAAGTAGAACAGCTTGATGCCCTCGCTGCGGCCCCACTGCTGCACCTCGACGAAATAGCGCATCGCATGTTCAGCCGAGGGCACGGCCGCCCCCACCGCCTGGCCCTTGCCGGGCCAGCCCGTCTCGGCAACGATGACCTGCTTGTCTTCGCCGGCGGCAGCCTTCAGCAGGCCGTGCATGCGACGCAGGTACTGGGCCGCCAGGTCGATGGACGCGCCTTCCCAGAACGGATAGCAGTTGGCAAGCACCACATCGCAGGCCGACACTAGCGCCGGCTTCTCCAGAAACTGGAAATAGGCGTCGACGCAGCCCACCGGCACCTCGGCGGGCACGGCGGCGCGCACGCGGCGGATGCACTCCAGCAGCTCGGGCTCGCTCAGTTCGCCGCGCAGCAGCACCTCGTTGCCCACCACCGCAACGTCGACCATGCCCTCGCGCGCCAGCTTGATCAACGCCTCGATCTCGCGCTCGTTGCGCGCGCGGTCGGCACTGATCCAGGCACCGGCCATGGTCTTCAGGCCGTGGCTGCGGGCCAGCCGAGGGATGGCCTCGTGGCCTTCGGTGCAGGCGAAGGAGCGCAGCCAGCGCGTGTGCGGCGCCACCCGGTCGACGCGGCGGCCGACATCGGCGGCCAGCAAGGGGTCACCGGCCCGCTGGCCTTCGGGATAGGCGCTGAAGCACAGGCCGTACATGCCGGCGCCGAACTGCTCGGCGAAGAGTGCGCGGATCTCGGCCACCGGCTTGCCGGCCAGGGGCGACACCTCGGCACCGGGCAGCAGCAGGCCGTGCTCGGCCAGCCAGGGTCGGGCCCCCGAACCCTGAGCGGAGGCGGCGGCGCGCTGCTTGCGCCGCTCGAGCTCGGCATGCACCTCGGTCGCACGCTTCTCGTCCAGGTCGTAGTCGCGCATGATCCACATGGCCAGCAGCGTGCCGAAGATCGGCACGCCGGAATAGAACAGCCGCAGACCGTCCACCGCGCCGGCCGCTTGCGAGGCGGCCCCCGGCGCAAAGCCGACGAAGCTCATGATCGCGCCGCTGAGCAGGCCGGCGATGGCGAAGCCGAACTTCACCATCCACCAGTAGATGGCGCCGAAGATGCCCTCGCGGCGCTTGCCGGTGGCCAGCTCGTCCAGGTCGCAGACGTCGGCGGTCATCGACATCATCAGCGTGAACAGCCCGCCGATGCCGAAGCTGAAGAAGGGCAGCGCGAACATGAACATCCACGGCTTGCCGGGGATCATCAGGAACCACAGCAGCACGTAGCCGATGATCGAGATGCCCTGCGACAGCATGAAGGCGTTCTTCTTGCCCATCCTGCGGGACATCCAGGCCACGGTGGGGATGACCACGAAGGTGGTGATCAGCGCCCCGACGCTGCCGAACAGCGTCGGCCAGATCCAGGCGGCCGAGGTGCTGCCGGCAAACAGGTGGTAGACGACGATGAAGAACGAGAACGCCGCCACCGTGTTGAAGGCGTTGAAGATCAGGAAGGTGGCGTAGCAGAGCTTGCGGAAGGGCCGGGAGCCGAAGGCCTCCTTGAAGCCGGCCAGGATCTCGCGCATGCCGCCGCCGAAGTTGGCCCAGGTCAGCGGCACCAGGTGCGTGTCGTTCAGGCTGGAGCGGATCGGCAGGAACAGCGCCGGCACCATCGCCAGCAGCATGCAGATCACCCCCACCCAGACGGCCAGCGTGCGCGTGGCCGTGTCGGCATTGGGGAACCAGGCCGGGTCGTACATCACCACCCAGAACCAGGGCGCGATGACCCAGGCCCATTGGCCGATCCACTGCGCGACGGCCATGATGCTGGTGCGCTCGTGGAAGTCGTCGCTCATCTCGTAGCCCATGGCCACGTAGGGGATGCTGAACAGCGTCAGCCCCGTGTAGAAGACAAAGCTCCAGAGCAGGAAGTAGATGAAGTTGTAGGTGACGCCGTCGTCGCGATGCAGCTGCCACATCGCGACGAAGCTGATGCCCATCACGATGGCACCGAGGAACACATAGTGGTGGCGCCGGCCCCAGCGCGAGCGCGTGTTGTCGGAGATGAAGCCCATGATCGGGTCGGTCACCGAGTCGAACACGCGCGGCAGGAAGAACAGCACGCCCCACATCCAGCCCGGGAAACCCAGGTCCTGCACCAGCACCACCATGAAGATGCCGAGTGCCGCCGGGAACATCTGGTTGGCCAGCATGCCCAGGCCGAAGGCCACCTTCTGGCCGAAGGGCACCTTGTGCGCGGCGCTCATCAGGTCGCCCCTTCGGCGGGCTCGAGCTCGGGATACAGCGCACGCATCACCAGCTTGGGCCGGCGTTCGACCGTGAACAGGCCCCAGTGCTTCTCGGGCTCCAGCGGGTCGGGCGAACCCTTCCACGGTTCGTCGAAGGCTTCGAACACGAAGCACAGGAGGCCTTCTGCGCGCGTCCAGTCCATCAGGTCCTGGTAGTAGATGGCCTGCAGCTCCTGCACCGCATGCTCGGCATGCATGCCACGGCCGTTGCTGTTGGTGCACCAGCCCGCCTCGGTGATGACGATCGGCTTGTCGGGATACAGGCGCGCCACGCTGGCCACGTTGTCCTTGGTGTAGTCCAGTGCCTCGTGGATGTGCTTGTACTCCCAGACCGGATAGGTGTGCAGCGAGATGAAGTCCAGCACCTCCACCAGCGGCTTGAGCTTGCCCTGCCAGGGCACGTAGTTCTCGCAGAAGGTGACCGGCTGCGCGATGGCCGCCCTGACGCGGCGCACGTACTCGATCATGTGCGGCACCGGCACGAAATGGTCGGTCCAGTCCACCGTGCACTCGTTGCCCACGGCCACCGCGAAGACGATCTCGGGGTGGCGGTTGGCCAGCGCCACCAGGCGCTGCAGCTCGGCGGCGTTCTCGCGCAGGTTGGCCTCCAGCTGCGCCTCGGCATAGGTGCCGCCCCAGGGGCAGCCGGCGTTGTTCATCTCCGCGCCCAGGTAGGCGCCGAGCATCACGCGCAGCGGCAGGCGATCCTCGCGGATGACCTGCAGCACGCGCTCGGCATGCGGGCTGCAGTCGTACAGGCGCAGCAGCTGCCAGTGGCGGGCCAGCAGGTGCAGGTCCTCGCGGATCTGCGCGACGCTGGGGTAGACACGCTGGTCGGGGCTCTGGCCGGCCCGATAGCCGGAATAGCAGATCGCGTTGCCGCGGGGCAGTTGCAGTGTCATGGGTTTCTCAGGCGAACTTCGGCTGGGCATCCTTGTCCCACAGGCCCCAGAAGGCGCCCACGTCGCCTTCGGCGCCCACCTTCCAGGCTTCGTCGAAGGCCGCAAAGTGGAACCACTCGATGCCCTGCGCTTCAGCCCAGGCCGCGGTGTCGACGAAGTACTGCATCGCCGCCTCGGTACCGGGCACCGCGCCATGAAAGGCGCTGCCCTGGTCGGGCCAGCCGGTCTCGCTGATCAGTATGCGCTTGCCCGGCGCGGCCTCGCGGGTGCGCGCCAGCATGGTCTGCATGTAGGGCAGCGCCTGCTCGCGCGGGCAGCCTTCCCAGAACGGATAGCAGTTGGTCATGACCACGTCGCACTCGGCGGTGACGCGCGGATGTGTCTCGAACAGGTAGTAGGCGTCGACATAGCCCACCGGCACGCCGGGCAGCGCCGCCTTCACCGCGCGCAGGTGCTCGATCAGCTCGTCCTCGGACAGGTCTTCGCGCAGCAGCACCTCGTTGCCCACGGCCACGATGTCGGCATGGCCGGCACGGGCCACCGCAATGGCACCGGCGATCTCGCGCGCGTTGATCGCGCGGTCGGTGCCCAGCCAGGCGCCGACCAGCGTCTTCAAGCCCATCTCGTGGGCGATGCGCGGGGTCTGCTCATGGCCGTCGGTGCAGGAGAAGCTGCGCACCCAGCGGGCATGCGGCTTGACGACGGCCAGGCGCTCGCGGATCTGGGCTTCGCCGATCTGCGAGCCGGGCTGCTGGCCCTCGAGGTAAGGACTGAAGCACAGGCCGTGGATGCCGCGCGCCAGCGTGGCGCGGAAGGCGGCGCCCAACGCCTGGCGTTGCGACGAAGGCAGGGCATCCACCAC
>JAFLDH010000540.1 GCA_017302505.1 Burkholderiales bacterium
GGGTGCGGCGCCACGCCGCCCAGGCCGTCGCGGCCGTGGATCTCCACCGGGAAAGGCCGCTCCGCCCGCTGCAACGGCCGCGCCGCGCCGCGGGCCACCGGCACGTCCAGCCCGAAGCGGTGGCTCAGTGCCAGCGCGTTGGCGGTGGTGGTGTGCACGTCGGCATTGCCGAACACGGTGCTGATGCCCACCAGCTCGGCCCGCGGATCGCGGGCCAGCATCCACAACGCCATCGCGTCGTCGATGCCGGGGTCGGTGTCGAAGAGGATGCGCTGGCGCGCCATGTCATGAGCGCAGCGGCAGCGCCATGCCGATGGCCATGAAGATGCCGCCGCAGGCCTGGTTGAAACGCCGGCCCACCCGCTTCAGCCACGGGCTCAGGCGCTGCGCGAAGGCGGCAATCAGCAGCTCGGTGGCGATCTCCACCGCCGCGAAGGTGCCGGCCATGATCAGGAACTGCAGCCACAGGCTGCGCGCCGGGTCGATGAACTGCGGCAGGAAGGCAGCAAAGAACAGCAGCGCCTTCGGGTTGGTCAGCGCCGACAGGGCGCCCTGGCGGAACATCGACGCGCCGCTGCGCGGCGGCGTGCCGGCGGGCAGCTCCAGGCCGATGGGCGGCGAGCGCCACACCTGGATGCCCAGCCACACCAGGTAGGCACCGCCCACCCACTGCAGCACCGTCAGCCAGCGCACCGAGGCCTGCAGCAGCGCGCCAATGCCGAACATCGACAGCGCGATCAGCACGACGAAGCCCAGGGCCCCGCCGAAGATCGTGTTCAGCGCCTTGCGCCGGCCGTGCAGCGCGCCGTGGGTCAGCGCCAGCAGGCCGTTCGGCCCGGGCGACAGCGACAGGCCCACCGCTGCCAGCAGGTAGATCAGCCAGGTGTCCAGCGCCATCGCGCGGCGTGGGCTAGAAAGGCCAGGCCCCGTAGTGCTGCTCGTAGCTGGCGCGGATTTCGGCCAACGTGGGCTTGTGGTTCTGGCAGCCCTGCACCGCGATCTTGATGGCGCCGAGCACGCTGCCCAGCTGCGCGCCCTGCATCAGCGGCAGGCCCTTGGCCATGGCCAGCAGCAGGCCGGCGCGGTAGGCATCACCGCAGCCGGTGGGGTCCTTCACGTCGGTGGCCACCACCGGCGCCACCGCATGGCGCTGCCCGCCCTGGTGCACCCACGAGCCCTCGGCGCCGCGGGTGACGATCAGCGTCTGCACGCGCGTGGCCAGCTGCTCGAGCGACAGGCCGGTCTTGTCGGCCACCAGTTCCGCCTCGTAGTCGTTGCACACCAGCACCGGCGCCTGGTCGATCAGCTCCAGCAGCTCCGGGCCGCTGAACAGCAGGATGTTCTGGCCGGGGTCGAGGATGAAGGGTACGCCGGCCGCGGCCATCTGCTGCGTGTGCAGTTGCATCGCGTCCTTGGCATCCGGGCCCACCAGGCCGCAGGCCACGGCGCCGGCCTGAGCCACCGGGATCTGCGCCGACAGGCCCATCGCGCCGGGGTGGAAGCCGGCCAGCTGGTTGTTGTGCAGGTCGGTGACGATGAAGCACTGCGCGGTGTAGCTGTCCTTGGCCGTCACCAGGCAGCTGGCATCGATGCCCCAGCGCTGGTAGTGGTCGAAGTACGGCCCGAAGTCGTCGCCGACCATGCCGATGGGCACCGGCTCGCCGCCCACCAGCTTGTAGTTGTAGGCGATGTTGCCGGCGCAGCCGCCGTACTCGCGGCGCATGCGCGGCGACAGGAACGACAGGTTGATCTTGTGGATCTGGTCCGGAAGGATGTGGTCGGTGAACTGGCCTTCGAACACCATGATGGTGTCGTAGGCCATCGACGCGGCGATGGCGGCGCGCAGGGTCATGGGGGGGCTTTCGGGGAAGGGGTGGATCGGGTTCGGCGGGGAGCATAGCCGAAGGGGTGGCCCCGCCCGCAGCGCTGCCGGGCGCCGCTGCCAAGGAATGCGCTTCAGGCGCGGCGCAACTGGTAGCGCCGCCAGTCGGTGTCGATGGTGTTGGCCACCGGCGAGCTGACGCTGCGCGTGGCGCCGCTGGGCTCCACCACCTCGGCACGCAGGCTCAAGGAGGCCGGGATGAACTGCTCCGCATGCACCACCCGGCGGATGCGCCGCAGTTCGTCCACTGGGCGCACGGTGCGCTGCGGCGGCGTGGCCGTGCCCTGGGCGATCTCGCGGTCGATGTCGGCGAGGTCGGCGCTGCGCGAAGGCTGGCCGGGCTCGGCCGTCACCTGGAAGTTGCGCACGGTGCGTCGCTGGTCGATCACCGCCTGCTTCACCGGCGTCTCGAAGGTGCGCAGCATCGACGCGCCGCCGCGGTTGTTGGCGCGCTGCGTCAGCGGCGTCAGGTTGGCCCAGGTCTCGCCCGAGCCGCCCAGGTGGTGGTTCACCAGGTGGCCGCGCACATAGTACGGGTTGCTGGCCGAAGGGCCGCGCAGTGCCAGGTCGTCCCACAGCCCGCCCGTGGTGTTGCCGCCGGGCTCGCTGCCCGGCGCGAAGCGCGGCGTCATCGTCGGCACGCTGGCGGTGCTGCCGAAGCCATGCCGCAGGCCGCCGTACACCGGCGGCGACGACGCCGGGTTGCCGTCGGCTGGCATCAGCCGCGCCGCGACGATGCCCAGCTCGTTGGTCAGCGCCGGGATGCGCTCGTTCGGATCGTTGGCCGCCGGTGCCGCGGGCGCCGCACCGGCCGGTTGCGGC
>JAFLDH010000541.1 GCA_017302505.1 Burkholderiales bacterium
CACCAGCAGGCCCAGCGCCACGCCCACGGCGGCGAAATGCGCCAGGTCGCGCGAGCGCGCCACCTGGCCCTCGGCGCGGGCCTTGCGGATCTTGCGTTCGGTGGCGGGTAAGCGGCGGTCCTGGGCGTCGGCCATGGCATTCGGTCACGGGGCTTCGCGAGCCTTGCCATGGTGCCGCCAGGGACTTGTAACTTGAGCCCGATAAGAGGGCTAAAGCCGGCGATGTTCCGGGGTGCGGGCGGCCGCCCGCGGGCCTTCAGCGCGGCAGGTTCGGCAGCCAGCCGGTGCCGGCGGGCTCGCCGACGGCGGGCGCGGTGGCTTCCTGCACCTCGGCGCTGCTGCGGAAGATGCGGTCCTCGGCCTCGCGGTTCATCACGATGATGCTGATGCGCCGGTTCGACGCGGCCAGCGGATCGCGGGCCTCGAAGGGCAGGCTGGCCGCCAGGCCCTGCACGCGCAGCATGCGGTCCTCGGGCAGGCCGCCGGCCATCAGCTCGCGACGCGACGCGTTGGCGCGATCGGCCGACAGCTCCCAGTTGCCGTAGCCCAGCCCGCCACCGGCAAAGGGCGCCGCGTCGGTGTGGCCTTCCAGCGTCAGCCGGTTGGGCACCTCGGCCAGCACCACGCCGATCTCGCGCAACAGGTCGCGCATGTACGGCTGCACCACCGCGCTGCCGCTGCTGAACATCGGCCGCTGGTTCTCGTCGACGATCTGGATGCGCAGCCCGTCGGCTGTCATGTCCAGCCGGATCTGCGACTTCAGCGCCGCCAGCTTGGGGTTCTCGGCGATCTTCTGCTCGACCTTCTGCTTGAGCTGCTCCAGCCGGGCGATCTCGGCGCGCACCTGCTCGGCCTTCAGCGCCTGCAGGTTGACCGTCTTGCGCTTGGAATCGATGTCGCCGCGCTTGACCTGGCCGGTGCTGCGCGTCATGTCCTCGCCGCCGCCCTTGACCACGTGCGACGCGTCACCCGCGCCCGATCCGCTGGCCAGCAGGGCGATCTTCAGCGGGCTCTGGAAATAGTCGGCAATGCCCTTCTTGTCGCCTTCGGTGGTGCTGCCAAGCAGCCACATCAGCAGGAAGAAGGCCATCATGGCCGTCACGAAGTCGGCATAGGCGATCTTCCACGCGCCGCCATGGGCGCCATGGCCGCCCTTCTTGACGCGCTTGATGATGATCGGCTGCAGCTTCTTGGCGTCGCCTGCCATTTCAAGCAGCCCCTCGCAGATGCGCCGAAACAGCGTCACTCCCTGCCGCTTCGAGCGGCCGCCGCGGAACCGGCTTGGCCGGGCCGCTGGCGGCGCCCCCCTGGGGGGGAGCGCCGAAGGCGCTTCGGGGGGGGGTCACTTCTTGCCCTTGACGTGCGATTCGAGCTCGGCAAAGGTCGGCCGCTCGGTCGAGTACAGCACCTTGCGGCCGAACTCCACCGCCACCTGCGGCGCGTAGCCCTGCATGCTGGCCAGCAGCGTGGTCTTGATGCACTGCAGCTCCTTGCCCTGCTCGTCGACCTTCTGCTCCAGCAGCCCGGCCAGCGGCTCGGCGAAGGCATAAGCCAGCAGGATGCCCAGGAAGGTGCCGACCAGCGCCGAGCCGATCATGCCGCCCAGCACCGCCGGCGGCTGGCCCACCGAGCCCATGGTGTTGACCACGCCCAGCACCGCGGCCACGATGCCGAAGGCGGGCAGCGCGCCGGCCAGCCGCTGCAGCGCGGCCACCGCGCTGTGCGCCTCGTGGTGGTGGGTCTCGATCTCGTTGTCCATC
The DNA here is from genome assembly GCA_017302505.1 of Burkholderiales bacterium. Classification (GTDB taxonomy): domain Bacteria; phylum Pseudomonadota; class Gammaproteobacteria; order Burkholderiales; family Burkholderiaceae_C; genus Rubrivivax. The sequence goes on from JAFLDH010000541.1 coordinate 1,761, forward strand.
AGGCTCTCGATCTCGTGCGAGTTCAGGTTGCCCGAGACCATCATGCGCAGGTAGTCGGTGATGAACTCCGACACGTGATGGTCGTTGCCCACGGCCGGGTACTTCTGGAACAGCGGCGAGCTGTGCGGATCCTCGACGTCCTTCTCGATCGACATCAGACCTTCCTTGCGGGCCTTCTGCAGGATGTCGTACATCAGCGCCATCAGCTCCATGTAGCGCGCCTTGGTGTACTTGCTGCCCTTGAAGCACTGGCCCAGGCCCTTCATCGTGGCCTTCAGCACCTTGGGCTGGTTGTTGGCGATGAAGGCGCCGAGCGCCGCGCCGCCGATGGCGGCCATTTCGAAGGGCAATGCCTTCAGCACCACGCCGATGTTGCCGCCGTGGGCGATGAACACGCCGAACACGGCAGCCAGCGCGACGATCCAGCCAATGATGACGAACATGTGGAGGGCGCTCTCAGCGACTGCGGGCCGGCACCCGCGCGCGATAGGCGCAGGTCCCGGGGACTAGGCCTTTCTTATCGGCCCGCGCCGCCGCCACTTGAGGCACGCAACGGCAGCCGGTACAGCCACAGCGGCCGGCCGTCCGGGCAGCGCAGCACCTGCTGCGGCTGCCAGCCGGCGGCCTCGAACTCCAGGCTCGCCAGCCAGGCGCCGGGGCGCATCTCGGCGCGCGCCTTGGCCAGTGCACGCGGCATGCTTTCGGGCCGCTGGAACAGGTAGACCAGGTCGTAGGCCGCCCAGTGGCCGGCCCACAGGTCGCCACGCCGCACCTCGGCCTGCGGGCAGCGCCAGCGCGCCAGCCGGGCCAGTGGCCAGGAACAGCTTCGGCTGGAAAGCCAGTATTGACCTGCCAACAGGCATTAAAATGGTATACGAATCAATCAAAGACACAAACTGGAACTAAATACTATGTCAAAGAAAATACTGATTACAGGAGGC
>JAFLDH010000542.1 GCA_017302505.1 Burkholderiales bacterium
TCATGGTAAGATCGCCGCCTGAATACCAGCCGGGCATTGTGTGATCACCGAAACTATCGATAACATATAAGTTTGAATTTTGTGCAAGGACTGCTGACGCTGAAAGTAAAACTGCAAAAATGGTAACCCCGGTGGCGCAGGATCAGGTCCTGTGCACGGGCTGGGGCGCGCAGCGGGTCGGCCTGCACGAAGCCCAGCCGGGCCAGCGCGCGCGGCAGCGTGGTCGGGGCGAAGAGCGTGCGGGCGACGGCGTGGCGGCGCAGGGCGGGCAGGTCCGGGGGCATGGGCGGGATGATGCCTTGCGGCTGCGTTGCAATGGAAAAGGGGCGACTGGTGTCGCCCCTTGTCGGTGGTGTGCCAGCTGCGGCCTTGTGGCTCCGGCGCGGCCCTTCGGGCCTTCACATCGCTTCGCGATGTGAGCCTGCGCCGCAAGGCCCAGGGCCCGCTGCGCGGGCGCCGGGCTTACAGCCCGGCCGCTGCGCGCAGCGCCTGGGCCTTGTCAGTCCGCTCCCAGGTGAACTCGGGCTCGGCGCGGCCGAAGTGGCCGTAGGCGGCGGTCTTCTCGTAGATCGGGCGCAGCAGGTCCAGCATCTGGATGATGCCCTTCGGACGCAGGTCGAAGTGCTCGGCCACCAGCGCAGACAACTTGTCGTCGCTCATCACGCCCGTGCCCTCGGTATAGACCGTGATGTTCATCGGCTTGGCCACGCCAATGGCATAGGCCACCTGGATCTGGCACTGCTTGGCCAGGCCCGCGGCGACGATGTTCTTCGCCACGTAGCGCGCCGCATAGGCAGCCGAACGGTCCACCTTCGACGGGTCCTTGCCCGAGAAGGCGCCACCGCCGTGCGGGCAGGCGCCGCCGTAGGTGTCGACGATGATCTTGCGGCCGGTCAGGCCGCAGTCGCCCTGCGGGCCGCCGATGACGAAACGGCCGGTCGGGTTGACCAGATAGCGGGTGTCCTTCAGCCACTCCTTGGGCAGCACCGGCTTGATGATTTCCTCGATCACCGCCTCGACGAAGCTGGCCTTCATCTTGGTGGGCGTCTCGCTCTGGTCGGGCGCGTGCTGGCTGCTCAGCACCACGGTGTCGATCGAGTGCGGCTTGCCGTCCACGTAGCGCATCGTCACCTGGCTCTTGGCATCCGGGCGCAGGAAGGGCAGCTTGCCGCTCTTGCGCAGCTGCGCCTGGCGTTCCACCAGCCGGTGGGCGTAGTGGATCGGCGCGGGCATCAGGTCCGGCGTCTCGTCGCAGGCATAGCCGAACATCAGGCCCTGGTCGCCGGCGCCGGTGTTCAGGTGGTCGTCGGACGCATGGTCCACGCCCTGGGCGATGTCGTTGGATTGCTTGTCGTAGGCCACGAGCACCGCGCAGCCCTTGTAGTCGATGCCGTATTCGGTGTTGTCGTAGCCGATGCGCTTGATGGTGTCGCGCGCCACCTGGATGTAGTCCACATGCGCGTTGGTCGTGATCTCGCCGGCCAGCACCACCAGGCCGGTGTTGCACAGCGTCTCGGCGGCCACGCGGCTGCGCGGGTCCTGCTTGAAGATCGCGTCCAGAATCGCGTCCGACACCTGGTCGGACACCTTGTCCGGATGGCCTTCGGACACCGATTCGGAAGTGAAAAGAAAATCGTTCGACACTCTGAGAACTCCTGAGCTGATGGGGATCGATCGCGTTGCCGACCGTAGCTCATGGAGGAGCGGCGAACGCTTTAGCAGTATTTCTGGGGCGACGGGCGGGCCCGTCTCCCGGCCGGTGGTACCGGCGGCGCCCCGCAAGTAGTTCATAACTCGGCGCTGCCCGCATTATACGAACCATGCTCTTCTTCCTGCGCTGGCTGTCGCGCCGTCCGTTGAGGCATTTGCACGCCATCGGCGCGGCGCTGGGCTGGCTGGTCTACGCGCTGTCGCCCTCGTACCGGCGGCGGCTGCAGGCCAACGCCGCCCGCGCCGGCATCGCGGACACGCTGCGCCGCCAGTCGGTGGCCGAGGCCGGCAAGATGGTGCTGGAAGGCCTGCGCCTGTGGCTGCGCCCGCCTGACCAGCCCATCGCCGACCCGGTGCACTGGCAGGGCGAGGCGCTGATCGAGGAGGCGCTGGCCCAGGGCCGCGGCCTGATCTTCCTGACCCCGCACATCGGCAGCTTCGAAGTCACCGCGCAGGCCTATGCGCAGCGCTTCGGCAAGCTGCAGCCGATCACCGTGATGTACCGGCCGGCGCGCTACCAGATGCTGCGCGAGCTGGAAGAAAGCGCCCGCTCCCGCCCGGCGCTGGCCACCGCACCGGCCAGCATCGCCGGCATCCGCCAGATGATGCGGGCGCTGAAGCGCGGCGAGGCCGTCGGCCTGCTGCCCGACCAGGTGCCGCCGCAGGGCATGGGGGTGTGGGCCGATTTCTTCGGCGCGCCGGCCTACACGATGACGCTGGCCGCCCGGCTGGCGCAGCAGACCGGCGCGCCGATCGTGCTGGCGCTGTGCGAGCGGCTGCCGCAGGGCAGCGGCTTCCACCTGCGCCTGAGCCCGCTGCCCGAACCGCTGCCGCTGCAGGCCGCCGATACCCAGGCGCTGCAGGTGGCGCAGGCCGAGGTCATCAACCGGGCGATGCAGGGGCTGATCCTGCAGTGCCCGCAGCAGTACCTGTGGGGCTACAACCGCTACAAGGTGCCGCGCAGCCTGCCCGCGCCCGAGGCGGCGG
>JAFLDH010000543.1 GCA_017302505.1 Burkholderiales bacterium
GTTCGGCAAGGGCAAGAACCTGGTGCGGCCGATGATCAGCGGCGACAAGCCGCTGCCGCCCGGCACGCCTCCGGCCGCCGACGGTGCCGCGCCGCGGCTGCTGGCGCTGGTGCTGGCCGCGGCCTGCGGAGGCCTGGCCTTCTGGGTGTCGCGCCTAGCCGCATGACGGGCCTGCCCGCCACCGGAGCCTGCCGATGAACAGCGTGGAATTCCGCCTGGTCGATGCGGCCACGGCCGAGCAGCTGGACGATGCGCGTGCGCTGTTCCGCGAATACGCCGACGGCCTGCAGGTGGACCTGTGCTTCCAGAACTTCGAGGCCGAGCTGGCCGGCCTGCCCGGCGAATACGCGCCGCCGCACGGCACGCTGCTGCTGGCCTATGCCGATGACGCGCCGGCCGGGTGCGTGGCGATGCGGCCGCTGCCCGATGTCGACCATGCCAACGCCTGCGAGATGAAGCGGCTCTATGTGCGCCGTGCCTTCCGCCGTTTCGGGCTGGGCCGGCTGCTGGCACAGACGCTGATGGACCGCGCGGCCAGCGCCGGCTATTCGGTGATGCTGCTGGACACGCTGGACGAGATGGAATCGGCCCGCGAGCTGTATGCCACGCTGGGCTTCGTCGAGGTGCCACCGTACTACTACAACCCGATCCCCGGTGCCCATTACCTGAAGGTGCAGCTGTAGCCGGCTGCCGCTCGCCCGCCCAGGGCTCACAACCCCGCCCTCCATGACCACCCCTGTCTTCGAACTCCATGCCGGCGCGCTGCGCCTGGCGCTGCGCCCCGACCTGGGCGGCAGCATCTCCGGGCTGTGGCACCGCCACCTGCCGCTGATGCGCAGCGCCGAGCCGCCGGCGCCGCAGGGCGCGCGGCAGTCGGCCAGCTTCCCGCTGGTGCCGTACTCCAACCGCCTGGGCTACCGGCGCTTCCGCTGGAAGGGCCACGACTACACGACCGAGCCCAACTTCGACGACAGCCCGCATTCGCTGCATGGCGTGGGCTGGCGGCGGCCCTGGGAGGTGGTGTCGTCCAGCCCGCTGGACGTGGTGCTGCGCTACCGCCACCAGCCTGACGGCGACTGGCCCTTCGCCTTCGAGGCGCGCCAGTACTTCACGCTGACGCCCGAGTCGATGCGCGTGCAGATGGTCTTCGACAACCTGGCCGAGGTCGCCCAGCCGGTGGGCCTGGGCTGGCACCCGTACTTTCCGAAGCGCGCGCGCAGCCGGCTGCACATCGAATGCGAGGGCCGCTGGGACAGCGACGCCGCGCAGCTGCCGGTGCGCAAGGTGGCGCAGAGCGTCATCGATGCGGACGTGCAGCACCTGGACTACGACCACTGCTTCGACGGCTGGCGCGGCGTGGCCCGGCTGCGCGACGAGAAGATGTCGCTGCAGCTCAGCTCGTCGCTGCAGCGGCTGGTGGTCTACACGCCGACGCAGCGCGACTACTACTGCGTCGAGCCGGTGAGCCACGTGTCCAACGCCATCCACATGGCCGACCCGCTGGCGCACGGCCTGCGCAGCGTGGCGCCCGGCGAGTCCACCGAGGCCTGGATGCAGCTGGACGTGGCGGTGCTGTGAAGCTGGGCCCGCCCGAACCCGGCCTGCAGGTGGCGGTGGCCCAGCCCAGCCGGCTGGGCGAATCGCCGGTGTGGCACCCCGCCGAGCAGTGCCTGTACTACGTCGACATCCCGGGCAAGGAACTGCTGCGCTTCGACCCGGCCCGCGGCCAGCGCCGCCAGTGGCCGCTGGACAGCGAGCCCGGCGCGCTGGCACCGATGCCCGACGGCACGCTGCTGCTGGCGCAGCGCAGCGGGCTGTGGCGCTTCGATCCGGCCAGCGGCGCGCAGCGCAAGCTGGCCGATCCGCCCTACAAGCCGGCGTCGCAGCGCTTCAATGACGGCAAGTGCGACGCGCGCGGCCGCTTCTGGGTGGGCACGATCTGCCAGCCCGCGCTGCCGGCCAAGGGCACGATGCAGTGCTATGCCGGGCGCGAGCTGAAGCAGCGCTTCGACGGCGTGTCGATCAGCAACGGCCTGGCCTGGAGCCCCGACGGCCGCGTGATGTACTGGGCCGACACCGAACAGAACGTCGTCCATGCCTTCGACTTCGACCCCGACAGCGGCGAGCTGTCGCGCCGGCGCGAGTTCATCCGCTTTCCCACCGACCCGACGCGCGACGACTACCTGGGTCGGCCCGACGGCGCGGCGGTCGACAGCGAAGGCGCCTACTGGCTGGCGATGTACGACGGCCAGCGGCTGCTGCGCATCTCGCCGTCCGGGCAGATCCTGCGCCAGGTGCACCTGCCGGTGCGCTGCCCGACGATGCCGGCCTTCGGCGGGCACGACCTGAAGACGCTGTACATCACCACCGGCCGCGAGTGGCGCCCGCCCGCCGAGCTGGCCGCGCAGCCGCTGGCCGGCTGCGTGCTGGCGCTGCCGGTGGACGTGCCGGGCCTGCCGGTGAACTACGCGCTGCCCTGAGAAGCTGTGAACGAATCCAGCGTACCCGCGTTGCCCCCGGAAGGCGCCCAATCTAGGCGCAAAGCACAGCCGTGCCCGGCGGCACGGCGAGCATTTGCAACGACGAGTGGGCGCCTTGTGGGGGCAACCCTTCGGGCCGGGGACCCCAAGGGCCCTGCGCGTTGTTGCATCGCTGGCCCGCACATCAGTGCGGG
>JAFLDH010000544.1 GCA_017302505.1 Burkholderiales bacterium
CGCCGCCTGCCATGCGGCCGAAACGGTGACGGCCATGCCGCAGAATGTCTGAGCTTCGACCCCTTTCCTTGAAGGAGATGACGATGAGACTGCAGCGACGTTCCCTGACCCTGGTGCTGCTGGGCGCCCTGGCCCTGGCCGGCGCCGGCACCGACGCACAGGCGCAGGGCCGCAAGGACAGCGTCGTGCTCGGCATGGTGCTGGAGCCCGCGCCCGGCCTGGACCCGACCACCGCCGCCGCCGCGGCCATCGGCGAGGTGGTGCACTACAACATCCTGGAAGGGCTCACCAAGATCAACGTCGACGGCACCGTGACGCCGCTGCTGGCCGAGAGCTGGGAGGTCTCGCCCGACGGCAAGAGCTACGTGTTCAAGCTGCGCAAGGGCGTCAAGTTCCAGGACGGCGAGCCCTTCGATGCCGCGGCCGTGAAGTTCAGCTTCGAGCGCGCCAAGGCCGAAGGCTCCACCAACAAGGCCAAGAAGGCGGTGTTCGACAACATCTCCAGCATTGCCACGCCCGACCCGCACACCGCGATCCTGGTGCTGAACAACCCCGACGGCACGCTGCCCTTCCGCCTGGGCGAGAACACCGCCGTCATCCTGAGCCCGAAGAGCGCGGCCACCACCGCCACCAAGCCGATCGGCACCGGGCCCTATCAGTTCGACAGCTGGCAGAAGGGCCAGTCGATCACGCTCAGCAAGTGGGCCGGCTATCGCAACCCGGGCGCGATCAAGATCAACAAGGTGACCTTCCGTTTCATCAACGACCCGGCCGCGCAGGTGGCGGCGCTGCTGGCCGGCGACGTGGACGGCATCCCGCGCTTCGGCGCGCTGCAGAGCCTGAAGCAGTTCCAGCAGGACAAGCGCTTCACGGTGGAGATCGGCGACACCGCGGGCAAGGGCATCCTGGCCATCAACAACAAGAAGCCGCCGCTGAACGACGTGCGCGTACGCCGTGCGCTGATGCATGCCATCGACCGCAAGGCCTTCATCGACGGCGTGCTGGAAGGCCTGGGCAAGCCCATCGGCAGCCACTTCGCGCCCACCGATGCCGGCTATGTGGACCTGACCAAGGTCTACCCCTATGACCCCGAGAAGGCCAGGGCGCTGCTCAAGGAGGCCGGCGTGCAGACGCCGCTGAACCTGACGCTGACGCTGCCGCCGCCGCAGTACGCGCGCAAGGGCGGCGAGATCATCGCCGCGCAGCTGGCCAAGGTGGGCGTGGTCGCGAAGATCGAGAACGTCGAATGGGCGCAGTGGCTCAGCGGCCCGTTCAAGGGCAACTTCGACCTGACCATCATCAACCATGTCGAGCCGCTGGACTATGCGCAGTACGGCAACACCGCCTACTACTGGGGCTACGACAGCAAGGCCTTCCGCGACCTGCTGGCCAAGCATGCGGCCGCCGGCAGCGCGCGCGAGCGCAGCGAGGCCTGGGTGGCGATGCAGAAGAAGCTGGCCGAGGATGCGGTCAACGCCTACATCTTCAACCCCGCGCAGGTGGCGGTGGCCAAGCGCGGGCTGAAGGGGCTGTGGTCGAGCTCGCCGATCTTCGCCAACGACATCGCGGCGGTGAGCTGGGCGACGGCGCCGTAGCCGACTGGGCTACATTCGCGCGCATGTCCAGCCCCGACCCCCGCGGCAACCCCTGCGGCACGCGCGTCGCCGCGGCGCGCGACGCTGCCGAGACGGCGCTGTGGCGCATGATGTCGTTCTACGACACGCCGCTGGCCGACCTCGACGCGGCCAGCGCGCACGATCCCGGCTGGGCGCTGCCGCATGCCATGCGCGCCGGCTTCCTGCTGAGCCTGACCGAAGCCTCGCTGGTCGATGAAGCCGCTGCGCACCTGCAGCGCGCGCGCGAGCTGGCCGACGGCGCCCCGGCGCGCGAGCGCGCCCATCTCGAAGCCGTGCAGGCGGTGCTGGAAGGCCGCTGGCAGACCGCCTGCAAGCTGTGGGACGAGCTGCTGGTGGAATACCCGCGCGACGCCCTGGCACTGCAGTGGGCGCAGCTGTGGGACTTCTACCGCGGCGACGCGGCGCACCTGCGGCTGCGCCCGGCGCGCGCGCTGCCCGAATGGGACGAGGCCGACCCGCTGTACCCCTATCTGCTGAGCCTGTATGCCTTCGGCCTGGAGGAGGGCAACCTGTACCCGCAGGCCGAGGACACCGGCCGCCGCGCGCTGGCGCTGAACCCGCGCGTGCCCTGGGCCGTGCATGCGGTGGCCCACGTGATGGACATGCAGGGCCGCTTCGAGGAAGGCGGCGCCTGGCTGCGCCAGTACCAGGCCGACTGGGCCGAGGGCAACGGCTTCTCCGGCCACCTGTGGTGGCACAACGCGCTGTTCCGGCTGGAGGCGATGGACCTGGCCGGCGCGCTGCGCCTGCTGGACAAGCGGCTGTCCGGCGACAGCCTGCAGATCACGCTGCAGCGCGTGGATGCGGCGTCGCTGCTGTGGCGGCTGCAGCTGCTGGGCGCCGACGTGGCCGCGCGCTGCCAGCGCCTGCTGGAAGGCTGGGACCTGTCGGCCGAGGCCGCCGGCTACTACGCGTTCAACGACCTGCATGCGGTGCTGGCCATGCTGGGCGCGGGCGACGTCGCGCGGGCCGAAGCCTGGGTGGCGCGCTGCGCCGAGCGGGTGATGAGCGCCG
>JAFLDH010000545.1 GCA_017302505.1 Burkholderiales bacterium
AGGCCGCCGGGTCGCCGGGCAGCGCGCGCGTCAGCAGGAAGGTGATGACCACCACGCCCGCCAGGTTGGGCAGCGCGGACAGCAGCCGGGTGGCGATCAGGCGCAGCATGGTGCGTGCGGGCCTGGCTCAGCGGTCCAGCGGGTTCGGCTCGGCGCCGGCGTAGCGGCGCTCCGGCGGCGCGAAGCCGCAAGGCCTGCCGTCGCGCACCTGGATGCTGGCGTCCCAGGGCAGCTTGTAGCGGCCGGCCACCATGTCCTGCATGAAGGTGTAGGGGCAGTCCATCGCGCCGCCCTTCACCGCCACGTAGCCGCGGTGATACAGCTGGTAGGGGTTGTTCTCCACGCCCCAGACGGCGCGCGCCTCGCGCACCAGGTCGGGCCGCAGCTCGGCGGTGATGATCTCGTCGGGCCGTGCGCCGCCCTGCACGATCACCTCGCCGTCGAAGTTGCAGAACATCGCCTCGCCCATCGAGTCGAAACTGCCGTCGCTGCCGCACAGGCACACGCTGGCGGTGACGGCCAGGTTCTGGAAGGCGTTGGCCTGGTTGGTGATCTTCCAGGCGTGGCGGATCGGCGCGGTATAGCCGGCCGTGCGCAGGATGATTTCGGCGCCCTTGTAGGCAGCCTCGCGCGCCATCTCGGGGAACATGCCGTCGTGGCAGATGATCAGCGCCAGCTTGCTGCCGTTGGGGCCGTCGCACACCGGGATGCCCATGTTGCCGGGCTCCCAGGGCTCCACCGGCACCCAGGGGTGCAGCTTGCGGTAGTACAGCCGCAGCTGGCCCTGGTCGTCGATGATCAGGCCGGTGTTGTAAGGGTTGCCGCGCGGGTTGCGCTCCATGATCGAGAAGCAGCCCCAGATGCGGTGCTCGATGCACGCGGCCTTGAACAGCGCCACCTCGGGGCCGTCCAGCGACACCATCAGCTCGGGCGCCGTCGACATGCTCAACCCGTGCAGCGCGTATTCGGGGAACACCACCAGGTCCATGGTGCCCAGATTGCGCCGTGCCTTGCCCACCATCCAGGCGATGCGCTCGGCCTGCGCCTGCAGCTGGGCCGGCGTTTCCACCACCGGCAGCTGCAGTTGCACCAGGCCGACCACCACGCCTTGCGGCGACTTGTTCAACCCGCCTAGTCCGTGCATGGCCTCAGCCCTCCAATGCGACCTGCACCGCCGAGAGCGGCGCCGCCCAGCCGACGATGCCGCCCTGCGCCACCACCATCTCCACCACCGCGTCGTGGAAGTGCGGGAAGTAGCTGGCCGCGCAGTCCTGCACCAGCAGGCATTCGTAGCCGCGGTCGTTGGCCTCGCGCATCGTGGTCTGCACGCAGACCTCGGTGGTGACGCCGCCGATCAGCAGATGGGTGATGCCCTTGGCATGCAGCAGCGCGTCCAGCCCGGTGGCGTGGAACGCCCCCTTGCCGGGCTTGCGCAGCACGGTGTCGCTGGGCGCGGGCTGCAGCTCGGCCACGAAATCGGCGCCCGGTTCGCCGGCCACCAGCACGCGACCCAGCGGGCCGGTGTCGCCGATGCCACAGCTCAACCCCCCACGTGCCTTCTTCGACGGCGGGCAGTCGGCCAGTTGCGGATCGTGCGCCTCCTGCGTGTGGATGATGTGCATGCCGTGCCGCCGCGCCAGCGCCAGCAGCCGCTGGCAGGCCGGCACGATGCGCTGCAGCGGCAGCACGTCGTTGCCCAGCATCGCGCCGAAGCCGCCGGGCTCGAGGAAGTCGCGCTGCATGTCGATCAGCACCACGGCCGTATGCGCAGGATCGAAGGGGTACGGGTAGGGGCGCGCCGCGACGGTCTTCATGCTGCTTCCTTCAACTCACCGGCCATCGCCTTGCCAATCGCCGAGATGTCGGCCTCGGCCGTGGCGCATTCCAGCCCGACATGGCCGTGCGACAGCACCACCATGCGCGAGGCCAGCGCCAGGATCTCGTCGAGGTCTTCGCTGACCAGCAGCACGCCGGCGCCGGCATCGCGCGCGGCGCGCAGCCGCGCGTGGATCTCGGCGCTGGCCTGGAAGTCCAGCCCGAAGCAGGGGTTGGCCACGATCAGCAGTCGCGGCGAGCCTTCCAGCTCGCGCGCCAGCACGGCGCGCTGCACGTTGCCGCCGGACAGCGTCTCGATCAGGGCATCCGGTCCGGGCGTCTTGACCTTGAAGGCGGCGATCTTCTGCAGCGCCTGCGCGCGGATCGCGCTGCGCGACAGCCAGGGCCCGCGCGCCAACGGCGGGTGGTCGAAGCTGCGCAGCGCCAGGTTGTCGGCCACCGCCAGCTTGCCGACGCAGGCGTTGTGCAGCGGCTCCTCGGGCAGGCTGCGCACGTGCAGCTCGCGCATCATGCGGCGCGTGGGCTTGTAGGGCTGGCCGTCCACCCACACCTGGCCGCCGGCGATCGGCAGCGCGCCGGTCAGTGCGGCCACCAGCTCGCGCTGGCCGTTGCCGGAGACACCGGCCACGCCAACGATCTCGCCGGGCATCACGTTCAGGCTCAGACCCTCCACCGCCATGCGGCCTTCGACGCCGGCCACGCGCAGCTGGCCGATCGACAGCCGCGGCGTGCCGCGTGGTACCGCCGGCTGCGACGCGGCCGGCTGGCCTAGCGCCTCGGCCACG
>JAFLDH010000546.1 GCA_017302505.1 Burkholderiales bacterium
CGCTGAGCGGCGCGCGATCAGTCGTCGCGGCCCTTGCCGTGCCCCTTGCCGTGGCCTTTGCCATGGCCCTTCGAGGGCGCCGCCACGTAGTAGCGCTGGTACCAGTCCTCCTTGACGAAGTAGACCGGCCGGCCGCAGGCGTCGTAGTGCTTGCAGTGCTTGCGCCAGTCCTTTGCATGGCCGGGCGGCACGTGCAGGTAGACGGGCTGGGCCACCACGCGGGGCTGGGTGATGATCACCGGGCTGGGGTAGACCAGCACCGGCGGCGTGCTGACGCGGCCGATGTCGATCTGCCCGTAGAAGCCGGGCTGGCTGACGCCGATGGACACACCCACGTCGGTACCGGCCAGCGCCGGCAGCGTGCGGGCGGCCAGGGCCAGGCTCAGGCAGAGCTTCTTCATGTGCAGCGGGTTTCGTGGAACACGTCCCTTCAACGGACGCGTTGCCCGCGGGGTGCACTGGCAAATGTCAGCGACGTGAGCGGATGTAAGCGCGCCGCGCTACTTCCAGGCGAAATGCGGCTGCTCGAAATGCGCCACGCGCGTCGGCCGGCCCCAGATGCACAGCTCGCGGAACTGGTACAGCACCGCGGCCGTGGGCGCGGCGATCCAGCTGTCGCCCACCGGCATGCGCAGCACCGGGTGCTCGCTGTCGTCGCGCTGCTCCAGCATCGGCGCATCGCCGCGCAGGAACTCGGTCACCGGAATGCGGTGGATGCTCTCCACCTCGCGCGGGTTCGGCGTCAGCGCGCGCGCCTCGCCGGCCCACAGCAGCACCGGCGTGATGACGTAGCCCGAGCGGGTGACGAAATCGTCCAGCCGGCCGATCACGCTGTCCTCGCCCAGCACCAGGCCCACTTCCTCCTGCAGCTCGCGCAGTGCCGCCTGCTCGGGCGTTTCGCCCTCGTCGATGCGCCCGCCCGGCAGTGCCCATTGCCCGGCATGGGCGCGCAGGCTGCCAGCGCGGCGTGTCAGCAGCAGCGCCGCTTCGGTGCTCCAGCCCGAAGGCTCGCGGATGCCTTGCAGTGCCGCGCCGTGGCCTTCGTCGGCAATGGCCACCGCCACCGCCGCGGCGCGGTGGCCGGCGAGCTCGGCGCGCTGCAGCGCGAAGCCCTGCAGGTGCTCGACGATGCGCTGCTTCAGCTGCGCGTCACGCTGCACGGTCTACCACTTGTTGCGCAGCTCGCGCAGCTTGGTGAACACGGTCTGCGCATCGGGCTGCTCGGGCAGCTCGGGGAAGCGCTCGCGCAGCCGCGCGATCAGCGCCGGGCTGCCCAGGCGGAAGAAGGTGTTGAAGCCTTTCTCCTCGCCCAGCGTCCAGACCTTCGAGGTCTCGGGCGCGTGGCCCTTCACCTGTGGCAGCAGCGCCTCGGCCGCGGCATTGCCCGGTTCGCGGTCGAGCGTGAAGCCCAGGTTGTTCTCGATGTAGTCGTGGCCCGGGTAGATGCGCGTGTCGTCGGGCAGCTGGGCCAGCTGCTCGGCAAAGGTGGCGAACAGCAGGCCCACGTCGCCGCCGTTGTGGCAGTTGCCGGCGCCGGCATTGAACAGCGTGTCGCCGGAGAACAGGGCCGTCTGGTCGCCGTGCGCGCGCAGGCACACATGGCACAGCGTGTGGCCGGGCGTGTCCAGGCATTCGAGTTCCACGCTCTTGCCCACCTTGACCACGTCGCCGGCCTGCAGCCCGCGGTCCACGCCGGGAATCCTGCCGCCGGCCTTGTGGTGCGCCAGCAGCTTGGCGCCGGTGGCAGCGATCACCGCGGCATTGCCGCCGATGTGGTCGCCGTGCTCGTGGGTGTTCAGCACCTGCGTGATCTGCCAGCCGCGCACCTTGGCGCGCTGCAGGCATTTCTCGTGGTCCAGCGGGTCGATGGCCAGCGCCTCGCCGGTTTCGCCGCAGGCCACCAGGTAGTTGAAGTTGCGGTAGGCGTTGCCGGTCCAGATGCGTTCGACGATCACTGCGGGCTCCTTGGCGCTAGCGTACGGGCCATTGTAGGAATCAGGCTTTTCCGTCCCGAGCCACCGCGCTGCGGTGCCACGCCCCGGCCAGCACCGTGCCCACCACGGCCAGCACGCCGCCGAGCGCCACGTCGTAGATGCGGCTCAGCACCAGCGTGGCCGGCCCGTCGGTGAAGATGCGCAGCAGGTCCACCGCCAGCACCATGAAGGTGGTCATGCAGGCGAAGCCCAGCGTCGGGTTCAGTGCCATGCCCAGGCGGCTGCTGGCCGCGGCCAGCGTGGCCAGCAGCGCGATCAGCCACTGCGTGCCGCCGGCCGCATGCCACAGCAGCGAGGCCACCGGCACGCCCAGCAGCGTGCCGGCCAGGTAGCGCAGCGTCATCTGCAGGCTGACCATTCCTTCGCGGCGCATCACCAGGATCACCGTCAGCGTGGCCCAGTAGGCGCGCGTCACGCCCAGGTGGTTGGCGGCAAACAGCGCCAGCGCGGCCATCAGCGCCACCACGATGGCAAAGCGCGGCCCGGCGTCGGCGCCGGCCAGCGCGCGGCGCAGGCCGGCGCGCCAGTCCATGTTGGCCTGCGACGGCGGCAGCCCGGCCAGCCAGC
>JAFLDH010000547.1 GCA_017302505.1 Burkholderiales bacterium
GGACCGCAGCCGGGCTGCTGGCGCGCCGCTGCCGCCGTTGGCCGGCCTGGCCGTGTCGGTGAAGGACCTGTTCGACGTGGCCGGCCAGCCCAGCACCGCCGCCTCGAGATCGCTGGCCGATGCGCCGCCCGCCTCCCAGGACTGTCCGGCCGTGGCCCGGCTGAGGGCCGCCGGCGCAGCGCTCACCGGTCACACCAACCTCACCGAGTTTGCGTTCTCGGGCATCGGCATCAATCCGCACCATGGTACGCCGGCCAATGCCGCCACCGCGCGGCTCGACGCCACGCCGCGCATCCCGGGTGGTTCCACCTCGGGCGGCGCTGTCACGGTGGCCGCTGGGGCCGCCTGGGCCGCGCTGGGAAGCGACACCCGTGGCTCGATCCGTGTGCCGGCCGCGCTGCATGGGCTGGTGGGCTTCAAGAACACCCAGGCGCTGACGCCCACCGAAGGCTGCCTGCCGCTGTCCTTCTCGCTGGACACGGCCTGTGCCATCACCTACAGCGTGCGCGATGCGGTGCTGCTGCACGAGATACTGGCCGCGCGTCGCGTGGTGCTGTCGGGCCGGCCGGCACGGGCGCTGCGGCTGGCGCTGACGGTAGGCCCGCTGCTCGACGGGCTGGACACCACGGTAGCCCGCGCCTTCGAGCGCAGCCTGCGCACGCTGCGCGAGGCCGGCGCGCACATCGAAGAGCTGCGCTTGCCCGACAGCGACACCCCCTCCACCAGCAGCGGCCAGATCAGCGGCGCCGAAGCCTGGGCCTGGCATCGCGGCCGGGTCGACGCGCGCGGTGCCGACTACGACCCGCGTGTGCTGTCCCGCATCCGCAGCGGCAGTGGCGTCAGCGCGGCCGACTACATCGACCGCCTGCAGACCCGACGCCGCTGGGCGACCGAGGTGCAGGCCGCCGTGGCCGGCTTCGATGCACTGGTCTGCCCGACCGTGCCGATCGTCGCGCCGCCCCTGGCGCCGCTGCTGGCCGACGACGAGGCCTTTTTCGCCGCCAACGCGCTGATGCTGCGCAACCCGTCGGTGGTCAACCACCTGGACGGCTGCGCGATCAGCCTGCCCTGCCAGGCGCCGGACGAGTTGCCAGTGGGCCTGATGCTGTGGGGCCCGGCCTTCAGCGACGACCACGTGCTGGACGCAGCGCTGGCCGTCGAGCAGGCGCTGGTGGGCGCGGGACGCTAGGCCATGCGCATCGCCATCATCGGCGCCGGCATCGTCGGCGTGACGAGCGCGCACGAGCTGGCGGCCGACGGCCACGAAGTCACGGTCTACGAACGCCATGCCGGCGTGGCCAGCGAAACCAGCTTTGCCAATGCCGGCGTGGTGGCGCCTGGCTATGTCACGCCCTGGGCAGCGCCAGGCATGCCGCTGAAGGTGCTGCGCCATCTGTTCGGCCGCCATGCGCCCGTTCGTTTCGGTGGGGCCAACGCCTTGGCGCAGCTGCCATGGATGTGGCGCTGGTGGCGCGCCTGCCGCCCGTCGGTGTACCGCCAGCACCGCGGCTGGCTGTATGAACTGGCGCGCTTCAGCCGCCAGCGCCAGCATGCGTTGACGCAAGCCCTGGGCCTGGAGTACGAGCAGGCCAGCGGCGTGCTGGTGCTGCTGCGCAGCGCCCGCGACCTGGCGCAGGCGCAGGCCTCGCTGCAGGTGCTGCGCACGCTGGAGGTGCCCTTCGAGTTGCTCGATGCCGAAGGCTGCCGCCGGGTCGAGCCTGGTTTGCATGCCGCCACCGCACTGCATGCCGGCATCTGGCTGGCGCAGGACGAAGTGGGCAACTGCCGGCAGTTCGCCCACCTGATGAAGGCGCAAGCCCAGCGCCACGGCGCCACGTTCCGCTTCCAGCAGGAGGTGCTGGCCGTCACGCCTGGCAGCACGCCGCGCGTCATCAGCCAGGACCGCAGCGCCGGCGGCCCACGGGAGGAGGCCGGGTACGACGCCGTGCTGCTGTGCACCGGGCATCAGTCTGCGCAGTTGCTGCGTCCGTTGCGGCTGAGGCTGCCGATCGCGCCGGTGTATGGCTACTCGGTGACGGCGCCACTGAGCCTGGTCGACGAGCAAAGCCTGCAGGGCCCGCGCGGCGCGGTGATGGACGAGAAGTTCAAGGTTGCGATCTCGCGCCTGGGCCAGCGCATCCGCGTGGCCGGCAGTGCCGAGCTGGGCGGTCAGCCGGGGCGCATGAACGCCGCCGCGCTGGCCACGCTCTACAAGGTGCTCGACGACTGGTATCCCGGCGCGGCACGGCTGTCCCAGGCCAGCGCCTGGAAGGGCGCACGCCCGATGCTGCCCGACGGCCCGCCCGTCATTGGCCGCAGCCGCCTGCCCGGCCTGTGGCTGAACCTGGGCCACGGTTCCAGCGGCTGGGCCTTGTCCTGCGGATCGGCCCGACTGGTGGCCGATCTGATGGCCGGCCGCGACCCCGGCATCGACCTGGCCGGCTTGGGGCCGCAGCGCCTGGGCGCCTGAAGCCCGCGCAGCCGCACAATGGCGGCCCCGCTGCCCTTGCCCGACGCCATGCACCCGATCGCCGCCGAAGGCCCCGTGCGCATCCTGCCC
>JAFLDH010000548.1 GCA_017302505.1 Burkholderiales bacterium
GTGGCCACGCGCGGCGCGCTGGCCACCGCGGCAAAGCCGGCAAAGGGGTAGCGGCTCTCGATGGCCAGCCGTTGCACCATCGAGCCGCCGTTGGACAGGCCGACCACGTACACCGCATCGGCCCGCGCACCGAAGCGCGTGCGGGCGTCGTCGGCCACCGCCTCGATGAAGCCCACGTCGTCCAACGCGGCCGCCTCGGTGCCGGCGGCGCCGAAGCCGTCGTTGAACAGCGGGCCCACCGAAGCCGGCGCCACCAGCACGATGCCTTCGCGGTCGGCCAGCGCCGGCAGGTCGGTGTAGGCGAACATGTCCTCGGCACGCATCGAGGTGCCGTGCAGCGCGATCAGCAACTGCAGCGGCCGGCCGGCGGCCTGCTGCGGCGGCAGGTGTGCCACGTAGCGGCGCAGCAGGCCCTGGTGGGCGATCTCGAAGCTCTGCGCGCCGGCCGCCGTGGCAACGGCCAGCAGCATCAGCGCCAGGCCCAGGCGCCGTTCAGGTGATGACGTCGGGCTGCTGCCGCCCACTGCGTGCCTTCAGCCCGGTGAGCGCTTCCGCCGCGTCGATCAGCGGCTGCAGCGCGGCCTGCGTCTCGATGCCGTGGCGCGCGGCGTCGGGCTCGAAGCGCTCCAGGTACAGCCGCAGCGTCGCGCCTTCGGTGCCGGTGCCCGACAAGCGCAGGACGATGCGCGCGCCGTCGTCGAAGAACACGCGCAGGCCCTGGCCCCGGCTGACCGAGCCGTCCACCGTGTCGGTGTAGCCGAAGTCGTCGGCACGCGCGATCTTCAGCCCCGCCACCGTGCGGCCCGGCAGCGTGGGCAGCGCGTCGCGCAGGTCGGCGACGATCTGCCTGGCGATGCCGGCGTCCACACCTTCGTAGTCATGGCGCGAATAGACGTTGCGGCCATGGCGCTGCCAGTGCTCGCGCACGATCTGCTCCACCGACTGGCCGCGCACCGCCAGGATGTTCAGCCAGAACAGCACGGCCCACAGGCCGTCCTTCTCGCGCACGTGGTCGGAGCCGGTGCCGGCGCTCTCCTCGCCGCACAGCGTGGCCATGCCGGCGTCGAGCAGGTTGCCGAAGAACTTCCAGCCGGTGGGTGTCTCGTGGCAGGGGATGCCCAGGGCCTGCGCCACGCGGTCGACCGCGCCGCTGGTGGGCATCGAACGGGCCACGCCCTTCAGCCCGGCCGCATAACCAGGCACCAGCGTGGCATTGGCGGCCAGCACCGCCAGGCTGTCGCTGGGCGTGACGATGAAGCGCCGGCCGACGATCATGTTGCGATCGCCATCGCCGTCGCTGGCCGCGCCGAAATCGGGTGCGTCGGCGGCGAACATGCGGCCGATCAGCTGGTCGGCATAGGTCGGGTTCGGATCCGGGTGGCCGCCGCCGAAGTCGGGCAGCGGGGTGCCGTTGATCACGCTACCGGCCGGCGCGCCGAGTTGCCCTTCGAGGATCGCATGCGCATAGGGGCCGGTGACCGCGTGCATCGCGTCGAAGCAGAGTCGAAAGCCCGGCCGGGTGAGCAGCGCGCGCAGTCGCTCGAAGTCGAACAGCTGCTGCATCAGCCGCGCATAGCTGGCCACCGGGTCCACCACCTCCACCGCCATCGTGCCCAGCGGGGTGGCGCCGTCGCGCTGCAGGTCGATGTCGGCGGACTCGACCGTGAGATAGCGGTCGATGGTCTGCGTGCGCCGGTGGATCGCCTCGGTGACCTTCTCGGGCGCCGGGCCACCATTCGAGATGTTGTACTTGATGCCGAAGTCGCCGTCGGGCCCGCCAGGGTTGTGGCTGGCCGACAGGATCAGCCCGCCCAGCGCGCCGCTCTTCCGGATCAGCTCGCTGGCCGCCGGGGTGGACAGCAGCCCGCCGCGGCCGACGATCACCCGGGCCACGCCGTTGGCCGCAGCCATGCGCAGGATGGTCTGGACCGCGGCGTCGTTGTGGAAGCGGCCGTCGCCGCCCAGCACCAGCGTGCTGCCCGGCAGGTCGGGCAGCACGTCGAACACCGACTGCACGAAGTTCTCCAGGTAGCCGGGCTGCTGGAACACGGCCACCTTCTTGCGCAGGCCCGAGGTGCCGGGCAGCTGGCCGTCGAAGGGCCGGGTGGGAACGGTCTTGACTTGCATCGCGGGTCCTTGGCCGAGACCGGCGATGCCGGTGCCTCAGCTTTCGAGCTTGAGGAAGAGATCGCTGTCCGGCGCATAGGCGGCGTACAGCGGCAGCAGCGCACCGCCCACCGCGCGGGCGTCCGATCCGATCGTACCGGCCAGCAATGCCGGCCGGGTGACGCCCTCCCAGCTGTGTCGGCCCAGTGCGCCGTCCAGCGCAAGCAAGAGCTCGGCCAGCAGACCGCGGCCGATGTTGCCATCGACGATCACGCCTTCCATGTCCAGCAGGCAGGCGGCGTTGTGCACCGCCAGCGCGATGGCCGGCGTGGCGCGCTGCAGCCAGGCATCGGTGGCCTCGCGCCACGGCGCGTCGAGCGCCCGGTCGTCGCCGACGGCCGTCGGGTCCAGCCCGCGCTCGCGGTACAGCGTCTCCAGGTTGATCAG
>JAFLDH010000549.1 GCA_017302505.1 Burkholderiales bacterium
ACCAGGCCGGCGTCGTCGCCGGCGGCCAGCGCGTCGCGCGCGTCGGCGATCTGCACGGCGCTGCGCGCCACGTTCCACACCCGCAGGTCATCCACCCGGCCTTCCAGCGGGCTGAAGCCGCTGAAGGGCTCGTCGGTGCGGCCGATGCGCAGCGGGCCGGCGCTGCCGACGGCGTCGCGGTTGCTGCGCACATCGCCCACGGCCACCTCGGCGCCGTTGACGTAGAGGCGCATCTTGCCGGCGTCGCGGTCGATGGTGGCGGCCACGTGGGTGCGCTGGCCCAGCGCGAGCAGCCCGCCGGCGCTGAACAGCGCCTGCTCGCTGCCGTCGCCGGTGCTGAGCAGCAGGCCGCCGCCGTTGGTGACGAACAGCGCGTAGGTGCGGCTGGCACCCAGCGTCGCATCCTGCGCGCCCTTGTAGACCAGCGGCATGTAAGTATTGCTGAAGCGGTCCAGCGTGACCCAGGCCTCCACCGTGACGGTGCGGCGCAGGTCCAGCGCAGGATCGGGCGGGGCCTCGGCCCACTGCAGCGCATCGAGCAGCAACCCGGCGTCGCCACGGGTCACGGGCAGCCGCTGCGGCTGCCCGGGCACCAGCGTGCGCTGGATGTCGACCACCGGCTGCAGCGCGAAACGGTAGGCGGTGGCGGCCGGCGCCGCGCTGATGCGGCCTTCGATCAGCAGCGTGTAGCTGCCGGTCTGGGCCAGCGCCAGGTTCGGCACGTCGTTGTTCATCCAACTGGTGTCGAACACCGTGCGGCCGTCCGGGCCCAGCAAGCGCCAGTAGGCGTCGGGCGGGCTCAGCTGGCGGTCGAAGAAGAACACCTCGCCGGCGGCAGCGTCGAAGCGGTAGGCATCGGTGGCATTGCCCTGCGCCAGGTCGCCGCTGACCACCTGGCCGGGCTGCAGCGCGGTGGCCCGCGACAGGTCGATCAGCCGGAAGGCGTAGTCGCCGGTGCGGTCACCGGTGGCATCGACCGACAGCGTGTAGCTGCCGGCGCGCAGCAGCGGCGCGGTGTCGCCACTGCGGCTGGCGGAGTCGCTGCCGTTGAAGGCCGTGGGCGCGACCACGCGGCCATCGGGGCCGTCCAGGCTCCACTGCATGCCGCTGTCGTTGGTCAGCGAATCGAAGACGATCCGCACGTCCTGCGCCAGCGTGAAGCTGTAGCGGTCGACCTCGCCCGGCACGTCGATGCGGCCGTCGATGCGCGGCACCAGGCCGTCGCCGGCCATCAGCACGCGCGGTTCGAAGGCTTCGAGCTGCAGCTTGTCGGCACCGTCGGTCGTGGGCCGCAGCGTGCGCAGCGCACGCTGCATCAGGGCCTTCAGCAGGCGTGGGGCGGACGCGGCGGCACGCGCCGGCGCGGAGCGCGCGCGACCCTTGTCCGCCTTGGCCCGAGTGTCCAAACCCTGCTCCTCCGGCTGGGCTGGACAGTTGACCGCCAGGTCCTCGTAACCTGCTGGTCAGCCTGAACTTGCCTACCCGCCCACCTGCCTCCAACTGCCGACTCACTATGCCATAGGGCCCGTGCGGAACGGTGGCGAACGCCCCCCAAGTTCGCAGGGGTGAGCGGACTGGTTCTGTCACAGATCAAGATATCCGTTCACGAACATTTCCTTGTCTATAGTCCACTTACGGAATAGACTCCACTCATCACTCATGAGTGCCAAGCGCCAGCCCCCCGCCACCGCCTCGGTCGATCTGGACTCCGCCGCGACGGCGGCGGCCGCGCTGCGCACCTTCTGGCGGCTGGCCGAGGCCTGGCAGCTGAAGCCGGCCGAGCAGATGACCCTGCTGGGCGTGGGCCGCAGCGCGCTGTACCAGTGGAAGGCTGGCCGCGTCGGCCCGCTGGACCGGCATGTGCTGGAGCGGCTGTCCTACCTGTTCGGCATCTACGCGGCGCTGCAGCTGCTGCTGCCCGAGGGCGAGCGCGCCGACGAATGGGTGCGCCGGCCGAACAGCGCGCCGCTGTTCAATGGCCAGTCGGCGCTGCAGCGCATGCTGGGCGGGCAGGTGGCCGACCTGTACGTGGTGCGCCAGTACCTGGACGCGCAGCGCGGCGGCAAGGCGTGATCGAGCCGGCCGACATCCCCGTCCGGGCGGTGGCCTGGTCGCCCAGCTACCGGCTGATCGCCTCGCGCTTTCCGACGGTGGGGCTGTACGACGCCATCGCCGACCCGGCCGACCTGGACGCGGTGTTCGCGATCGAGGCGCTGACCAATCCGCGGCTGCGCAACGAGCTGGGCCAGCTGCAGCTGGTGCCGCCGGACGAGCGCCTCAGCGGCGCCGGCAGCACGCCGATCATGGCCGCCTTCACCCACCTGAACCCGGAAGGCTCGCGCTTTTCCGACGGCAGCTACGGCGTGTACTACGCCGCCCGCGACCTGGACACCGCGGTCGCCGAGGTCAGCCACCACCGGGCGCTGTTCCTGGCGCGCACCGCCGAGCCGCCGATCGACGTCGACCTGCGGCTGATCACCGCGCCGCTGGACGCGCCGCTGCACGACCTGCGCGGCCTGCGCCGCCGCGGCGCGGCGCTGTTCGACGCGGC
>JAFLDH010000055.1 GCA_017302505.1 Burkholderiales bacterium
CGCGCCTCGGCCAGCACCGCGTCGAACAGCTGCCGCCCCAGATCGGGCGGCGCAGCGGCCGAGAACCCCGGCCGGTTGCCGCGCGAGGTGTCGGCCGCCAGCGTGAACTGCGACACCAGCAGCAGGCCGCCGCCGACGTCCTGCAGGTTGCGGTTCATCCTGCCCTCGGCATCGCCGAAGATGCGCAGCGCGAGCAGCTTGGCCACCAGGCGCTGCACCTGCGCCTGGGTGTCGGCCGGCTCGGCGCAGACCAGCACCAGCAGGCCCGCATCGATGGCGCCGACGGTGCAGCCAGCGATCTCGACATGCGCGCGGGCCACGCGCTGCACCAGGGCGATCATGCGGGCCAGCCCATCAGATCAGGTCCTTGGCATCGCCGGCGTGCGCCTCGACATCCATCGGCAGCAGTTGGATGGTTGCGCGCAGGCCCGGCACCGCGCTCATCAGCGCCTGCTCGACCGACGTGCGCAAGGCCGCGGCCCGCGCCAGGCTCCAGCTGCCGGGCATGTGCATGTGCAGGTCGACGAAGCGCCGCGCGCCGGCGCGGCGGGTGATCACGTGGTCGAAGCGCACCGCCTGGTGGCGAAAGCCCTCCAGCGTGCGCTCGATGTCGGCAAGCACCTGCGGCTCGAGCGCTCGGTCCATCAGGCCGTCGGCCGAGCGCCGCACCAGCGAGATGCCTTCGCGCACGATGTTGCCGGCCACGGCGATGGCCACCAGCGGGTCCAGCCACAGCCAGCCCGTGGCCGACACGGCCAGCAGGCCCAGCACCACACCGGCGGAGGTCCACACGTCGGTGAACAGGTGGCGGGCATCGCCTTCCAGCGCCATCGAGCGGTGCTCGCGCGCCTTCTTCAGCATGGCCCAGGCCAGCGCACCGTTCATGGCGGAACTGACGATGCTCAGGCTCAGGCCCCAGCCCAGGCTTTCCAGCGGCTGCGGCGCCCAGAAGCGCTGCACCGCAGCCCAGATGATGGCCAGCGCCGCGGCCAGGATCAGCACGCCCTCGAAGCCGCTGGAGAAGTATTCGGCCTTGTGGTGGCCGTAGGGGTGATCGTCGTCGGCCGGCTGCGCGGCGATGGTCACCATCAGCAGCGCGAACACTGCGCCGGCCAGGTTGACCAGCGATTCCAGCGCGTCGGACAGCAGGCTGACCGAGCCGGTCACCCACCAGGCCGCCGTCTTCAGCACGATGGTGGCCACGGCCACGGCCACCGACAGTTTCAGGTAGGCGCTGACCTGCACGCGCGGCTCAGCGCTTCTTCTCGATGCGCCGCAGCTCCTCGCGAAGGAACTCGGCGCTGGGCAGCACGCGGCCGTCGGCCAGGCGCACGAAGTACGGGTCGCCGCTGGTGGTGGAGCGCGTGCCGACCTCGTTGATGAAGTCCTGCACGGTGCGCACCTTCTCGACCTGCCACTTCAGCTTGCCGCGCAGGAAATCCGCCGCCTGCGCGGCGGTGTACTCGCGGCCGTTGCGCAGAAAGCGCAGGTCCTTGGCGCCGGCGACGGCCTCGATCAGCCGGTCGATGCGCTGCTGTTCGGCCGGCGCGGGCTGCGCCCACACCCCCAGGCTGCATGCGGCCAGCAGGGCCCCGATGCAGCGCCGGCGTCTCATGCCGCCAGCGTGACGCGCGCGAAGCGCCGCTTGCCCACCTGCACCACGTAGCTGCCTTCGGGCAGCTTCAGGCCCTTGTCGGCCACCGGGCTGCCGTCGATGCGCACCCCGCCCTGCTCGACCAGGCGCAGCGCCTCGCTGCTGCTGGGCACCAGGTTGGCCTGCTTCAACAGGCTGCCGATGGCCAGCGGCGCGCCGCTCAGGCGCACCTCCGGAATGTCCTGCGGCACACCACCGCGGGCCCGCAGTTCGAAATCGGCGGCGGCGGCTTCGGCCGCGGCGGCGCTGTGAAAGCGGGTGGTGATCTCGCGCGCCAGCAGCAGCTTGGCCTCCTTCGGGTTGCGGCCCTGCGCGACCTCGGCGCGCAGCTTCGCGATCTCGGCCTCGCTGCGGAAGGACAACAGCGTGAAGTAGCGCCACATCATGTCGTCGCTGATCGACAGCAGCTTGGCGAACATGGTGTTGGCGTCTTCGGTGATGCCGATGGTGTTGCCCTTGCTCTTGGACATCTTCTCGACGCCGTCCAGGCCCTCCAGCAGCGGCATGGTCAGCACGCACTGCGGCTCCTGGCCATACTCGGCCTGCAGCGCCCGGCCGACCAGCAGGTTGAACTTCTGGTCGGTGCCGCCGAGTTCCAGGTCGCTCTTCAGCGCCACCGAGTCGTAGCCTTGCATCAGCGGGTAGAGCAGCTCGTGCACGCTGATCGGAGTACCGGCCTTGTAGCGCTTGGTGAAGTCGTCGCGCTCGAGCATGCGCGCCACCGTGTAGCGCGAGGCCAGCTGGATCATGCCGCGCGCACCCAGCGCGTCGCTCCATTCGCTGTTGTAGCGGATCTCGGTGCGCTCGGGGTCCAGCACCAGGCTGGCCTGGGCGTAGTAGGTCTGGGCGTTGGCCTCGATCTGCTCGCGCGTCAGCGGCGGCCGGGTGGTGTTGCGGCCCGAGGGGTCGCCGATCATCGAGGTGAAGTCGCCGATCAGGAAGATCACCGTGTGCCCCAGGTCCTGCAGCTGGCGCATCTTGTTCAGCACCACGGTGTGGCCGATATGGATGTCCGGCGCGGTCGGGTCCAGGCCCAGTTTCACCCGCAGCGGCTGGCCGGTGGCCTCGGAGCGCACCAGCTTTTTCAGCCATTCCGCCTGCGGCAGCAATTCCTCGCAGCCGCGCAGCGAAACTGCCATCGCTTCGCGCACCCGGTCGCTGACATCGGTGGGCGCTTGGGGGTGCTGCGGGGCTGCGGCTTCGGACATGGGCTCACTTATGGGTACATTTCGGGCGTTGAAGCCGACGGCGCGGTTGTTATACTCGCGCGACTCGTCGCTATCCCCTGTTCAAGGGGGTCGAGCGAAGGGGTTCGATTCTAGTTCCAGGGCCTGCCCTGGCGCGGCGGCGAAGGGGGACCTGGAGCCCACCGAAGTCGCAACCAACCACCGTCGATGCGGGTCTGCCGCCGAAGCATGCCGAAGCCATTGCCGTCCCTTTCAGTGCATACGCAGCGCGTCGGCGCCTGGCTGCAGCAGCATTCGCGCCGCCTGAGCGCAGCCTTCGTGGTGGTGCTGGCCGGTTTTGCAGCGGCCGCCTTCGGTGTGGCCCCGTTGTTGCCCGATCCGGCCGACACCCCGCAGCGGGTGGTGGTGGACACCGTCGCGCCCTCCGGCATCGCCGCGCAGCTGGAAGCGCTGGCCGATCATGACCTGCAGCTCTGGCGCAGCGACCTGACGCGCGGCACCGACACACCCGACAGCCTGCTGCGCCGCCTGGGCATTGCCGATGCGGAGGCTTCGGCCATGCTGCGCAATGACCCACTGGCACGTCGGCTGCTGGACGGCCGGGCCGGCAAGCTGGTGCAGGTGCTGGTGGATTCCAACGGCTCGTTACAGGAGTTGGTCGCCCGCTACGGCGCACCCGAGAGCGCCAAGCGCGAGCCGCAGTTCACCCGCCTGACCGTCACCCGCAAGGTTGGCGGCGGCTGGCAAAGCCGGACCGACGTGCTTCCGCTGGTGGGCCAGGTTCGGCTGGCCAGCGGCACGATCCGCTCGTCGCTGTTTGCCGCGACGGACGAGGCCCGCATCCCCGACCCTGTGGCGGTGCAGATGGCCGAGATCTTCGCTGCCGACATCGACTTCCACCGCGAACTGCGCAAGGGTGACACCTTCAGCGTGGTCTACGAAGCACTCACCGCCGACGGCGAGCCGGTCACCTGGGCGCCCTCCACCGGCCGCGTGCTGTCGGCCGAGTTCGTCAACAACGGCAAGGCCCACCACGCGCTGTGGTACACCGACGCGACCGGCCGGGGCGCCTACTTCGGCTTCGACGGCCAGAGCAAGCGGCGCGCCTTCCTGGCCAGCCCGATGGAGTTCTCGCGCATCACCTCGGGCTTCGCCATGAGGATGCACCCGATCTTGCAGACCATGCGCGCCCACCGCGGTGTCGACTACGGCGCGCCCGCGGGCACGCCGGTGCGCTCGGTCGGGGATGGCGTCGTCGAGTTCGCAGGCTGGCAGAACGGCTACGGCAATGTCGTCAAGATCCAGCACGGCAAGAACCGCAGCACGCTGTACGCGCACCTGAGCCGCATCGACGTGCGCAAGGGGCAATCGGTGGAGCAGGGTCAGCATGTCGGTGCCGTGGGCTCCACCGGCTGGGCCACCGGCCCTCACCTGCACTTCGAGTTTCAGGTGAACGGCCAGCATGTGGACCCGCTGCAGATTGCCAAGGCCTCGGAGACCGTCACCATCGACGGACCTGCACGCAACCAGTTCGCCGAACTGTCGCGCAGTGCGCAGGCGCAACTGCAGTTGGCCGGCACGATGATCGGCGGCCGGGTCCAGCCCGAGTAGCCGACGCCGCGCAGCCCGGCGCAGCAACCGTGGCACTGTTCATCGGCCTGATGTCCGGCACCTCGCTGGACGGCGTCGATGGCGTTCTGGCCGAGTTCAGCAACGCAGGCCCGGACCGCCAACGGGCGATCCATGTGCGCGCGCACCACCATCTGCCCTTTGCCGATGCCTTGCGCGAGCCGTTGCTTGGCCTGAACCGCAGCGGCTCGGACGAGTTGCACCGGGCTGCACTCGCCAGCAACGCGCTGGCACGCATCTATGCCGACGTGGTGGCTGCATTGCTGCAGTCCCAGGGCCTGCAGCCGTCACAGGTGCAAGCCATTGGCGCCCATGGCCAGACGGTGCGCCACCGGCCGCTGGAATTCGATGGCGTCGGCTACACGCTGCAGCTGTTGAATGGCGCACTGCTGGCCGAGCTGTGCGGCATCGACGTGGTCTGCGATCTGCGCACGCGCGACCTGGCGGCAGGCGGGCAAGGCGCGCCACTGGTGCCGGCCCTGCATGCGGCGTTGTTCGGCCAGCCCGGCCAAGCCACGGCGGTGCTGAACCTGGGCGGCATCGGCAACCTGACCTTGTTGGGCGCTGACGGCGCGGTGCGCGGCTTCGACTGCGGACCTGGCAACGCGCTGCTCGACCATTGGTGCCACCGGCACCTGGGCAACGCCTTCGACGACGACGGCCGCTGGGCGGCCAGCGGGCAGGTCGACGCTGCGCTGCTTGCCGCCCTGCTGGCGGAGCCCTTTCTGCAGCGGCCACCGCCCAAGAGCACGGGCCGGGACTTGTTCAATCCGGAGTGGCTAGCTGACGCCTTGCAGCGCATGCGGGTACCCCCCACGGCGGCCGACGTGCAGGCCACGCTGGCCGAGTTCACGGTCAGCGCCGCGACCGATGCGTTGGCCCGTTATGCACCCGGCGTGCAGAGGCTGCTGGTTTGTGGCGGCGGCGCACTCAACGGCCACCTGATGCGGCGCCTGGCAGCGAGCCTGCCGGGCGTGCCGGTGGCCAGCACTGCCGAGGCCGGTGTGCCGCCGCTGCAGGTGGAGGCGCTGGCCTTTGCATGGCTGGCACGCACCCACGTACAGCGGCAGCCTGGCAACCTGCAGAGCGTGACGGGCGCACGAGGCCCGCGCGTGCTGGGCGCGCTGTACCCCGCGTCCTGAAAAGGCAGCGTCGGAAACGACTAGGGGCTGCGTGATGCAGCCCCCCAAGCCCAACCAGCGACGTCCCGGGATTCAGACCGAAAAGCTCGAACCGCACCCGCAAGTGGTGGTTGCGTTCGGGTTCTTGATCACGAACTGGGCGCCCTGCAGGTCTTCCTTGTAGTCGATCTCCGCACCGCCCAGGTACTGCAGGCTCATCGCGTCGATCAGCAGCGTCACACCGTTCTTGGTCATCAGCGTGTCGTCGTCGTTGATGACTTCATCGAAGGTGAAACCATACTGGAAGCCAGAGCAGCCACCGCCCTGCACGAAGACGCGCAGTTTCAGGTCGGGGTTGCCCTCTTCGGCAACGAGATCGCGCACCTTGTCGGCAGCGCTGTCGGTGAAGATCAGCGGCGGCGGCATCTCATCGGCGGCGGTGGAGACTTGTTCGGCGACTGCACTCATGGCCATTCCTTCGCGATGGGGTCGGGCGAGGAGGCAAAGGTCCAAGACCCGTGCCTCATACCCACTGTATCACCGACCCGAAGCCCGCATCGGCAACAGGCCGGAAGCCAACCCCGCGTCGATCAGCGCTTGCTGAACTGCTTGCGACGGCGAGCGCCGTGCAGGCCGACCTTCTTGCGCTCGACCTCGCGCGCATCACGGGTGACGAAGCCGGCGCGG
Source organism: Burkholderiales bacterium (assembly GCA_017302505.1). Lineage (GTDB taxonomy): Bacteria > Pseudomonadota > Gammaproteobacteria > Burkholderiales > Burkholderiaceae_C > Rubrivivax. The sequence goes on from JAFLDH010000055.1 coordinate 6,279, forward strand.
CTCAGGTCGCCCTTGAGGGCCGCGTCGTAATCGATCAGCGCCCGGGTGATGCCGTGACGCACGGCACCTGCCTGGCCGGACTCACCGCCACCATGCACGTTGATCTTGATGTCGAAGGTGGCATCGTTGGCCGTCAGCAGCAGCGGCTGGCGCACGATCATGATCGAGGTCTGGCGACCGAAATACTGGTCGATCGCCTTGCCGTTGATGGTGATCTGGCCGTTGCCCTTCTTCATGAACACCCGCGCCACCGAGGATTTGCGGCGGCCGGTGCCGTAGTTCCAGTTACCGATCATCGCGTTTCCTTAGAGTTTGAGCGCCTTGGGCTGCTGGGCCGCATGCGGGTGGGTATCACCGGCATAGACCTTGAGCTTCTTGATCATCGCGTAGCCCAGCGGGCCCTTGGGCAGCATGCCCTTGACCGCCTTCTCCAGCGCGCGGCCGGGGTGGCGGGCCTGCATGTCCTTGAAGGAGGTGGCGTAGATACCGCCCGGGAAGCCCGAATGACGGTAATACATCTTGTCGCCGGCCTTGTTGCCGGTGACGCGGATCTTGCCGGCGTTGACGACGACGATGAAATCACCGGTGTCGACGTGAGGCGTGTAGATGGCCTTGTGCTTGCCGCGCAAACGGAGTGCCACTTCGCTGGCAACACGTCCGAGCACCTTGTCGGTGGCGTCAATCACAAACCACTCGTGCTTCACTTCGGCCGGCTTGGCGCTGAAGGTCTTCATGAGGGACTCGCGGAAAGTTGGCATGCGGGGACGCATGCGCCCCTGATGCCGAGACACGGCTGTTCGGAAGACCCCGGACCCTTCGGTACCGCTTGTGGAGGCGGCCTCTCGGGAACATCCGGCACATCGGTCGGCCGGAACACCGGTTGACCATGGCACTTCCACCCCGCCGTTAACGGGAAAGCCCAGCAGTATACAACGATTCGGTTTCGTGCCGACGTCGACGATGGGCCCCATGGCACGGCGCCTGAGGTGGATCCTCTAGAGCGGGCGGCTAGGATGGCGTGGCAATGTGCAGGCAAGAATGCAGACCATGAGTTCGCTGTTTCACCGGGAAGACCGGGCGCGGCCCGAGGATGAAGGCGCAGCGCAAGCGCCCAAGCCCAGGCTGGGCTTTCGCTGGGTGCCGATCCGCTCGCTGGCCGCACGCCACCGGCCTCGCATCCTGGCGCACCTGCTGGCGCTGAACGAACGCGACCGCTACCTGCGATTCGGCTACGCCGCCAGCGACGAGCAGGTCGCGCGCTATGTGGAAAAGCTGGACTTCGAACACGACGAGGTGTTCGGCATCTTCAATCGCCGCCTGGAGATCCTGGCAATGGCCCACCTGGCCTACCTGGACCCCAAAGCCACGCCGCGCCCGGCGGCGGAGTTCGGCGTCTCGGTCGGCAAGGCCGCTCGTGGCAGAGGCTATGGCGACCGGCTCTTCGACCATGCCGCGCTGCACGCACGCAACCGAGGCATCGATTGCCTGCTGGTGCATGCGTTGAGCGAGAACACGGCCATGCTGCGGATCGCCCGCAATGCCGGCGCCCGCATCGAGCGCGACGGCCCGGAATCCCAGGCCTGGGTGCGACTGGCCCCGGAAAGCCTGGCATCCCACGTGGAAGCCCTGGTCGAGGACACCGCCGCCGACCTCGATTACCAGATCAAGCGCCAGGCCCACCGCGTGGACGAGTTGCTCTCCGGCCGATCCAAGGATTGAGCAGCGCGCCGGGGCCGTGCCGGCGCGGCCGCCGTCCGCGGGTTTCACCTCCCCCGACCCGGGGCCCGAACCCGCAATCGGGGGGGCATGGCCGATCGGCCGGGCTGTAGCATCCCCAGGCCGCCCACGCTCCTCATCACCACCGCAGGACGCCGGGTTCGTGCCCTTACCCAGGACATGCCACAGACTCTTCCCTGGATCGTCGGTCTGGCTTCGGCCGTGCTGCTGGGCATTGCGCTGCTGGCCTGGTGGTGGGCGCGCAGCCGGCCGCGCCGTCCGGCGCCGCTGCCCACCGAATGGGCGTTGACGGCGCGGCCGGTGTTCAGCACCGACGAGCGGCGCGTCTACCGCCAGCTGCGCGAGGCACTGCCACACCACATCGTGTTGTCCAAGCTGCCGCTGGTGCGTTTTTCGCAGCCTACCGATCCGGAACAGGTGCGCTACTGGTACGAGTTGCTGGGAGCCATCCACGTGACCTTCGCCATCTGCAGTGCCAATGGCCGCGTGCTGGCCGCCATCGACCTGGACACCGACCGGGGCAACTCACGCCGCGTGCTGCAGATCAAGCAGTCCGTGCTGGCCGCATGCCGTGTACGCTATCTGCGCTGCCCTGTGGACCACCTGCCCTCGGTACCCGAACTGCAGTTGCTGGTGCCGCAGGGCACGGCGGCTGCCCGCGCCCCACAGCCCGCACCGACGGTGGATGCCAGCCGCGACACGCTGGCCGGGAGCGCAGCCCCGCGCCGCAGGGAACGCTCGGCGCTGTGGCAGGACTCGGGCTTCTTCCAGGACTCGTTCTTCGGCGCCGAAAGCCGGTCCGACAGCGGGCCGAGCAGCGAGTTCGGTGCCATCGGCAGCATCCTGCGCGGCGGTGTCACGCAGCGGGATCCCGGCGCCAGTGGCGAAGGCGGCGATGCCGATGCCCCGGCCCGCAGCCGTCCGCTGCCTCGCACCCACCATTGACGGCGGGGTCAGCGCGTAGCATCGGCGCATGACGGCGCCAGCCCTACCGCATGCAGCCGGCTATGCCGACCTGACGCCCGACGAAGTGCTGGCCGCGCTCGACGCCGTCGGCTTCTATGGCGACGGCCGCATCCTGCAGCTGAACTCGTACGAGAACCGCGTGTTCCAGGTGATGCTGGAGGACGGCAGTTCGGTTGTCACCAAGTTCTACCGGCCCGGGCGCTGGAGCCACGCGCAGATCGTCGAGGAGCACCAGTTCGCGCGGGAACTCGAAGCCGCTGAGGTTCCGGTGGTGGCGCCGCTGGCCCTGCAGGCGCGCAGCCCGGCCGTCGAACTGCTGCCGCAACCCGGCCCGGCAACGCTGGCCCTGCTGCGCGCCGCCTCCGGCACGCACCGCTTCAGCGTCTCGCCGCGACGCGCCGGCCGCGCACCCGAGCTCGAAGACGACAGCGTGCTGCGCAGGCTCGGCGGCTTCATCGGGCGGCTGCATGCCGTCGGATCACAACAGCGCTTTGCGCATCGGCGCAGCCTGCATGCGCCGAACGATGCCCGCACGGCGATCGACCAGCTGCAGGCCGGCGGCTTCGTTGCCGAGAACCAGCAGGCGGCCTGGGACGACGTCTGTGAGGGCGTGCTGGACTGCATCGACACGGCATGGTCGGCGCTCGAGCCCGCGGCGCTGCGCCTGCACGGCGACTGCCACCCGGGCAACCTGCTGTGGCGTGATGAAGGCGCGCACGTGGTCGACCTGGACGACAGCTGCATGGGCCCGGCCGTGCAGGACCTGTGGATGCTGCTGTCAGGCGACGCCGAGGCGATGGCGCATCAGCTTCGGCAGCTGCTGATGGGCTACCAGCCCTTCATGGCCTTCGACCGCCGTCAGCTGCGCCTGATCGAGCCGCTGCGCCTGCTGCGCATGATCCGGCACAACGCCTGGGTGGCGCAGCGCTGGCAGGATCCGGCCTTCCCGACGGCGTTCCCGGACTTCGGCACGTCGGGTTGGTGGGGGCAGCAGGTGCTGCAGCTGCGCGAACAGCTGCGGATCGCACACGAAATGCCAACTCTGGACACGCTCGTCTGAGGGGCTCCACCGCAGGCGCGGGGATGTGCGTCGCAGCGGCGATTCCTACATTGCTCGTCAGCGCGACAACGGTTGCCGCGCAAGACAGAGCAAAAGGACGTCGTCATGAAAAAGCTTGCCATTGCCGTAGCCGTCGCCGCCTGCGCCTTCAGCGCTCAGGCCCAGCTCAGCTACTCCACCACCGGCACCTATCTGAACAGCATCGCCGGCAACAACGTGCCGTCGTTCTCCACCGGGCTGCTCGACGCGCAGATCTCCACGGCGCTTCCGGGCACGCTGAGCGTCACCTTCCTGGGCAAGGAGGCCGGGCACACCAACCTGTTCGGCGTCTACGGCACGACCACTCTGGAGATGCTGAACAACATTGCGGTCGGCACCACGCAGCAGGTGCAGGTTGGCGCCGGAGCGCTGCCGTTCCGTTTCCTGGACCAGAACGACAGTACCGGGGTGCCCAACGGCGGCAACAGCCCGAGCGCCGCACAGGGCAGCTACGTGATCTTCGGCACACGCGCCCAGAACGGCGACTGGAGCCCGCTCAAATCCTACGGCGGTGGCACCTTCGACCTGATCATCGGCTTCAACGATGGCGCGAAGGTCGATGCCGACTACGACGATCACGTACTGGGCCTGAGCCTGGCACCGGTACCCGAGCCCGGCACCTACGCAATGCTGCTCGCGGGGCTGGCAGCGACGGGCTTCGTCGCGCGCCGCCGTCGCGCGGCGTAGTCCGGCCGATCCGCTCAGGCCGCGAGCAGCCGGTTCACGCGCTGCACGTAGGCCGCCGGGTCCTCCAGCTGCCCTCCTTCGGCCAGCAGCGCCTGGTCGAAGAGGATCTGAGCCAGGTCGTCGAAGCGCTCGTCGCTGTCCAGCCGCTTGACCAGCGCATGCTCGGCGTTGACCTCCAGCGTCGGCAGCGACTTCGGCGCGTCCTGGCCGGCCTGCTTCAGCAGCCTCGACAGGTGGCCGCTCATGTCGCCCTCGTCGACGACGATGCAGGCCGGTGACTCGACGAGCCGAGTTGTCACGCGCACATCCTTGGCACGGTTCTTCAGCGCGGTCTTCAGCCGATCCAGCACCGGCTTGAAGCTCTCGGCCGCCTCTTCGGCCTTCTTCTTCTCTTCCTCGTCCTGCAGCTTGCCCAGGTCGAAGGCGCCCTTGGCCACGCTCTGCAGCGCATGGCCCTCGAACTCGTACAGGTGCGTCAGCATCCACTCGTCCACGCGGTCCACCAGCAGCAGCACCTCGATGCCCTTCTTGCGGAACACCTCCAGCTGCGGGCTGCTCTTGGCGGTGGCCAGGTTGTCGGCGGTGATGTAGTAGATGGCCTCCTGGCCTTCCTTCATGCGCTTGACGTAGTCGGCGAAGGACACGCCCGCATCGGCCTGCGTGCTGGCGAAGCGTAGCAGCTTGGCCAGCCGCTCCTGGTTGGCGTGGTCCTCGCCGATGCCTTCCTTCAGCACCGCGCCGAATTCCTTCCAGAAGCCGGCGTACTTGTCGCGCTCGGCCGCGTCCTCGCTGTCGGCCAATGACTCCAGCATGCCCAGCACGCGCTTGGTCGAGCCCTCGCGGATCGCCTTGACGTCGCGGCTTTCCTGCAGCAGCTCGCGGCTGACGTTCAGCGGCAGGTCGGCCGAATCGATCACGCCCTTGACGAAGCGCAGGTACACCGGCATCAGCGCCTCGGCGTCGTCCATGATGAAGACACGCTTGACGTAGAGCTTGACGCCGCCGCGCTTGTCGCGGTTCCACAGGTCGAAGGGCGCCTTGCCCGGGATGTATAGAAGCTGCGTGTACTCGGTACGGCCCTCGACGCGGTTGTGCGTGTAGGCCAGCGGCGCGGCGCTGTCATAGGAGATCTGCTTGTAGAACTCCTGGTACTCGGCGTCGGTGACGTCGCTTTTGGCCCGCGTCCACAGGGCCGCGGCCTTGTTCACCGTCTCCCATTCGTCCTTCAGCACCTGTTCCTTCTTCTCGCTGTCCCATTCCTCCTTCTTCATCAGGATGGGCAGCGAAATGTGGTCGGAGTACTTGGCGATGATCGACTTCAGCCGCCAGGTGGAAAGGAAGTCCTCCTCGCCCTCGCGCAGGTGCAGGATCACGTCGGTGCCGCGCTCGGCGCGCGTGATCGGCTCCACTTCGAACTCGCCGGTGCCGGCGCTGCTCCAGCGCACGCCCTCCTCGGGCACGGCGCCGGCGCGGCGCGACAGCACCGTGATGCGGTCGGCGACGATGAAGCCCGAATAGAAGCCCACGCCGAACTGGCCGATCAGGTTGGCGTCCTTCTTCTTGTCGCCTTCCAGCTTCGACAGGAACTCCTTGGTGCCGCTCTTGGCGATGGTGCCCAGGTGTGCCACCGCCTCCTCGGCGCTCATGCCTATGCCGTTGTCGCGGATGGTCAGCGTCTTCGCGTCCTTGTCGAAGAAGACGCGGATTTCGAGGTTCGGCGCGTCCTCCCACAACGCGCCGTGGTCCAGCGCCTCGAAGCGCAGCTTGTCGCAGGCGTCCGAAGCATTGGAGACCAGCTCGCGCAGGAAGATCTCCTTGTTCGAGTACAGCGAATGGGTCACCAGGTGCAGGATCTGTTGCACCTCGGCCTGGAAGGAAAGGGTTTGTCGCGTCATGGCGGGTCGTCTATGTAGTCTGGTGTCCGATGCCGGCCTACCCGGCGGGCCGCCGAGCACATGGGGCCGCAGGCCGGGCCTTTCAAGACCCTGAGCCGCTGAAGGGAACTTCCACGTTGCCCCGTCATCCCACAGGGCCTGGGTTCGGTGCGGCGCCGTGTGCGACGCACCGCGGTGGAAGTGCTCGCACCTGCGCAGAGCGCACCGGTACGAGGGAACGCCCTTGATCCCAGCATCTGCGCCGTGGCCGGAGCGCATTGTGCCCGACGCCTCCTGGCTGGCCTGGCCCAGTTTGCGCGAGGCCGATCCCGTGCTCGCGCTGGCGGCCGTGGTGCTGCTGGCGCTGGTGGCGGCCGATCTGGCCCACCGCCTGCTGCGCCTGCCGCGCCTGATGGGCTACATGCTGGTCGGCATGCTGGCCAGCCCGCTCGGCCTGGGTTTGCTGCAGCGCAACGACCTGGCGGACTGGAAACCCCTGATCGACCTGGCCATTGCGGTGCTGGTGTTCGAGCTGGGCAGCCGCCTGCGGCCGCGCTGGTTGCTGGACAACCCCTGGCTGGCCCTGAGCAGCGTGCTCGAAGGCCTGCTGGCCACGCTGGCGGTGGGCTACCTGCTGGTGTGGTTGGGGGCGCCCATGTTGTCGGCCATGGCCGCCGGTGTGGTGGCGGGCGCCACCTCGCCGGTGATCGCCATGGCCTCGGTGCACGAGCTGCGGCCGCGCGGCCAGGTGGCCGAGCGGCTGCTGCTGATGTGCGCGCTGAACAGCGTGCTGGCCATGCTGGCCTTGAAGCTGTGGCCCGTGCTGGCCGCAGCCGGGCAGTCGAACTGGGCCGCCGATGCACTGGGCTGGGGTGCCAGCGCACTGTTCGTGGCCAGCGGCTCCTTCCTGCTCGGCCTGGCCTGCGGCTGGCTGGTCGACCGCACGGGGCGGCCCGGCGGGCACCGGGCCACCATGCCGGTGCTGCAGATCGCGCTGGTCATGCTGGCCTCGACGCTGGCTTCAATCTGGGGCTTGTCGCCGTTGCTGACGATGCTGATTGCAGGCATCACCGCTCGCAAGCTGATGGGCCACCGGCTGACGGTGGAGCCTTCGCTGGGCAGCGCCGGCGCCGCGCTGACGGTGCTGCTGTTCCTGAGCACCGGCTTGCTGTTCACGCTAGACGGCCTGGTGCAACTGTGGCCCTGGGTGCTGGCGATCGTGGTCGCGCGCCTGCTCGGCAAGGGTCTGGCCGTGATGTTGCTGGCCCGACCCAGCGGCCTGGGCTGGCGCCAGGCGCTGGCCTTGACGCTGGCACTGCAGCCGATGGGCGGCCTGGCGGTGCTGCTGGTGATGCGCGACTTCGCCTGGCAGTCGCAGCTGCCGGGCATCGACATCGCCGTGCTGCAGGCGCTGCTGGTGGCCACCACGCTGATGCAGCTGAGCGGCCCGCTGTGGGTGCAGCTGGGCCTGCGCCACGTGGCCGGCGAATGTTCGACGGAGCCCCGCCATGGCGCTTGAAGCCTTCACCCGGTCCGAGCCGCTGACGCTGGGCGTCGAGCTCGAGCTGCAGCTGCTGGACACGCTGGATTTCAACCTGGCGCCGCGCGCGCAGGACCTGCTGCGCGTGCTCGACCGCCACCCCGGCGCCTGGGACGTGAAGCCGGAGATCACGCGCAGCATGATCGAGATCGGCACCTCGATCCAGCGCGCCCACGGCCCGCTGCGCGACGAGCTGCACGACCTGTGCCGCCAGCTGTCGCGCGGCGCGCGCAAGCTCAACATCGGCATCGGCGGCGGCGGCACGCATGCCTTCCAGCACTGGAGCGAGCAGCAGATCTTCCCGACCGAGCGCTTCCACTACATCAGCGAGCTGTACGGCTATCTGGCCAAGCAGTTCACCGTGTTCGGCCAGCATGTGCACGTGGGCGTGCCGAACGGCGACGACGCGCTGTGGCTGCTGCATGCGCTGTCGCGCTACGTGCCGCACTTCATCGCGCTCAGCGCGTCGTCGCCCTTCGTGCAGGGCGTGGACACCGGTTTCCATTCGGCGCGACTGAACTCGGTGTTCGCCTTCCCGCTGTCCGGCCGCGCACCCTTCGTGCTGAGCTGGGACGAGTTTGGCGAGTACTTCCAGAAGATGACCAGCACCGGCGTCGTCCAGTCGATGAAGGACTTCTACTGGGACATCCGGCCCAAGCCCGAGTACGGCACCATTGAACTGCGCGTGTGCGACACGCCGCTGACGGTGGACAAGGCCGCGGCACTGGCCTGCTACCTGCAGAGCCTGTGCCGCCACCTGCGCGAGGAGCGGCCCTTCGAGCCGACCGAGGACGACTACCTGGTCTACACCTACAACCGCTTCCAGGCCTGCCGCTTCGGGCTGGACGGCGAGATCGTCGACCCGCGCACCAAGCAGCGCCACAAGCTGCGCGACGACATCCTGCGCACGCTGGCCCGCGTGGCCGAGCATGCGCTGGACCTGCACTCGCTGGAGGCCAACGATCAGCTGCGCGAGTCGCTGTTCCAGGGCAACGACGCCACCTGGTTGCGCGCCCAGCGCCAGGCCGGCCTGCCGATGCCGGCGGTGGTGCAGGCGGCCAGCGAGCGCTGGATGATGAAGTAGTCAGGCCGGCCGCACGCGCACCGGCAGCGCTGTCATGCCGCGGAACACCAGCGAGTTCAGCCACTCCTGGCGTTCGGTGGCAGGCTCGATCTCTGCGTAGCGCTGCAGCACTGCCGGGAAGGCCACCTGCCCTTCGGTGCGCGCCAGCGGGAAGCCCAGGCAGATGTGCGCACCGTAGCCGAAGGTCAGGTGTGCGGGGCCGTCGCGCTCGATGTCCAGCACGTCGGGGTCGGCATAGGCGCGCGGGTCGCGGTTGGCCGCGTTCAGCATCATGAACAGGCGGTCACCGGGCTTCAGCGTCTTGCCATGGCGCTCGTGCTCGACCTGCACGATGCGCACCTGCGCGCCAGAGGGGCCCTCATGGCGCAGCAGTTCCTCGACCGCCGCATTCGTCAGCGACGGGTCGGCGCGCAGCTTGCGCATCTCGCCCGGAAATTGCATCAGCGACAGCAGCCCGTTGGCGATGTGGTTGGTGGTGGTCTCGTGCCCGGCAAACAGCAGCAGGATGCAGGTGGCGACCAGCTCGTCCTCGCTCAAGCGGTCGTCGCCGTCGCGCAGGTGCACCAGCTCGCTCAGCATGTCGGCGCGCGGCGAGGCGCGGCGCGCTTCGATCTGCGCGCGGAAGTACTCGGCCATCGCATGGGTGGCGGCCTGCGCGGTGTCGTACTTCTCGGGCGACACCCGCGACGAGCCGATGAACAGCGCCATGTCGTCGGACAGCCGCTTCATCAGCCCCAGGTCCTCTCGAGGCACGCCCAGCATGGCCATGATCACCAGGCAGGGCAGCGGGCCGGCGAACTCGGCGATGAAGTCGAACTCGTCCTTGCCACGCAGGCCGTCCAGCAGCCAGGCGGCGATGGCCTCGATCTGCGGCCGCATGCCCTGCATCGACTTGACGTGCAGCACGCGCGAGGTGAGGCGGCGCAGCCGCGTGTGCTCCGGCGGGTCCTTGAACACCATCCACAGCGACAGGTAGCGCACGATGTCGGCGATGCGCCGCGCTTCCTCGCCGGGCAGGCTGGCGAAGTAGGGCTGCAGCCGGTTCGACGACATGCTGCCGTCCTGCGTCACGGCCTTGATGTCGTCGTAGCGCGTCAGCACCCAGCTCTTCAGCCGCGGGCTCCAGTGGCAGGGGTCCTCGTCGCGCAGCTGCGCGAAGAGCGGGTATGGGTTGGCCAGCGTGGCCGGGTCTTCCGGCCGGTAGTCGATGTCCATCAAGCCCTTTCCAGGATGTGCACGGCGCAGGCCGCCTCGTCGAAGCCCATCACGCCACCGCCGTTCTCGATCAGGCCCAGCGTCGCGCCCTTCACCTGCCTTGGCCCGGCCTCGCCGCGCAGCTGCAGGCACATCTCGTAGACCATCGACAGCCCGGTCGCACCCACCGGGTGGCCCTTGGAGACCAGCCCGCCGGACAGGTTGACCGGCAGGCGGCCGCCCAGCGCGGTGGCGCCCGATTCGACGAAGCGCCCGCCCTGGCCTTCGGGGCACAGCCGCAGCATCTCCAGCTGATAGATCTCGCAGAAGGAGGTGGCGTCGTGCACCTCGGCCAGCTGGATGTCGCCGGGCTTCAGGCCGGCGCGCGCATAGGCCTTGTCGGCGGCGATGCGCGACAGACCGGGCTCGTCGAGCCGGCGGTACTTGCCGCCCGACAACTCGCTGGCGCGGATGCGCACCGCCCGATCGCGCACCGCGGGCGCAAAGTTCGCCAGCGCGGCTTCCGAGCACAGCAGCGCCGCCGCGGCGCCGTCGCCCAGCGGCGAGCACATCGCGCGCGTCAGCGGGAAGCTGATCTCGCGGTCGGCCAGCACCTCGTCCACTGTCAGCTCGAAGCGGTACTGTGCCTTCGGGTTCAGGCTGCCGTGATGGTGGTTCTTGGCCGCGCCGGCGGCGATCTGCCGCTGCGTGGTGCCGTGATGCCGCATGTGCCAGGCGGCCTGCATCGCATAGGTATCCATGAACACGGTGCGGCCCGGGCCGGTCTCGAAGCGCTTGCCGGCCTGCTCGCCGGCGCGGGTGTAGTAGTCATGCCAGCGCTGCGGATCCAGCTGGTCGATGCCGGTGGCGAAGATGGCCGCGGTGCGCGCCGGGTCGTCGGGGCTGACCAGCTTTTCAACGCCGAGCGCCAGGCTGACCTCGGCCTGGCCGGACAGGATGTCCTTGTAGGCGCCATGGAAGGCGAAGGAAGCCGTGGCGCAGCCACCCTCGACGTTGATCATCGGCACGCGTTCTGGGAACAGGCCTTCTTCCACCAGCGGCGTGAAGGCTACCTGGCCGCGGATGCCGCCCTGCCCCCATTGCCCCATGCCGCAGTTGCCGAACCAGGCCTGCTCGATCAAGCGGGCACCGTCGGCGTCCAGGCCGGCATCGGCCAGCAGTTCCACGTAGGCCTGGCGGGTGAGCGCCTGGAACGAGCGATCGGCATGCTTGCCGAAGGGCGTGCAGGACGTGGCGATGACATACACATTGCGCATGGGCAGCCTCATGGCGGGCGGCAGCAAGGGGCCCGCTGCTGCATTGTGCGCAACGGCGGCGGCCCCGACAGTGGGGCCTGCCCGGTGGTGGAAGGGCTTAAGCTGCGCGCTTTGCCCTGTTCCGAATGGCCGCTCCGACCCAAGCCATCAGCCCGCGGGCCTTCGTCATGCTGCTGCTGCTGGCCTGCATGTTCGGTGGCAACCATGTCGCGGCGCGCTTCGCGCTCGACCATGGCGTCGACGTGCCCAGCGCAGTGGCGGTGCGCAGCCTGGTCACCGCCGCGGTGGTGGCGCTGATCGTCGCGCTGAACCGCGTGCCGCTGCAGCTGGATGCCCGGCAGCGCAAGGTGATGCCGCTGATCGCCCTGCTGGTGGCGGTGCAGAGCCTGTGCCTGTATTCGGCGGTGGCGCGCATCCCGGTGGGGCTGGCGCTGCTGGCCTTCAACACCTATCCGCTGTGGACGGCGCTGGCCGCGCGGCTGCTCTATGGCCACCGGCCCGAGCGGGCGGTGCTGGTGGCCATGCCGCTGATCCTGTTTGGCCTGGCGCTGGCGCTGGACGTGTTCGGCGCCGCCTCCGGCCTGGGCCTGCAGGCCCACTGGGCGCGCATGGGCAGCGGCGTGGGCTTCGCGCTGGCGGCCGGCGCCACCTTCGGCCTGGTGCTGGTGCTGACGCAGCACGAGGTGGCCGGCCTGGACGGCCGGCTGCGCACCGCCATCACCATGGCCATCGTCGGCGTGCTGGCACTGCTGGGCAGCTTCACCCAAGGCGGCCTGCACTGGCCCAACGCCGTCGCCGGCTGGTGGGGACTGGCGCTGCTGACGCTGCTGTACGGCACCGCCTTCACCATCATGTTCACGCTGCTGCCGAAGCTGGGCGTGGTTGGCAGCTCGCCGATCCTGAACGTCGAACCGGTGGCCGCACTGGCCATGGCCTGGCTGTGGCTGGGGCAGACGATCTCGGCGGTGCAGGTGGTGGGGGCGCTGCTGGTGGTGGGCACCGTGATGGCGCTGGGGCTGCGGCGGCGCTAGGGGCCCGGGTGCCGGGCCTGGTAGGCCCGCACCGCCTCGTCGATGGTGGCAAAGAAGGTCTGGTGACCGAAGCGCTCGAACAGGCCGAAGCGCTTCAGCTTGTCCTTGACCGGGCCCTTCATCTCGGCAAAGCACAGCTCGATGCCCTGCGCCTCCAGCGCACGGTCCAGCTCGGCCAGGATGTCGGCGGCGGTGATGTCGACGCTGGTCACCGGCTCGGCGGTCACCACCAGCCAGCGCACCGGGCCGGGCGTGGCGCTGACGACGTCGCGCACCACGCGCTCGAACCATTCGGCATTGGCAAAGAACAGCGGCGCGTCCCAGCGCAGCAGCACCAGGCCGTCGATGCGCTGCGCCTCGGGGTGGCGGCGCACGTCGTGGAAGCCGTCGATGCCCGGCACCTTGCCCAGCACCGCCCAGTGCGGCCGCCAGCCGTCCCACAGGAACTCGATCACCGCGATGACGATGGCCAGCGCGATGCCCTGGATCGCGCCCAGCCACAGCACGCCCAGCGTGCAGCCGATCGACAGCCAGAACTCCCAGGCCTGGATGCGACGGATGCGCTGCAGGTCGCGCCATTCGATCAGGCCGATGACCGAGGCGATGACCACCGCGGCCAGCGCGCTGTCGGGCAGACGCTGCAGCAGCTGCGGCGCCAGCAGCAGCAGCGCGGCCACGCCCAGCGCGCCGACCACGCCGGTCATCTGCGAACGCGCGCCGGCGGCTTCGGCCACCGGCGTGCGCGACGAGCTGCTGCTGATCGGGAAGCCCTGGAACAGCCCGGTCGCCAGGTTGGCGGCGCCCAGCGCCACCAGTTCCTGGTTCGGGTCCACCGGGCTGCGCTGGCGCAGCGCATAGCTGCGCGACAGCACGCTGGTGTCGGCAAAGGCCACCAGCGCCACCGCCAGCGCGCCCACCAGCACCGGCCCCAGGTCGGCGAAGCCGACCACCGGCCAGGCGGGCGTCGGCAGGCCCTGTGGCAGGCTGCCCAGCACGCGCACGCCGTGCGCGCCGTCCAGGTCGAAGGCCACCACCGCCAGCGTGGCCGCGGCGATGGCCAGGAGCATGCCCGGCCATCGCGGCCAGCGCTTCAGCACCAGGATCAGCGCCAGCGCGCCGGCACCCAGGGCCAGCGCGGCACCGTTCCACGCACCGGCCGCCATGTCGCGCAGCCAGCCCAGCAGCTGTACCGGCGGCGGGCCGGCTTCGGCCGACAGGCCGCACAGCTTGGGCAGCTGGCTGGCCAGCACCGCCAGCGCGATGCCGTTCATGTAGCCGTAGCGGATCGGCTTGGACAGCAGCTCGGTGATGAAGCCCAGGCGGGCCAGCCCGGCGGCAATGCAGATCAGCCCGACCGCCAGCGCCATCAGCCCGGCCAGCGCCACCGCGCGAGCCGGGTCGCCGGCCGCCAGCGGCAGCACCACGGCCAGGATCAGCGCGGCCAGCGACGAATCGGGCCCCAGCACCAGGATGCGGCTGGGGCCGAACAGCGCATAGGCCAGCAGCGCCGCGATGGTGGCGTACAGCCCGTGGATGCCGGGCAGGCCCGAGGCCACCGCGTAGGCGATGCCCACAGGCACCAGCATGGCCGTCAGCACCAGGCCGGCGGCCAGGTCGTGCCGCGCCCACGCGGCCGGATAGTGACGCAGCAGCTGCAAGCCGGGCAGCCAGCGAAGCCAGCCACCGGCCGCAGCCGCGGCCGGCCCGGAGGGCGTCGGGTTCGGAGTCGGGTCCATGGGCTGGGGTGGCAGACCACGCTACCACAGCGGGTTGCGCGCGCCACGGCGGCGCGGCCTATAGTGGCCGGCTCACGCCCTGCGGATGCCGATGCCGACGCCCTCTTCCCGCTGGACCCGGTTGCTGATCAGCGTGCTGGTCGGCGGCGCGCTGCTGCTGGGCGCGGCCTACGTGCTGCTGGCCATCGCCTTCCCGCCGCAGCGCCTGGCCGGGCTGCTGTCCGAGCAGGTACGCCAGGCCACCGGCCGCAGCTTCACGCTGCAGGGCGACCTGTCGCTGCGGCTGCTGCCGCGCATCGGCGTCGATGCCGGCAAGCTGGCGTTCGGCAATGCCGCCTGGGGCAGCCGGCCGGACATGCTGCGCGTCGAGCAGGCGCAGTTCGACCTGGCGCTGTGGCCACTGCTGCAGGGCAAGGTGGCGCTGGATGGCGCGCGCTTCCGCGGCGTGGACCTGCTGCTGGAGACCGACCGCAACGGCGTCGGCAACTGGGTGATGACGCC
>JAFLDH010000550.1 GCA_017302505.1 Burkholderiales bacterium
CGAAGAGCATCTGGCGCTCGTCACACGCGCCCTTCGCAGCGCGGCCAGCGCCGCGTCGGCCTGCGCGGCGTCGACGATCGCGACCAGCTTGCCCTCGTTCGCGACGTACAGCGGGTCGAGCCCGAGCAGCTCGCACGCGCCGGCGACCTGTTCGCGCACCGGCAGCGCGGCCTCGTCGAGCACGATGCCGGCGCCCGACTGCTGCGCGATCTCGTTCAGCGTCGTCGCCAGCCCGCCGCGCGTGGGGTCGCGCAGCACGTGCACCGCGCCCTCCGGCACGGCCGCCAGCAGCGCCGCCACCAGCGTGTGCAGCGGCGCGCTGTCGGAGCGGATCTCGGTGTCGAACTGCAGCGATTCGCGCTGCGACAGCACCGCCACGCCATGCTCGCCGATGCTGCCCGACAGCAGCAGCACGTCGCCCGCGCGCGCGTTGGCGCCGCCGATGTCGCGCGCCGCCGGCAGCAGGCCCACGCCGGTGGTACTGATGAACACGCCGTCGCCCTTGCCGCGCTCGACCACCTTGGTGTCGCCGGTGACCACCGGCACGCCGCAGGCGCGCGACGCGGCCGCCATCGATGCGACGATGCGCTGCAGTTGCTGAAGCGGCAGGCCCTCCTCGAGGATGAAGCTGGCACTCAGGTACAGCGGCGTCGCACCGAGCATGGCGACGTCGTTGACGGTGCCGTGCACCGCCAGGCTGCCGATGTCGCCGCCCGGGAAGAACAGCGGCGCGATGACGTGCGCGTCGGTGGCCATCACCAGGCGGTGGCCGGGCGGCGGCACCGGCAGCCGGGCGCCGTCGTTGCCCTGGCGCAGGAATTCGTTGTCGAAGGCGGGCGCAAAGAGCTGCGCCACCAGCTGCGCACCGACGCGGCCGCCGGCGCCGTGGTTCATCTCGATGCAGCCGCGCTTGAAGTCCAGCGGCTTCAGGTAGACGCTGGCGTCGCGCTTCACAGTGCCCCCCAGTCCCTTCGGGTCGGCCCCCCAAGGGGGCGCGAGCGCCTTCGGAACGGCCGTGCGGCGCTCATGCCGCGACCACCGCCGTGCCGCGGAAGCGCCCGTAGCTGAAGTGCGCCGCGCACGAGCCCTCGCTGGACACCATGCAGGAGCCCAGCGGGTTCTCGGGCGTGCACACCGTGGCGAAGAGCCTGCAGTCGCTGGGGCTCTTCGCGCCGCGCAGGATGGCGCCGCATTCGCACTGCTTGTGGTCCGGCACCGCCCGGTACTGCAGCGGAAAGCGCCGCTCGGCGTCGAAGGCGGCGTAGGCGGGGCGGATGCGCAGCGCGCTGTGCGGCACCTCGCCCAGGCCGCGCCATTCGAAGCTGTCGCGCAGCTCGAAGACCTCGGCCGTCAGCGCCTGCGCCACGCGGTTGCCTTCGCGCGTGACCGCGCGGGTGTACTGGTTCTCGACCTCGGCGCGGCCGTCGTCGACCTGGCGCACCAGCATCAGGATGGCCTGCATCAGATCCAGCGGCTCGAAGCCGGCGATGACCACCGGCTTGTGCCAGCGCCGCGCAAAGGGCTCGTAGGGCGCCGAGCCGATGACCACGCTGACGTGCGCCGGCCCGACGAAACCGTCCAGCGCCGGGGCATCGTCCGCCGCCGCCGGCGGGGCCTGCAGCATGTGCATCATGGCCGCCGGCGTCAGCACGTGGTTGCACAGCAGGCTGAAGTTCTTCAGCCCCTGCTGCGCGGCCTGGCGGATGACCAGCGCGCTCGGCGGCGTCGTGGTCTCGAAGCCGATCGCCAGGAACACCACCTCGCGCGACGGGTTCGCGCGCGCGATCTGCAGCGCGTCGGCCGGCGAATAGACCATGCGGATGTCGGCGCCCTGCGCCTTGGCACGCTGCAGCGATTGCCCGGCCGACGCCGGCACGCGCAGCACGTCGCCGTAGCTGCACAGCGTCACGCCCCGCTCCAGCGCCAGCTGCAGCGCCATGTCGATGCGGCCCACCGGCAGCACGCACACCGGGCAGCCGGGGCCGTGCACCATGTGAACCTGCGGCGGCAACAGGTCGAGCACGCCATGGCGCGCCAGTGCGTGAGTGTGGCCGCCGCAGAACTCCATCAAGCGGTAGCGGCGCGCCGGGTCAACCGCCGCGCGCAACTCATCGGCCAGCCGACGTGCCAGCGCGGGGTCGCGGAACTCGTCCACGTACTTCATGCCTGGCCCCGCTGCATTTCGGCGAACAACGCCAGCGTGGCCTGCGCCTCGGCCTCGTCGAGCACGCCCAGCGCATGGCCGACATGCACGATGACATGGTCGCCGACCCGCGCCTCGGGCACCAGCGCCACCGAGATGGTCTTGCGCAGGCCGCCCAGGTCGACCACGGCCTGCTCGCCGTCCAGCAGCTCGACGACCCGCGCGGGGATGGCTAGGCACATGCGAGGCTCCCGTCGTTCACCGGCGTGGCCGCATGCAGCTGCCAGGCCGCGACCCAGGCCTGGCCCAGCGCCAGCCCGGCGTCGCCACAGGGCTGGGCCTGCGGACGCAGCACGCGCAGCCCGCGCGAGCGCAGTCCACGGGCCACG
>JAFLDH010000551.1 GCA_017302505.1 Burkholderiales bacterium
TGGCCGATGCGCCGGCCGTGCGCGTCTACGGCCCGCCGCCGGCCGCCAGCGGCCGCCAGGCCGAAGTCTTCCTGGGCAGTGCCCATATCGCGGGCGGCGAACTGATCGCCGACCGCCTGCTCTCGCCCACCGAGGTCGCGGGCCTTCTCGAAAGCATGTCATGAGCCGTCAGATCCGCAACATCGCCATCATCGCCCACGTCGACCACGGCAAGACCACGCTGGTCGACCAGCTGCTGCGCCAGAGCGGCACCTTCCGCGAGAACGAGAAGGTGGCCGAGCGCGTGATGGACAGCAACGACCTGGAAAAGGAGCGCGGCATCACCATCCTGGCGAAGAACTGCGCCGTGGAATGGAAGGGCACGCACATCAACATCGTCGACACGCCCGGCCATGCGGACTTCGGCGGCGAGGTCGAGCGTGTGCTGTCGATGGTCGACAGCGTGCTGCTGCTGGTGGACGCGGTGGAAGGCCCGATGCCGCAGACCCGCTTCGTCACCAAGAAGGCGCTGGCGCTTGGCCTCAAACCCATCGTCGTGGTCAACAAGGTCGACCGTCCCGGCGCGCGGCCCGACTACGTGATCAATGCCACCTTCGACCTGTTCGACAAGCTGCATGCCACCGAGGAGCAGTTGGACTTCCCGGTGATCTATGCCTCGGGCCTGAACGGCTGGGCCACGCTGCAGCGCGGCGAGGTCGGGACCGACCTGGCGCCGCTGTTCGAGGCGATGCTGCAGCACGTGCCGGCGCACGAGGGCAGCCCGGAGGACCCGCTGCAGCTGCAGATCTGCTCGCTGGACTATTCCACCTACGTCGGCCGCATCGGCATCGGCCGGGTCAACCAGGGCACGCTGAAGCCGGGCCAGGACGTGGCCGTCTATGCCGGTCCCGACAGCCCGCCGAAGAAGGCACGCATCAACCAGGTGCTGAAGTTCGAGGGCCTGGACCGCAAGCAGGCCACCGAGGCCGGCCCCGGCGACATCGTGCTGATCAACGGCATCGAGGACATCGGCATCGGCGTCACCATCACCGACCTGGAGCGCCCGGTGCCGCTGCCGATGCTGAAGGTGGACGAGCCGACGCTGACGATGAACTTCTGCGTCAACAGCAGCCCGCTGGCCGGGCGCGAAGGCAAGTTCGTCACCAGCCGGCAGATCCGCGACCGGCTGGAGCGCGAGCTGCAGAGCAACGTGGCGATGCGCGTGCGCGACACCGACGAGGACGGCGTGTTCGAGGTCTCGGGCCGCGGCGAACTGCACCTGACCATCCTGCTGGAGACGATGCGCCGCGAGGGCTACGAGCTGGCCGTCAGCAAGCCGCGCGTGGTGTTCAAGGAAGAGGGCGGCGAGCGGCTCGAGCCGATCGAGCTGGTGACCGCCGACGTGGAAGACCAGCACCAGGGCGCGGTGATGCAGGCGCTGGGCGAGCGCAAGGCCGAGCTGGTGAACATGGAACCCGACGGCATGGGCCGGGTGCGGCTGGAATACCGCATCCCGGCGCGCGGGCTGATCGGCTTCCAGAACGAGTTCCTGAACCTGACGCGCGGCACCGGCCTGATCAGCAACATCTTCGACGGCTACGAGCCCTTCAAGGGCGAGATCGCCGGGCGCAAGAACGGCGTGCTGATCAGCGGCGACGACGGCGAGATCGTCACCTATGCGCTGGGCAAGCTGGACGACCGCGGCCGCATGTTCGTCAAGCCCGGCGACCCGGTGTACGAAGGCATGATCGTCGGCATCCACAGCCGCGACAACGACCTGGTGGTCAACCCGGTGCGCGCGAAGCAGCTGACCAACTTCCGCGTCAGCGGCAAGGAAGACGCGATCAAGATCACCCCGCCGATCATCCTGACGCTGGAATACGCGGTGGAGTTCATCGACGACGACGAGCTGGTCGAGATCACCCCCAAGAGCATCCGCATCCGCAAGCGGCACCTGAAGGAGCACGAGCGCAAGCGCGCTTCGCGCGAAGGTGCCTGAGGCCGCCCGCATGAGCCACCGCCAGGCGGTGGCGCTGATGATCTGCGTGACGCTCATGTGGAGCATCGCGGGCATCGTCACGCGCCACCTGGAAAGCGCGCGTGGCTTCGAGGTGACCTTCTGGCGCAGCCTGTTCAACGCTCTGGCCCTGGTGCTGCTGCTGAGCCTGCTGCAGGGCCCGGCGCGGCTGTGGCGCACGCTGCGCAGCGGCGGCATGCCGCTGTGGGTGTCGGGCGCGTGCTGGTGCGTGATGTACACCGCCTTCATGCTGGCCATCACGCTGACCACCGTGGCCAACGTGCTGGTGACCATGGCGCTGGCGCCGCTGTTCACCGCATTGGGCGCGCGGCTGGCGCTGGGGCACCGGCTGGCGCTGCGCACCTGGGCGGCCATCGTCGTGGCCGGTGCCGGCATCGGCTGGATGTACGGCAGCGAGCTGTCGGCCGCCGAGCCCCGCCACCTGCTGGGCACCGCGGTGGCGCTGTGCGTGCCGATCGCCGCCGCCGTGAACTGGACGCTGCTGCAGCACCTGTACCGCCGGCCCGAAGCCG
>JAFLDH010000552.1 GCA_017302505.1 Burkholderiales bacterium
GGCTGGCGGCGGGGGCGGTGGAGGTGGCGGGGCGACCGGCGTGCTTTCTTCGGCGCGCGGCGCCGCCACCTGCGGCGTGCTGGCCCACAGCTCGGCGCTGAAGGTCTGCGGCGTCTGGCTGCGCCAGCTGACCGACACCGCCAGCGCCACCACCAGCAGGCCGTGCACACCCAGGGCCAGCAACGCGCCGCGGCCCATGCCGCCCGGCGGCTGCGGCCGCAGCGGATCGGTACCGCGCGGGGACAGCGTGGCCGCGGACAACTCAGCCTCCCTGCTTGACCGACAGCCCGACGCGCTGGATGCCTTCGCGCTGCAGCACGTCCATCACGCGCACCACGGCCTCGTACTTCACGTTGCGCTCGGCGCTGATGACCACCGGCACCTGCGCATCGCCGGCCTGCGCCTGCTTGACGCGCGCCGGCAGCTGCGCCAGCGTCAGCGTGCCGGCCTCCTTGTTGTCGATGCGCAGCTTCAGCTTCTCGTCGGTGCCCAGCACCAGCTCGATCACATGGTCGGGCCGCTGCTTGGCCTTGCCCACGCTGGGCAGGTCGACCACGCCCGTGGTGATGAGGGGCGCGGTGACCATGAAGATGATCAGCAGCACCAGCATCACGTCGATGAACGGCACCATGTTGATCTCGTTCATCGCCCGGCGCCTGCGGCTGCCGCCGCGTCCGGTGACCGCCGCCATGCTCAGCTCCCGGTGGCCGGCTGCCCGGCGCTGCGCTGCAGGATGTTGGAGAACTCCTCGATGAAGGTCTCCAGCTGGATGGCGATGCGGTCGATGTCGCGCGACAGCCGGTTGTAGGCGATCACCGCCGGGATGGCGGCGAACAGGCCGATGGCCGTGGCCACCAGCGCCTCGGCGATGCCCGGCGCCACAGTGGCCAGCGTCACCTGCTGCATGTTCGACAGGCCGACGAACGCATGCATGATGCCCCACACCGTGCCGAACAGGCCCACGTAGGGCGAGACGGAGGCCACCGAGGCCAGGAAGCTCAGGTTGCTCTCGATCACGTCCAGCTCGCGCTGGAAGCTGGCGCGCATCGCGCGGCGCGCGCCGTCCAGCTGCGCCACGGCGTCCAGGCGCTTCTCGCGCAGCTTCATGAACTCGCGCATGCCGCTGGCGAAGATGCGCTCCAGCGGCGCGGTCTGCGGCTTGGACGCGGTGGCCTGCTGCAGGTCGTTGAGGCTGCGGCCCGACCAGAACTCGCGCTCGAAATCCTCGTTGCCCTGGCGCACCCGCTTCAGGCCGAAGAACTTGCCGAAGATCACTGTCCAGCTGGCCAGCGACACCCCCAGCAGCCCGGCCATCACCAGCTGCACCACCAGGCTGGCGTTCAGCACAAGGGCGATGATCGACATGTCCTGGTTCATCGGATCTTTTCGAGTATGGGTGCCGGAATGCGGCTGGGTTTGAAGTGGTCGCTGCCGTGGCCGGCCACGCAGCCGATTCGGATATCGCCTTCGGCCAGAAGTTCGCTGCCGCGCCAGGCCTGCTGCGCCAGCCGCAGCGACGCGCGGCCGGCCTCGGCCACGCGCACCGTCACCTGCAGCAGGTCGTCCAGCCGGGCCGGGCGCAGGTAGCGCAGGGCGGTGGCGCTGACGACGAACATCAGCCCCTCGTCGCGCAGCAGGCGCTGCTGCTCGAAGCCCAGCGCGCGCAGCCATTCGGTGCGGGCGCGCTCGAAGAACTTCAGGTAGTTGGCATAGAACACCACGCCGCCGGCGTCGGTGTCTTCCCAGTACACGCGCAGCGTGTGCGTGAAAGCGGCGTCGCTTGCGGCGGGCAGGGTCGGCTCATGCATCGGCGCGGGCGATTATGCGCGAGGCCTCCCGCGCGACCCTCGCGACCCCCGGCCACGCGGCCGCGGCTACGGCGTCAGGCTCTTGTAGACCGGGCCCCACACCGGGTGGCCGGCCTCAGAACGGCTGAGCGCGAAGCTGGCATCGGCCGCCCGCGCATCGCGGAACTGCTGCTGGCAGTCCGCCAGCCGGTTGCTGGTGCAGGTGATGAAGGCCAGCAGCTTGTGCGCGGTGGCGCGGTCGCGCTGGCTCTGCAGGCCGTCGGCCAGCGCCTTGCGCAGCAACGGTTCGGCCTGCGCGTACTGGCCGTCGTCGTAGGCGCGGATGCCGTCGAGCAGCGCGCGTTCGGCCGGCCGCTCCATCACCTCGGCCAGGCCGGTGGGCTTGGGCGGGGGCGGCGGGGCGGCGCAGCCGGCCAGCAGCAGGGCCAGCGCGATCGGCAGCAGCAGGGCAGGGGGCAGGCGCGGGTTCATGAGCCGAAACGATGCTTGAGGGTGACGGGCCGTTCGGGGTCGACCTGCACGCGCTGCGTGTAGGGCGGGAAATCCTCGTTGCGCACGGTGATGGTGTGCGCGCCGGCGGGCAGCTCCAGCCGCGACAGCGGCGGCGTGGTGCCGACGGCTGCGCCGTTCACCTCCACCTGGCCCCAGGGGCTGATGGCCAGCTGCACCAGGCCCTGCGGCGGCGGCGCGGCTTCCACT
>JAFLDH010000056.1 GCA_017302505.1 Burkholderiales bacterium
GGCCGAGCCGCCGGCGCCGGGCGCTGCCCTGGGCGCGGCACTGGCGCGCGGCGCGGCCGAGATGCTGCTGGAGATGAAGCGCAGCAACCTGCGCGGCCGCGGTGGCGCCGGATTCGGTACCGCGCTGAAGTGGTCGCTGTGCCGCCAGGCCGCTGGCCGCGAGCATGTGGTGGTGTGCAATGCCGACGAAGGCGAGCCCGGCACCTTCAAGGACCGCGTGCTGCTGACACGCCATGCCGATTCGGTGATCGAGGGCATGAGCATCGCCGCCTTCCTGGTGGGCGCACGGCGCGGCCTGATCTACCTGCGCGGCGAATACCGCTACCTGCTGGAATCGCTGCAGGCCACGCTGCATCGCCGGCGCCAGGACGGGCTGCTGGGCACGGCCCTGCTGGGCCACGCCGGCTTCGACTTCGACATACAGATCCATGTCGGCGCCGGCGCCTATGTGTGCGGCGAGGAATCCTCGCTGATCGAATCGCTGGAAGGCAAGCGCGGCACGCCGCGCATCCGCCCGCCCTTTCCGGTGCAAAGCGGCTACCTGGGCCAGCCCACCATCGTCAACAACGTCGAGACCTTCTGCGCCGCGGTGCACATCGCGCTGCGCGGCGGCGCCTGGTGGGCGGCCATCGGCACGCCCAAGTCCACCGGCACCAAGATCCATTCGGTGTCGGGCGACTGCGCGCGCCCCGGCTTGTACGAATACCCTTTCGGCACGCGCATCGGCCGCATCCTCGAGGACTGCGGTGCCACCGACACGCAGGCCGTGCAGGTGGGCGGGCCCTCGGGCGTGTGCCTGTCGGCCTTCGAGTTCGGCCGGCGCATCGCCTTCGAGGACGTGCCCAGCGCCGGCGCCTTCATGGTCTTCGACCGCCGTCGCGACATGTTCGAGGTGGCGCGAGGCTTCGCCCACTTCTTCGCCCACGAGAGCTGCGGTTTCTGCACCCCCTGCCGCGTCGGCACCGCGCTGGTCGTCAAGCGTCTGGACAAGCTGGCCGCCGGCCGCGGCTCGCGCCACGACATCGACGTGCTGTTCGAGCTGGAAAAGCTGATGCATGGCGCCACCCACTGCGGCCTGGGCGCCACCGCTTGCAACCCGCTGCGCGACACCATCGCCAAGTTCCGCCCGGCCTACGAGCGGCACCTGAAGTCGCTGTACTTCGAGCCGGCCTTCGACCTGGACGCCGAGCTGTCGATCGCCCGCCACATGACCGGCCGCGACGACCCGGCGGCCCACCTGGAGAGTGCGCCATGACCGAACTGGAACAGAGCTTCTCGCTCGACGGCGAAGACTTGCCCTTCCAGGCTGGCGACACCGTGCTGCAGGCAGCCACGCGGGTGGGTCGCTACATCCCGCACCTGTGCTGGCACCCGGACTTTGCGGCGCATGGCTCCTGCCGCATCTGCACCGTCAAGGCCAACGGCCGCGCGGCCGCGGCCTGCACGGTGCAGGCCTCGCCGGGGCTGGACGTGGAAAGCGACACCGAGGAGCTGAACGCGCAGCGCAAGACGCTGCTGCAGATGCTGTTCGTCGAGGGCAACCATTTCTGCCCCAGCTGCGAGAAGAGCGGCCACTGCCTGCTGCAGGCCACCGCCTACCAGATGGGCATGGAAGGCCCGCACTTCGAGGAGTTCTATCCCGACCGGCCGGTGGACGCCAGCCACCCCGACATCCTGCTCGACTTCAACCGCTGCATCCTGTGCGAGCTGTGCGTGCGTGCCAGCCGCGACGTCGACGGCAAGAACGTCTTCGCCATCGGCGGCCACGGCATCGGTACCCGGCTGCTGGTCAACAGCGCCAGCGGTCAGCTGGCCGACACCCCGATGGCGCTGGGCGACCGCGCCGCCAGCATCTGCCCGGTGGGCGTGATCCTGCCCAAGCGGCGCGGCTTCGCCGTGCCGATCGGCGAGCGGCGCTTCGACGCCGCGCCGGTGTCTGAACAGGGGGAAAGCCCGCCATGACCCTGCCGGTGATGCCGCACGGCCCGCGCAAGTTCAAGGTGGCCACCGTCTCGCTGGCCGGCTGCTTCGGCTGCCACATGTCCTTCCTGGACATCGACGAGCGGCTGTTCGAGCTGGTCGAGCACATCGAGTTCGACCGCTCGCCGCTCACCGACATCAAGCAGGTCGGCCACTGCGACATCGGCCTGATCGAAGGCGGGCTGTGCAATGCCGAGAACGTGCTGGTGCTGCGCGAGTTCCGTGCGCACTGCAAGACGCTGGTGGCGGTGGGCGCCTGCGCCATCACCGGCGGGCTGCCGGCGCAGCGCAACCATCTGGACCTCGGGCAGATGCTGGTCGACGTCTACCGCAGCCGGCCGGGGCTGTCGGGCGGCAGCGCCATCCCCAACGACCCCGAGCTGCCGCTGCCGCTGAACAAGGTGCACCCGATCCACGAGGTGGTGCATGTCGACTACTTCCTGCCCGGCTGTCCGCCTTCGGCCGAGGCTTTCTGGTCCTTCCTGACCGACCTGCTGGCCGGGCGCACGCCGCACCTGGGCCACGCCACCCTGCGCTACGACTGACGCCATGACCGCCTCTCTGGAAACCGCCGCCCAGCCGCAGAACCTGCGCCGCGTGGCCATCGACCCGGTGTCGCGCGTCGAGGGCCACGGCAAGGTGACGATCCTGCTCGACGCGCAGCACCGGGTGCAGCAAGTGCGGCTGCACATCGTCGAGTTCCGCGGCTTCGAGAAGTTCATCGAGGGCCGGCCCTACTGGGAGGTGCCGGTGATGGTGCAGCGGCTGTGCGGCATCTGCCCGGTGTCGCACCACCTGGCGGCCAGCAAGGCGCTGGACCGCGTGGTCGGCGCCGCCGCGGTGACGCCTTCGGCCACCAAGATCCGCCGGCTGATGCACTACGGCCAGGTGATGCAGAGCCACGCGCTGCATTTCTTCCACCTGTCCAGCCCGGACCTGCTGTTCGGCTTCGACTCCGAAGTCAACCGCCGCCACATCGTCGGCGTGGCCGAGGCGCACCCCGACATCGCCAGGAAGGGCGTGCTGCTGCGCAAGTACGGGCAGGAGGTGATCCGCGCCACCGCCGGCAAGCGGGTGCACGGCACCGGCTCGGTGCCCGGCGGCATGAACAAGCATGTCAGCCGGGCCGACCGCGAGCTGCTGCTGTCCGAGGTGCAGCAGATGATCGCCTGGTCGCAGGACGCGGTGGACATCGCCCGGACGCTGCATGCGCAGAACCCGGCGCTGTACGACCACTTTGGCGCGAAGCGCGCGCCCATGCTGTCGCTGGTGCGGCCCGACGGGGCGCTGGAGCTTTACGACGGCGTGATCCGTGCGCGCGACGCCGACGGCGCGCTGCTCTTCGACGGCGCCAGCGACCAGGGCTACCTCGACCTGATCGAGGAGGAGGTCAAGCCCTGGAGCTACATGAAGTTCCCGTTCCTGAAGAGCCTGGGCCCGCAGCACGGCTGGTACCGCGTGGGCCCGCTGGCGCGGGTGCAGAACTGCGACTTTATCCCCAGCCCGCTGGCCGAGAGCCGGCGCCGCGAGTTCGTCGCCTGGGGCCAGGGCCGGCCGATGCACGGCGCGCTGGCCTACCACTGGGCGCGCATGATCGAGCTGCTGCACGGCATGGAAGTCATCGCCGATCTGCTCGACGACCCGGACATCCTGTCAGGCGAATTGATGGCGCAGGGGCCGCGGCGGCACGCCGGCGTCGGCGTGATCGAAGCCCCCCGCGGCACGCTGATCCACCACTACGAGGTGGGCGACGACGATCTGGTGACCATGTGCAACCTGATCGTCAGCACCACGCACAACAACCAGGCGATGAACGAGGCGGTGCGCTCGGTGGCCCGTGAATACCTCGACGGCCAGGAGCTGACCGAAGGGCTGCTGAACCATATCGAGGTGGCGATCCGCGCCTACGACCCCTGTCTGTCCTGCGCCACCCATGCACTGGGCCGCATGCCGCTGGAGCTGACGCTGCTGGGCGCCGACGGCACCGTGCTCGACCGCGCGCAGAAGTCTTCCGAAGGTGGCTTCTGCCACCTGGACATCGCCCGCGAGAGTGACGCATGACCAAGCCGCTGCTGGTGCTGGGCTGGGGCAACCGCAGCCGCGGCGACGATGCGCTGGGCCCGCTGTGCGTGGAGCGGCTGCGCGATGCGCTGGCCCCGCGCGAGGACATCGAGTTCCTCGACGACTACCAGCTGATGGTGGAGCACGTGCTCGACCTGTACGGCCGTGATCGTGTGCTGCTGGTCGATGCCAGCCTGGGCTGTGCGCCGCCGTTCGAGACGCTGCCGCTGAGGGCCGCCGCCGATGGCAGCCTGAGCAGCCACGCGCTGTCGCCCCAGGCGCTGCTGCAGGTGTACGTCGAACTGCACGACGAGCCGCCGCCGCCGTGCACCTTGCTGGCCATCCGTGGCGAACACTTCGAGCTGGGCCAGGCACCGAGCGCGCGCGCGCTGGCCCACCTGGACGCGGCGCTGGCCTGGGCAGCAGGCTGGCTGGCCGGCGCGCCGGGACCGGCGCGGTCCTGACGGGGTCGCTGCCGGCCCTCAGCCTTCTTCGCGCACCATGTCGATGGCGCCGCAGGGGCACTCGGCCGCGCAGAGGCCGCAGCCCTTGCAGTAGTCGTAGTTGAACCTGAAGCGCTGGCCCGGGCCGAGCTTGATGACGGCGTTGTCGGGGCACACGCCGTAGCAGTTGTCGCACTCGAAGCAGTTGCCGCAGCTCAGGCAGCGCCGCGCCTCGAACAGCGCGTTGGCCGCGCTCAGGCCGCCCTGTACCTCGTCGAAGCTGCTGGTGCGCCGGGCGATGTCCAGCTGCGGCCGCAGCGTCTTCGGCGCGTCGCTGTAGTACCAGGGATTCAGGCGTTCGAAGCTGGCCGGCGCATGCTTGGCCGGGGCTTCGAGCGTCACGCCGCGCAGCCAGGCGTCGATGTGCCGCGCCGCCTTCTTGCCATGCCCCACCGCCACGGTCACGTTGCGCTCGGCCGGCACCATGTCGCCACCAGCAAACAGGCCCGGGTGGCCGGTCATCATCGTGGCCGGGTCGACCTGCACCACGCCGTCTTTCATCTGCAGCCCGGGCACGCGGTCCAGCAGCGACAGATCCACGTCCTGGCCGAGGGCCAGCACCAGCGAGTCGGCCTCCAGCGTCTCGAACTCGCCGGTGGGCTGCGGGTGGCCCTTGTCGTCGAGCACCATCTTCTCGAGGGTCAGCGCGCCGTCGTCGCCGGCACGCTGGATGGTCGACAGCCACTTGACCATCACGCCTTCCTGCAGCGCTTCTTCCACCTCGAAGTCGTGCGCTGGCATCTTCTCGCGCGTGCGGCGGTAGACGATCACGGCCTCGGTGGCGCCCAGGCGCCTGGCAGTGCGGGCCACGTCGATGGCGGTGTTGCCGCCGCCGTAGACGACCACGCGGCGGCCGAGCATCGGCTGGGCTTCGCCGTCCATGCTGCGCAGCACGGACACCGCATCCAATATGCGCGAGCTGTCCTTGGCCGGGATGAAGGCGCGCTTGGCGATGTGCGCGCCCACCGCCAGGAAGGCGGCGTGATAGCCGTCGTCCTGCATGGTCTGCGCCAGGTCGACGACCTTGGTGTTCAGCTTCAGCGTCACGCCCAGGTCGACGACGCGCTGCATCTCGGCATCGAGCACCTCGCGCGGCAGACGGTACTTGGGGATGCCGAAGCGCATCATGCCGCCGGCCAGCGGGCCGGCTTCCATCACCGTCACGGCATGGCCCGCGCGGCGCAGGTGGTAGGCCGCCGACATGCCCGAAGGCCCGGCGCCGATCACCAGCACCCGCCGGCCGGTCTCGATGGCCGGCTTGTCGAAAGCCCAGCCCTGCTGCAGCGCCTCGTCGCCGAGGAAGCGTTCCACCGAGTTGATGCCCACCGCCGCATCGAGCTTGCCGCGGTTGCACACGCCCTCGCAGGAGTGGTAGCACACGCGCCCCATGATCGCCGGGAAGGGGTTGTCGCGCACCAGATGGCGCCAGGCCGTCTGGTAGTCGCCGCTTTCGGCATGGAACAGCCAGCCCTGGATGTCCTCGCCGGCAGGGCACTGCGCATTGCAGGGCGGCAGGCGGTCGACGTAGACCGGGCGCTCGGTGCGCCAGCTGCCGGTCTTGTTGGCCAGCGACGAACCCGGGTCGAGCGTGATGGCGAAGGGCTTGTCCATGTCAGGCGCTCCCTTCGTCGTCGAGCAGGCCGAAGCGGCGGATGTTGCGGTCGGCCTCGGCCTGGATCATCGCCAGCATCTGCGGCTGGCCGGGCGTGCCGAACAGGTGGGCGAAGCGCTTCTGCGGCTTCAGGTACTCCGCCACCGGCACGCGGTGGCGGATCTTGGTGACGGCCGTCACCTCGCCATGCCGCGCCTCGAAGACCGGGAAGATGCCGGTCTCGCGCGCCAGCCGCGCCAGGCGGATGGTGTCGTGGCTGGCGGCGCCCCAGCCCAGCGGGCAGGGCACCAGGATGTGCAGGTAGCGCGCGCCGCGCACGCCCATCGCCGTCTCGACCTTGGCTTCCAGGTCGCGCAGGTCAGCCACCGTGGCGGTGGCCACGTAGGGGATCTCGTGCGCCATGGCGATCAGCGGCAGGTTCTTGCCTTGGCCGAAGGGCGCGCCCGGCTCCGTGCCGACGGCCATGGTGGTGGCGGTGCGCGCCGCCGGCGGCGTGGCGCTGCTGCGCTGCACGCCGGTGTTCATGTAGGCCTCGTTGTCGTAGCAGATGTAGAGCACGTCGTCGTTGCGCTCGAACATGCCCGACAGGCAGCCGAAGCCGATGTCGGTGGTGCCGCCGTCGCCGCCCTGTGCCAGCACGCGCACGGGGCTGTGTGCCTGGCCAGACTTCAGCGCCTTGACCTTCAACGCCGCGGCGATGCCGGTGCCCACCGCCGCGGCGTTGCCGAACAGGCTGTGGATCCACGGCAGCTGCCACGAGGTCTCGGGGTACGGCGTGGAGAACACCTCCAGGCAGCCGGTGGCATTGGCGGCGATCAGCCGGTTGCCGGTGGCGCGCATGGCCGCATCGACCGCATAGCGTGCGCCCAGCGCCTCGCCGCAGCCCTGGCAGGCGCGGTGGCCGCTGTTCAGCGAGTTGCTGCGCTCGGTGCTGGCCTGCACGCTGCGCTGCTCCGGCGCGAGCAGCCGGTTGCCCACCGTGAAGGTCCCGGTCTGGTAGAACTTGATCGGCGTGTGCATGCTCAACCCACCTTCGAAGCGACCGTGCCCACGTCGCGCAGCAGGTTCTCGGCGATCGGCCCGCTGCGCCGCACCTGCGCCTCGCGCTCCAGCTGGCGGTTGACGATGCGCCAGTCCAGGTCCAGGAAGCTCAGAGGCGGCAGCTCGCCGGCCTGCGCCTGCAGCAGCACGCGGCGCAGCGAGGCCTGGGTGATGGCCCTGCCGCCCAGCCCGGCGACCACGGTGTAGCCCTGCAACGCCAGGCCCGACAGCGCCAGCCGCACGTCGGTGCTGACCACGCCGCCCAGGCCGACCGAGAAGCTCTTCTCCAGCACCACCACGCGCTTGGCACCCTGCAGCGCCTCGCGCACAGCGGCCAGAGGGAAGGGCCGGAACGAGCTGATGCCGAGCACGCCGAAGCGCTGGCCCTCGCGGCGCAGTTCATCGACCGTCTCGCGCAACGTGCCGAGCACCGAGCCCAGCGCCACCACCACCGTCTCGGCATCGGCCAGGTGGTAGCCGCGCAGCAGCCCGCCGGTGTTGCGGCCGAAGTGCTGCTGGAACTCGGCGGCGATCTGCGGGATGCGCTCCAGCGCCATCAACTGCTTGGCATGCGCCAGGTAGCGCACCTCCATGAAGGCCTCGGGCCCGACCATCGCGCCGATCGACACCGGCTCGGCCACGTCCAGCACCTGGCGCGGCTCGTACGGCGGCAGGAAGGCGTCGACCTGCGCCTGCGTGGGCATGTCCACGCGCTCGTAGGCGTGCGTCAGGATGAAGCCGTCCATGCACACCATCACCGGCATGCTCAGCTCCTCGGCCAGCTTGAAGGCCTGGATGTGCAGGTCCAGCGCCTCCTGGTTGTGCGCGGCGAAGAGCTGGATCCAGCCGCAGTCGCGCTGGCTCATGCTGTCGCTGTGGTCGTTCCAGATGTTGATCGGCGCGCCGATGGCCCGGTTGGCGACGGTCATGACGATCGGCAGGCCCAGGCCGCTGGCGTTGTAGACGGCCTCGGCCATGAACAGCAGGCCCTGGCTGGCGGTGGCGGTGTAGCTGCGTGCGCCGGCGGCACTGGCGCCGATGGCCACGCTCATCGCCGCGAACTCGCTTTCCACGTTGACGAACTCGCAGGGCGCCAGCGTGCCGTCCTTCACCAGCTCGCCCAAGCCTTCGACGATGTGCGTCTGAGGGCTGATCGGGTAGGCGCAGATCACTTCGGGGCGGCACATCGCCACCGCCTCGGCCACCGCCTTGGAGCCTTCAATCTGCCTGAGCATGGGCCAGTTCCTCCATCTCGGCCTTGACGAAGGCGAAGGCCTCGCCCGCCGCCGCCACGTTGCCATCGGCCACCGCGCCGCCGAACTTGGCGCGGATCGCATGGGCCACCGCTTCCAGCGTGATCAGACCCGACAGCGCGGCAAAGCCGCCCAGCAGCACCGCGTTGGGCAGCGGCCGGCCCAGGTGCTTGAGCGCCATCTCGGTGGCCGGCACGGTGACCAGGCGCTCGCGCCGAAAGCGCTGCTCGATCTCGGCCAGGCCCAGCGCATGGAAGCCCTGCCGGCTGTTGATCAGCACGTAGCCGTCCGGCTTCAGGCCCTGGAACACGTCCACCTGGTGCAGCAGCGTCGGGTCCTGCACGATCAGCACATCGGGCGCCAGGATCGGCTCGCGCAGGCGGATGTCCTGGTCATCGATGCGGCAGAAGGCCACCACCGGCGCGCCGGTGCGCTCCGAGCCGAAGCTGGGGAAGGCCTGCGCATGGCGGCCTTGTTCGAAGGCGGCGATCGACAGCATCTCGGCCGCCGACACCACCCCCTGGCCGCCACGCCCGTGAATGCGGATCTGCAGCATGGCAATGCCTCGTGAAGCCCCGGTGCGCCGCATTCTTCGGCCAGGGCGCCGCACAGTGTTTGCGCGGCATCAAGCCGGGCTGCAGCGGCTGGATCGAACATGCGCCGGTCCGCACTGCCACCGCACCGCACCATGATTACCGCCCCTCGCTATGTCTACCTGTTCGGCAGCTCGCGCACCGATGGCACCGCCGCCATGAAGAACCTGCTGGGCGGCAAAGGCGCCAACCTGGCCGAGATGTGCCGGCTGGGCATCACCGTGCCGTCGGGCTTCACCATCAGCACCGAGGCCTGCACCGTGTTCACCGAGCAGGGCAAGGAGGCTGCGCTGCAGCTGATCGAGGCCGAGGTGCGCGCCGGCGTCGCCTTCGTCGAGCAGGAAATGGGCAAGCGCTTCGGCAATGCCGCCGACCCGCTGCTGCTGAGCGTGCGCTCGGGTGCGCGGGCGTCGATGCCCGGCATGATGGACACGATCCTGAACCTGGGCCTCAACGACGAGGCGGTGCTGGGCCTGGCCGCCAAGGCCGGCAACCCGCGCTTTGCCTGGGACAGCTACCGCCGCTTCGTGCAGATGTACGGTGACGTGGTGATGGGCCTCAAACCCGTGTCGAAGGAGGAGCACGACCCCTTCGAGCTGGTGATCGAGATGCTCAAGGACAAGAAGGGCGTGCAGCTCGACACCGAGCTCGACACCGATGACCTGATGGAACTGGTGGCGCGCTTCAAGGCGCTGATCCGCGCGCGCATCGGCCGCGACTTCCCCACCGACCCGTGGGAGCAGCTGTGGGGCGCGGTGGTGGCGGTGTTCGAGAGCTGGAACAACGATCGCGCCCGCGTCTACCGCGAGCTGAACGACATCCCGCAGAGCTGGGGCACGGCCGTCAACGTGCAGGCCATGGTCTTCGGCAACCTGGGCGAGCACAGCGCCACGGGCGTGGCCTTCACCCGCGATGCCGGCACCGGCGAAGACCTGTTCAACGGCGAGTTCCTGGTCAATGCGCAGGGCGAGGACGTGGTGGCCGGCATCCGCACGCCGCAGCAGGTGTCGCTGGTGGGCTCGCGCCGCTGGGCCGAGCTGGCGCAGGTGGGCGAGGAAGAACGGGCCGCGAAGTACCCGTCGCTGGAAGAGCTGATGCCCGATCTGTACCACCAGCTGCTGAAGGCCGAGACCACGCTGGAGAACCACTTCCGCGACATGCAGGACCTGGAATTCACGATCCAGGAAGGCAAGCTGTGGATGCTGCAGACGCGCAACGGCAAGCGCACCGGCGCGGCGATGGTGCGCATCGCGATGGAGATGCTGCAGCAGGGCATGATCGACGAGAAGACGGCGCTGCAGCGCGTGACGCCCGACCGGCTGAACGACCTGCTGCACCCGGTGTTCGACCCGCAGGCGCTGGCCGATGCCCGCGTGATCGCGCGCGGCCTGCCGGCCAGCCCGGGCGCGGCCAGCGGGCAGATCGTCTTCCACGCCGACGAGGCCGACGCCTGGGCCAAGCAGGGCAAGACGGTGATCCTGGTACGCCAGGAAACCTCCCCCGAGGACCTGCGCGGCATGAGCGTGGCCCAGGGCATCCTCACCGCCCGTGGCGGCATGACCAGCCATGCCGCGGTGGTGGCGCGTGGCATGGGCAAGTGCTGCGTGTCGGGCGCCGGCGCGGTGCATGTGGACCCGAAGGCGCGCACCCTGCGCATCGGCGACCAGAGCTGGGCCGAAGGCGAGTGGATCTCGCTGAACGGCTCCACCGGCGAAGTCTTCGCCGGCCGCATCGCCACCCGGGACGCCGAGCTGAGCGGTGACTTCGGCAAGCTGATGGCGCTGGCCGACAAGCACAAGCGGCTGGAGGTGCGCACCAACGCCGACACGCCCGAAGAAGCCCAGGTGGCGCGCCGCTTCGGCGCCACCGGCATCGGCCTGACGCGCACCGAGCACATGTTCTTCGAGGGCGAGCGCATCAACGCCGTGCGCGAGATGATCCTGGCCGACGACGAGGCCGGCCGCCGCAAGGCGCTGGCCAAGCTGCTGCCGATGCAGCGCGGCGACTTCGAAGGGCTGTTCCGCGCGATGGACGGCCTGCCGGTGACCATCCGCCTGCTCGACCCGCCGCTGCACGAGTTCGTGCCGCACGACGAGGCGGGGCAGAAGGTGATGGCGCAGCAGATGGGCGTGTCGCTGGCCAAGATCCGCATGCGCGTGGACGACCTGGCCGAGTTCAACCCGATGCTCGGCCACCGTGGCTGCCGACTGGGCATCACCTACCCAGAGATCACCGAGATGCAGGCCCGTGCCATCTTCGAGGCCGGGCTGAACATCAAGGCCCAGGGCGTGCAGGTCAAGTGCGAGGTCATGGTGCCGCTGGTGGGCACGGTGCGCGAGTTCAACGCCCAGGCCGCGGTGATCCGCGGCGTGGCGGCGCAGGTCTTCGCCGAACGCGGCGAGGGCCTGGACTACCTGCTGGGCACGATGATCGAGACCCCGCGCGCCGCGCTGGTGGCCGACAGCATCGGCCGGCAGGCCGAGTTCTTCAGCTTCGGCACCAACGACCTGACGCAGATGACGATGGGCTTCTCGCGCGACGATGCCGGCAAATTCCTGCCCGAATACCTGAAGAAGGGCCTGTACGAGCACGACCCCTTCCGCAGCATCGACACCAAGGGCGTGGGCCTGCTGGTCGAGATGGCGGTGCAGAAGGGGCGCGCCGTGCGCGCGGACATCGAGCTCGGCGTATGCGGCGAGCACGGCGGCGACCCGGCCTCGATCGCCTTCTTCCACCGGGCGGGGCTGGACTACATCAGCTGCAGCCCCTTCCGCGTGCCGATCGCGCGGCTGGCGGCGGCGCAGGCGGCGATTGAGGTGTAAGCGCCTCGTCCTGCCGGCTTACCACGCGTCATAGCCAGCTTGGGCAGCAGCGTTTCCGCCAGCACACGCCGAGTCCACCACGGCACCCAGCGGTCGCAGCTGGCGTGCGCTTCAAGCATGCAGTCTTGCGACAGTCAGGCCATGCGCAGCGGCTGGGGCCACGCTGGGCGCGGGTCGCCGTCCTGTACGCCCAGGCGTATGACGTCGGTCAATGCGGCGCCAGGATCATCGGCGCCGTGGATCATCAGCGCCGGCATCTTGCCGCGTTGCGACTGCAGCGGCGCCCATCAGCAAGACCAGCCGTTCAGGTTGACCGGCGCGCCGTCGTCCAGGATCTCCGACACGTTGGCCTGCGCGCCCAGCTCGGGCCAGGCACGGCCGCGGATAGCGTTTTCCAGCGCACTGACGCCGCCGCCGGTACACACGCAGAATTTGTTGCCCGGTGTCGGCTCGTACCGGGCTACGCATAGGTCTGAGCCCAGAGTGCGAAGGGCTGACACCCGCACCGTACCGACGCGCAGGCGCATGCCGTGGGCAAGACGGGCTGCGCCGCGCACGCGCGTCCGCGCCTGATGCATTGCCTGCCGGCGCCGCGGCGGCACTATCAGCACCGCCCTGTCGCCGCCAAACATGCGGGGGCTCGACTCCGGCGCACAAATGCGATGGGCATCTTCCCCACCGATCGCTCCGCCACCAGACTCGTCGGCAGCCATGCTGCGGGAGCAAAGCGACGAGTGGTCGCTGCAGCGCTGCTGCACGCAGCTTGAAGGCCTGCAGGCACTCAGCGATACTGTCCCCGCATGCCTGCCTGCTGTGGCTCGCTCAGTACCGCGCGTCTCAGCGCTCTTCGGGCTGTGGTGCTGCACCATGCGATGGGACACGATCTGCGGCATTGATGTGGGTCGCAAGCTGAAGGACCGCGATGTTCAATCGAAAGTTCCGGTCGTCGAACACTGAACGCGCACGTCGCGGGCTCGCGCCGTTGGGGCTTGTCGTTGCCACGGTAGTGCCGGCCGCGTCGCTCGTGTACTGGAATCAAGCGGGGTGGCGTGTGGAGCGCACCGACGAAAAGATGGTCTGCGGCGTTGAGCGCGATCTGATGCGATTGACGGGCGAGCGCCTGGAGCCCGCGACCGGACCAAAGCCTGAGCTCAAGACCGAGACACAAGCCTGTGCGGCGCTGATTGCCACGACGATGCAGGAGTGCCCGCTGATTGCGAGCAGTTCGATCGAAGCTTGCAAAAGCGTCCCAGGCGCCGAGTCGCTGAAGAA
Source organism: Burkholderiales bacterium (assembly GCA_017302505.1). GTDB lineage: Bacteria > Pseudomonadota > Gammaproteobacteria > Burkholderiales > Burkholderiaceae_C > Rubrivivax. The sequence continues at coordinate 13,138 of JAFLDH010000056.1, forward strand.
CCGCGTGTTGGTCACGCCGGTTCCACTAACACCCCTTGTACGCGATACAGGCGTGTGGGACTTCGCCGTGACGCGTGCGACAGGTGCAGGCTTCGCAATGCTTGCAAGCCTTTCACCAGATCTGGCAAGCCGTGTCGGGGCATGGGGTACATCGGCACCACCCGATGCATGGTTTGCAGGATTCCGGGCGAAGGTCGGTGGCATCAGCACCAAATCGATAGACGGCAAGCCATGCCCCAGCCCCAATTACAGCGAGGACACCTATCTGGTGAACTCGCACCTCACTTCCTGCTTGGGCGTGGCCATCGGCAGTAATGCCTTCGTGACGGCAGCACACTGCCTGCCCCCCGCACCCAAAGGACAAGCCGAACTGTCCAACGTCGTGGTGAAGTGGAACGACGAGGAAGACGCTTGCATCGCGACGTGCAAGTTCGCCGACCCAAAAGTGAATTGGGTCGAGTGTGACAAGGACAAATCGCCTCTGCCCTCTGGCGATTGCGTCAAGGATGTCGCGGTTTGCAGACTCAAGTCGACGCCCCATTGCGCTGGCATTCCCCCCAAGGCAAGTGGTCAACCAGTGTGGGACCGGGAGGTGGGCCTGAAGAAGCTTCCCACTGAACTCTATGTCACTAGCCGGTCGAATGCGTGCGTCAAGCTCGACAAGACATTACCAATACAAAATGGCTGGCCTCCCGATAACGGCACGATAAACGTCATCGAGACCGTAACCCTGGGTGAGAAGCCAGAGGGCGGGACATGCAAAGACCCCATCAATCCTGTATCGATACTTGAAGGCGACAGTGGCGGCGCAGTGTTTGACAGGTCAGGACCAACTGGTCGGCAACTGATCGGCATCGTGATTCGCGAATCATCGAAAGTAGATGGCTGCACCATCTTGCCGCTGTTGCCGTTGTATCTGTACCGTGACCTTGCCCCCAAGCCCTGACGAAGCCTCTGGCAATGGCTCAATGAGTTGGCGTGGGGCTAAGGACGAATCGCCGCCGCTCAACGCAATCGGCTCTTTCCATTGCGAAACGCATCGTCGGCGCGCGGTGTCAGCGTGGGGCGTGCGCTGTCGGGGGTCTGACGCGTGACGGGTTTCGAGTGCTCTGTCGAGTGGTCGAAAAGTACGCACTCCAACTCCGCGACCCATTGGTCCGGCTTTAACTTATCGACGAGCACCGTGTACGCGTACTGCACGCTGGCGATGCTGCGGGTCACCAGCGCCGCGGCAGCACTGGTACCCGAGATGCGCGCTTCAACGGCTGAGTGCAGCCCGGCGGCGCGCAGCCCAGGCACTGCAGGCGAGACGTCGCTCGGTGCGGTGACGTCAGGGGCTGAACGCGCCAGCGCCGTGGTCGCCGCATTCACCGCGCCTTGCGCCGGCGATCCAGCCTGCGTTGTGCCGCGAGCGGCCAGCTGTTCCCACTCCCCCACGATGCCTACAAGTCTGGAAGGCCCGCCGCTGGAGATCGCCGACACCTCGCCGTCGTTGAGTCGATGGCCTGCCACCACTACCACCTCGCCTTTGCCCACATCTCCCTGAGCAGTGCCCGCCATCGCGAAGTTCTTGCGCGCAGGTGGGCCGCTGGCCAGCGAAGACAGCGTCGGCCGCGGGCGCAGGCCCGGGGTTGTACGCAGCTTCCAGGCGCTGGGGCGACCGTGGCCCCAGGCACTCAACGCCTCGGGGGCATGCTCCGACCATTCGCCCAGAGGCTCGTCGCTGAAGACCCGGCTTTGCTGGCGCCGCGACACACCGAACAGCAGATCGCCGCGCTCACACCAGGCGTGAACGGTGGCACGGCGGCCAGCGCCGTCACTGCCCCAATTCACCGCCACAGTCCACTCGCCGTGTGGGGCGACGGTCTGCGGGCCGGAGCGAGTCGGGTTCGGTCGCGTCGGCGCCACGGCCAACAACACCATCGTGCCGTGCTCGCTTTGCACTACGCGGCGCGAGTAGATCAACGCGGCGAGTGGCGGGCTTGCCTTGCCGGCGGGATCGGTGCCACGCAACTGCCAGACCTCGTCGCAGTTGGCGCTTGCGAGATGCTGTCGGTCTGGTGACCATACTTCGACACCGATGCGCCGTAGTGTCTTCGCCGCGACTTCACCTTCGGCGACGTCCTGGTCGGGCAACCAGATTTCGAGATAGGACTCAAGCGGATTGTCCGGCCCCAACAGCCATGTAAACGCTTTGGGTCCGTCCTCGCCAAGCTCGACACTGGCATGCGCCGATGCAGTATGCGCATTGCCTGCGGCCAACACCACCCATCTTCTCTGCTTCTCATCTTGGACAAACGCCTCAATGGCTTTCTCGAGGATCGAACTGCCGTCGTGCCCGCCGCCCATCGCGCCGTAGCTGATGTTGATGACCACGGGGTTGCTGCTGTAGTCCGGATTTCCATTTGCAGCGGCGTCGTCGCCAACGTAGGGGATGGCCCTGGCGCGCTCGGCGATGTAATGCATGGCATCGAGTACATGCACAGCGAGAGAGCCCCCGGATGTATCGGCTACCGTGCGCACAGGCAACTGCACCAGCACCAGGTGCCATTGGTCGGCAGCGTCGAGGCTTTTCAGCGCTTTTGCTTCGTTCGCTTGCAACGCCTTGCGCCACAGCTCGCGGACTTCCTTTGCGGTGCGTGGGCTTGGTGATTTGCTTGCCGGCAATTGCCCCTCTTCGCTGAATCGTGCCAGCGGGTAGCCCGCCGCCAGGTCGGCCACTGAATGCCCATGGCTGTCACTGATCATCGATTCGATGGGCAGCGCCTGGCCGTCGGCGTCTTCCGGTGCGGACGAATGCGCCTCGGGGTCGAGGCGATAGCGGCCATAGTTCAGTCTGCGATAGGCCTTCCATGGGTCTGCCGGGTCGTGCTGCGTCGGTCCCGCCCACTTATCGAGTACGGCGGGAACCAGTTCGGCGCCATAGCCAAGGTTTTCGGGAATGCGCCAATCGAAGGCGGGATCAGCCATGTCTTCCCGGCGGTTGTCCTGGTCCCAGAGATAGCGCACGCGAGGCAGGCCTTCTCTGTCGAGAAGACGAGCGTGGGCAAAGCCAAACCCGTCGTCGATGACACCGACCACCACGCGCGGTTGGGTGCTCTTTGCTAGCCCGGTGGGTCGCGCCACGGGGCGATTGTCAACGCTGCGAATGCGCGGCAGGCCCAACTGCGCGCGCCTCACTTCGCAACTTCGCATCAGGTGAAATACGTCGCAGGGCAGCAGCTGTGCCGTCAGGTATTGGCCGGCGATGGTCGTCCCGGTCGAGCCCTGTCTCTTGTACACGCCCGGAATGTCCAGTACACCGAAGATCACCGGAACGTCCTTTTGCGGCGCACCGGCCAGGCACTGCGCTGCCATGTCCTTGCTGGCCAGTTCGATGATGAAGGGCCATCTGCGAGCGGCCTCCTTATCGTTTGCATTGCCGGGCGCGGCAAAGCCAGTGGGGCCACTGATGTCAGCCCATACCAGATAGGGGTCGACGAACTTGTCGTCTCGGCGCAGCCAATTGCTCCAGTCCTCGCCTGTCAGCAGGCCGCGCGCATCCTTCTGCCAGGTTGCCATGGCTGCTTGCTCAGCGCTGCGCCGGTTCGATGCCGAGGCCGAACCACTCAGCGCGCGCCATCCGCCACAACCAGCCCAGCGAGGTCGACTTTCCGCTGCCGTCAAGACTCTTGCCGAGTTCGTACAGAGGCAACTCGCCCTTCACCGACGCCTGGTAGCCGCGTTTGTAGCTTGCCTGATTTTCCACGTGCCAGATGTAGCTGAAGTCGCGCGCCCGTCCTTCCGGGCTGCTGGGATTGGAGCGGTCTTTGAAGCGATCCTCGAAGCGGTACTGGTCGAAGTTGCTTTCGGGGGTGACCTGGCCTCGAACCTGCACGCCGGTGCAGACACGCACCAGTTGTTGGGCAAGCCAGATACCCAGTTCGCTGCCCGCTTCGTTGTCGACCGGAAAGTGCAGCCCCGCGACCACACGGTTGGTGGCGATGCGGTCTGCCTGTGCAAACAGCTGGCGCCAGGCTTGCACCCAGGGGTGGGTCGCGGTGTTGCCCACGTTCGCCGGCATGGTCAGCAAAGCCAGCATCTCGGCAATCGCGAAGGCTTGTGTCGCATGCCCGCTTGGCCAGGCAAAGAAGCCGGGGTTCTCGATCATCGGCTGGATGCGGGCAGAAAACTCCGACGGGCGCGGCACGGGGGCAGCGAACTTGACCTTCTGCACTACGACCGAAGCTACTTCAAGCATCACCATCATCAGCTCTACCGTGTAGGGCACGATTTCCGGGTTCAGGTGCAGCACTGACGACCAGAACGGGAACTGCGGTCCGATCTGTGCAAGGATTTCCGTTGACCGCTCCGCGCGCAGCGCAGCCCAACTTTCCACGCGGCGTGTCTGAGCCGTGAAGACCTCGAATGCGGGGCGCTCCAGCGTGAAGCTTGTCGAATCCTTCTCAACCTTGACGCTGATCGGCAACTTCTCTTCGTCGGACTTCACCGTCAGACCGCTCATCATGTCCGTCACGCCCAACTGGACCCGCACCAGCGGACCGACGCGCGCCATCCAGCGAGAGCTAGGTGTTGGCAGGCTGTTTTCCACGCCGCTCCAGCGCCGGATCAGACCTGGATCGAAAGGCTCGAAACCGCTGCCCAAGGCCGAGGTACGCACCGCCCGCCCCAAATGCCCTTCACGGCTGCGCGTCAGTGCGTCGGCCAGCAACGGGTTCGGACCGCCGCCAGTGCCTGGCCCACCGCTGAAGCCGGTGAAGCCGGTAAACCCGGTAAACCCAGTGAAGCCCGTGAACCCTGTAAAGCCTGTAAAGCCTGTAAAGCCGGTGTTGCTGGCCATTTTTCCCCGCTGTCAGTGAATGGAGTCGTGCCGGCTGCCTACTCAGGCTGGCACGCCGGCGCGCAGCAGCGCATTGGCAAAACTCTTGCCGATTGCGTAGTCTGCGGATGGTGATCGGACCAGGAAGCGCCCGACGTTGAAGTCCGGTTCCAACGCCAGCATCTTCGGCGTGACCTGGCGCGCCTCGTCCAGCCGGTCCAGCATGGCATAGCTGATTGCCAGGATACGCAGCGTCGAAGCATGCATCGAGTTGGCCCGCAAGGAACGTAGCGCCAGATCCACGGCCTCTTCGTAGTGGCCGGCTGCAGCCTCGGCCGAGGCGCTGAGCGAATCATAGTAATAGGCCATCGGGTCCAAGGGTGACAGCTCGCGCGCTCTTCGCGTATGCATCACCGCCAGATCGCCCTCGCCTCGGAAGGCATGAAGGGTGCCCTTCAACAGCCAGGCCAGTGCATCGTTCGGATGATGCGCCAGGGCGCGTTCATACGTCGCAGCCGCGGCCTTCAGGTCGCGATCGTTATAGGTCTTGACCATGCCGGAGACCACCATGGCCACGCCGCACTGGTCGTCGTGGTCCAGCGCGCGCCGGGCCATGTCGCGCGCCATGCTCGCGCTGGTCTGCGGGTTCGTGGACCATCCTTGATGCAGCTGCAGGATGTGCCATTTGGCCAGCCAGGCATAGCCATCGGGATGCCGGGGGTGCCGCGCCACCAGCGCTTCCAGCACCGCCCGTGCGCGATCGAAATCGCCTCGCGACAAGCGGTGCATCAGCCGTACGCCGCCCAGCAGCAATGCGTAGGATTCCAATGATGCCAGTGGCAGAGAGCGAACCTTGCCCGTCTCGTGGGCCTCGATCGCCGCCATGATGGCGTTGCAGTCGTCACGGAACACATCTGCCGGTCTGGCGACCACATCGTGGATCGACAGCACGCGCGCCTGGCTCCACACCACGCTCTGGTCCGCGACGTAGACCAGCTCGAGGAACAGGGTGACGCGATCGCCCTCGGCACGGCAGCTGCCCCCCACCGCATAGTGGGCCTTCAGGCGCGCGAGAAGGTCAGCCGTATCGGCACCTTGCACATGCCGGGTCGACATTCGCGACAAGGCATCAATCGTGTTGTGCGCGGCCAGGCCGGTGGCCAGTTCGTCGGACACCAGGCTCCTCAGCGTGTTGGATTCGCTGCTGCCCTCGAGGGTCAGTACAGCCAGTCGAGGCCGTGGCAGCCTGGGGTGTTCCCGCTCGGGCGGCTGCGGGCCGGTGCCATCGCCGCTCCGAATCGATGACGACGCGCCTGCCGCACTCAGCCTGTAGGCGCGCACGGGGTCAGCCAGACCCTTGACGAAGCACTCGCCCAGGTCTTCCACCTCGGCATGGAGCCCAGGGATGATCTGGTCCACGACCTCTATCGTGGCCACGATGCCGCCAGGATCGGCCAGGCTCGTCAAGCGGCACACCAGGTTCACTGAAGTGCCGTAGACGTCCAAGTCGTCGACCACGATCTCCGCGCAATGCAGGCCCGCTCGCAGTTCGAGCGCAACGCCCCCCGCTGCGCGATGGTTCAAGGCAGCAATTTCCCTATGCATTTCTGTGGCGCAAGCCAACGCCTGCCTGGCGTTGTCGAACGTCAGCAGCATGCCGTCGCCGAGGCTCTTGACCATGCGCCCACCAAAGCGCGGCAGGATCTGATCGCGCGCCCATTTGACGAAGCTACGCCAGATGGCGATCACCTCGTCCTCGGCAAGCTGCATGGTGCGCACGGAATCGACGACGTCAATGGCCAATATGGCCAGCCTCGATCGCGCCAGCTCCGTCAAACCTAACAACTCGGTGTCGCCTTGGGCCATGCCGCGGTTCATTGCCTGTTCGGGTATCCCGATTCTGTTGGACAGCGGGAGGCCGTGGCAAGGGGACTGTAGGGATGCCTTGCGAAAGCACGACGGCGTAGCGTAAAGCGCCACCATCCGCGCAGGCGCACAGCTTGCGGGCATCGCAATGCAATCGCGCACCATCATTGCTACGTCCAGGTGACGAGGGGCAACGTCCGCCTCATCAGCCTTGTCCCGAAGCTTTACTTTCCTGGACGCGCAGGCAACCGGGTACTCAGTCCCGCCATCACCTCGGCTGCCAGCGCCACGCCCACCTCCTGCGGCGTGGGCGGCGGTGCGGGGGGTGGCAGCTGGAACTCATAGCCCTCGCGCGCGGCCACCCAGCGGCCGGCTTCGGCGGGCGACGCCGGCGGTGCCGCGCGCACGTACAGCGACAGCGATTCGGCGCCGCTGCGCACCTGCTTCACGCGCACGTCGAAGCCCTGGCCCATGGGGGCCTGGTCGTCGGCCACCAGCAGCACCTCCATCAGCAGATCGCTGTGCGCCAGCAGCGCGTCGGTCTCGATCAGCTGGGTATCGCCGCCGGCGCGGTGGTGCTTCGCAGCGGTCGTGCGCAGCACCAGTGTGCGGTCGACGAACTGCACGCCGCCGCGGCCCATGGCGTCGGCAAAGCTGCGCTGGACCATCGCCGCCTGTGCTTCGCTCCAGCCGTTGCGCCGGGGCGCGTTCTTCAGCACCTGCCGCCCGGCCGTGACCGTGGTCTCGCGCTGGAAGCTGCCGCCCAGCCCCGGTGCACCGTGGCCGCTGTCGCGGATCACCAGGCGGTCGACGCTTTGCTCCTGTGTCGCGTCGTCCAGCGCGCGGTTCCACAGCAGCAGCACGCGCGGCCGGCCGGCCCGTGCATAGGCCTGGGCAAAGCCGGGCACCGGATCCGGCAGCGCGCGGGGCGGCGAAACGGGCGGCGCCGGAGGCGCGGGCTGCAGCACCGGCGCATCGTCGGCGCGGTATTGCG
>JAFLDH010000057.1 GCA_017302505.1 Burkholderiales bacterium
GCCCGCCGCGGACCCCTCACAACCCACAGGAGACACAGCCCATGCCACAGCCTCGAGCCCATGAACCCCGCGCACGGCGCGCCGCGCTGCTGGCGCTGGCCGCCGCCGCATTGACCCTCGGCAGCGCCGCCCGGGCGCAGGACTGGCCGGCCAAGCCGATCCGCTTCGTCGTGCCCACGCCACCCGGCACCGGGCCCGACGTGGACATCCGCCAGATGGCCGGCCTGTTCAGCGGCCTGCTGGGCCAGCAGGTGATCGTCGAGAACAAGCCCGGCGCGGCCACGCGCATCGCGGTGGAATCGGTGATCCGCAGCGCCCCCGACGGTTACACCTTCCTGGTGGGCACGCCGAGCCTGACGACGATGTCTGCGCTGTACCCGAAACTGAAGTTCGACCCCAAGCGCGAGCTGGCCCCCGTGTGCCTGGCCTCGGTGACGGCCTACACGCTGACCATCAATGCCGCGGTGCCGGCCAGGACAGTGGCCGAGTACGTGAAGCTGATGAAGAGCGACCCGAAGTACACCGCGATGGGCACGCTGGGCGTGGGCTCGATCAGCCACCTGACCGGCGCCTGGTTCGGCTCGATCGAGGGCGTGACGCCGAACTTCATTCACTACAGCACCACACCGCCCTTCACCGACCTGGTGGGCGGCCAGTACCCGGCCATCTTCGAGGCCATGCTGCCGCTGATGGGCCATGTGCAGAGCGGCAAGCTGCGCACGCTGGCCATCTCCGGCAAGAAGCGCCACCCGCTGATGCCCGACGTGCCCACCTTTGCCGAAGCCGGCGTCGCCAACTTCGAGCCGCTGGTGTGGATCGGCCTGTTCGCACCGGCCGGCACGCCCGAGCCGATCGTGCGCCGCATGGCCGATGCCTGTGCGCAGGTGGCGAAGAACCCCGAGGTGGTGGCCGCGCGGCGCAACGCCGGCAGCGAATCGCTGGGCAGCGGGCCGCAGGAGTTCGGCGTGTTCCTCGATGGCGAGCGCGCCAAGTGGGCCGCGGTGATCCAGAGCATCGGGCTGACGCTGGAATAGGGCGCGACCATGGACCTGGGGCTTGCCGGACGCCGCGCACTGGTCTGCGCCTCCAGCAGCGGGCTGGGCCTGGCCTGCGCTGCCGCACTGGCGCGAGAGGGCTGCGAGGTCTGGATCAACGGTCGCCAGCCGGAGCGGCTTGAACGGGCACGGGCGCAGCTGTCCGCAGGCGGCGTCACCGTCCATGCGGTGGTGGCCGACCTGGTCACCGCCGCGGGTCGCGACGCGCTTCTGGCCGCCTGCCCGGAGCCGGACATCCTGGTGAACAACAACGCCGGCCCGCCGCCCGGCGAGCTGGCCGAATGGGACCATGCCGCCTGGATCGCCGCGCTGGAGGCCAACCTGCTGGCGCCGCTGCTCTTGGTGCGGGCGGTGCTGCCGGGCATGCGCGCACGGCACTTCGGACGCATCGTCAACATCACCTCGGCAATGGTGAAGAGCCCGCGTGCGACGATGGCGCTGTCCACCACCGCACGCACCGGGCTCACCGCCTTCTGCAAGGCGATGTCCTTCGAGGCCGCGGCCGACAACGTGACGATCAACAACCTGCTGCCCGAGCGCATCGACACGCCGCGCCAGCAGCAGATGGCCGAACGCATGATGCAGCGCGAAGGCATCGGCCTGGACGAGGCGCGCCGGCGCATCGCGATGACCATCGCCGCCCGGCGCATGGGCCGGCCCGAGGAGTTCGGCGATGCCTGCGCCTTTCTGTGCTCGGCCCAGGCGGGTTTCATCTCCGGCCAGAACCTGCAGCTGGACGGCGGCAGCTACCCCGGATTGCTATGAGCACTTCCTTCCGCGATTACCTGCGTGCGCCCGGTGACCCGCGGCTGACCGGCATCAGCGAGCGCGATGCCTACAGCCATGCCGAGCATGCCTGGGAGCGTCCGCCAGTGCGGGCGCTGCTGGAAGGCTGGCTGCACAAGTACCGGCACGAGGACTTTCACGGCATCAGCTGCGACGGCTGCTGCCGCCCGCAACTGTTCAGGCTGCAGGACGAAGGCGCACCGCTGCGCGCGGCGGTCGATGCCGCCGGCCGCCTGCTGGCCGCTTGCACACCGGCGCAGCGGCAGAGCCTGCAGCACCCGCTGGCCGCGCGCGAATGGCGGGCCTGGATGAACCCGGAGATCTATGTGCAGCGCTTCGGGCTGCGCATGGACGAGGTCGGCGCCGAGCTGCGCAGCCCGATGCTGGAGCTGCTGCGCGCCAGCCTCAGCGCCGCGGGCTTCGCGCGCGTGCGCAACCTGATGCGCATCAACCACTTCCTCGGCGAGCTGGTGAATGCGCCGCGGGTGATGAACGAGTACAGCTACAACCTCAACCTGTTCGGCGATCCATCTGCCACCGAGCCCTGGGGCTTCAACTTCTACGGCCACCATGTGTGCCTGAACGTGCTGTTCCGCCAGGGGCAGATGGTGGCCACGCCGGTGTTCTTCGGCGCCGAGCCGCACCATATCGACGCCGGGCCCTTTGCCGGCGTGCGCGAGTTCGAGGCCGAAGAACGACTGGCGCTGGAACTGATGCTCCACCTGCCGAAGCCGCTGCAGCGCGAGGCGCAGCTGTATGCACAGAAACGCGACCCGGCGATGCCGCCCGGCCGCGTGGCCTTTGCCGACGAACTGAACCTGGCCGGCGCCTACCAGGACAACCGCGTGATTCCCCATGAAGGGCCCTGCGTCGCGCGCTTCGACGCGCGGCAGCGCCGGCAGCTGATGGACCTGGTGGCCGCCTACCTGGCCTACCTGCCCGAAGGCCCGCGTGCCGCGCGGCTGCAGGACTTCGAACACCACCTGGGCGAAACGCACTTCTGCTGGATCGGGGGCCTGGGCGAGGACGACCCGTTCTACTACCGCATCCAGGGCCCGGTGTTGCTGATCGAGTTCGACCACCACGCCGGCGTGTTCCTGGGCAACCCGACGCCGCAGCGCTTCCACGTGCACACCGTTGTGCGCACACCCAACGGCAACGACTACGGCATGGCCGTGGTGAAGCAGCATTGCGAACAGGCCCAACGGGCGCTGCAGCGCGCACCGGGCCCGGCGTCCGGACGCTGATCGCGGAACTTCCGCAGCCGATCCCGGATCAGGCGCCGGTCGCCCCCGGAGCCTGCCGCATGAGAACGCCCGCCGTCGCCCTTGCCTCGCTGGTCGCGCTGTCGACGGACGCCGTCGCGCGATCGTCGGTGACGCTGTTCGGCGTGGTGGACCTGGGCGTGCGCTATGTGGACAACGACAGCTTCGGCAGCAACGAATCCAGCACGCAGCTGGCGCCGAACGGCATGGCCACCAGCCGCCTGGGCGTGCGCGGCGTCGAAGACCTGGGCGGCGGCCTGGCGGCCAGCTTCTGGCTCGAAGGCGCCATCGACCCGGACACCGGCGCCGGTGCTCAGGCCTCCGGCAACGGTCGCGGCGAAGCCTTTGCCTTCAACCTGCGCTCGACGCTCAGCCTGTCCAACCGCTGGGGCGAGCTGCGCCTGGGCCGCGACTACACCCCCACCTACTGGAGCCTCACCGCCTTCGACCCCTTCGGCACCATCGGCGTGGGCTCTGCCGGCAACCTGTTCCTCGGCGCTGACCTGCGCTCGCTGGCCGGCGCGGACGGCACCGTCGGGACCCTGGTCCACGCGAACAACACGGTCGGCTACATCCTGCCGGGCGGTCAGTTCGGCCCGGGCCTGTACGGGCAGCTGATGGTGGCGGCCGGCGAAGGCGCACCGCTGAACAAGTACGCAGGCGGGCGCATCGGCTATGCCGCAGGCCCCTTCGACATCGCGGCCGCCTACGGCCGCACTGGCGTCGACACTGCCGACACGCTGGCCATGACGCAGTGGAACGTGGCCGGCGCCTGGAACCTGGGCGCCTACGGCAAGGTCTCGGCGTACTACGGCCAGATCACCGTCGACGTACCCGCCGGCGTCAGGGCCGATCAGCAGAACTGGTACCTCGGCTACGCGCTGCCGGTCGGCGTGTGGAGCTTCAGGTTCAGCTACGGCGGCGTCAGCCAGGGCGGCCTGCCCGCACTCAGCGGCAACCGCGCGCAGCAGTTCGCGCTGGGCGCCGTCTACAACCTGTCGATGCGAACGGCCCTCTACGCCACGGTCTCCACGCTCAGCAACTCGGGCGGCACCACCTTCTACGTCGCCCCGAGCGCCGTCACGCCGAGCCCGGGCCTCAGTTCCTTCGGCACCGAAATCGGCGTGCGCCTGATGTTCTGACTGCTCGGGCGGCCGCAAGGCCGTTCGGACAGTGCAGCCGAGCCCCAAGGCGCGGCTCGGCGAACACGCGCACGGCGACTTCGCAGCGGCCTAGGAAGGTGGCCGCGCAGATTCCCGGGGCCAAGCTGGTGGTTCTGGAGAATGCGGGCCATGTGCCCGTCATCACCCGGGGGGAAATCGTCGCCCGTGAGATCCACGCGCACTTTGCCGAGGGTGCTTGAGGCCGACGATCTCGCCGGCTTGTGCTCTGCCACTGCTCGTGCCACGGGCGTTGGCGCGCTGCACGGCCCTATAGAAGCCATGGAGCGCACAAGTCGGAAGGAGCGCGCGGGCCAGTCCGTCGGGCGACCGCAGATTCCAGACGCTGCGGGCGTGACGGCTGCAACTGCCGTTAGGAAAGACTTGCTGCCGCGCGAAACTCAGCGCGCGCTGAGCGCAGACTGCGGCAAGCCGAACACCCGATCGAACGCCCAGGTGAAGGCGATGGCGTAGACGAAGAAGAACGCCAGCAGGCCAAGATTTGCCAGGAAGGCCACGGCGAAGGAGGTGTTCAGCCAGAACGCCATGACGGGCACGAGGATCAGCGTGAGGCCTCCTTCGAATCCGGCGCCATGCGCGAGCCGCCTGGCCAGGCTTCGACCCTTGACCTTCTGGCGGGACTCCCACCGCTCGAAAAGCGCGTTGAACAGATAGTTCCAGCACAACGCGATGCTCGACAGGACGATGGCGAGCAGGAGCGTCGAACTTTGCGGCTCGTCGAAAACGAGCCCCAGAACGGGCCCCACGAACGCGATGGCGAACACCTCGTACAGGACGGCCTGAAGCACGCGGCGGGTTCTTGGGGTCATCAGCCTGAGGTGGTTCGTGAGGCCACGTGCCGGCGGGTCGTGAAGCCTGAGGAGGTGGCGCCAACGGCATCGCTGGGCAGCGGCCAGGCATGATAGGCAATGCCGGGAAGGCGTGAGGCCGCCCTGGCGCGGGGCGGCTCCCCGCTTGCGGGCGCGTCTGGCTCAAACACGCGCCTGCTTCCAGCCACCGCGGGTGAACAACCACAGCGTGAACAGACCGACGGCGGTCTCGGACACGAACACCGCCCAGAAGACACCGGAGGCCTGCCAGTCGAGGCCCAGCGCCAGAAGCATGGCCAGCGGGATCTGGATCAGCCAGAAGAACACGAGGTTGATCTTCGTGGGCGTGACGGTGTCGCCGGCACCGTTGAAGGCCTGCACGGCGACCATCCACCAGCCGTACACGAAGTACGAGTACGACAGGATGCGCAGCCACTCGGCCCCCGTGTCCACGACGGCCGGCTGGTCGGTGAAGAGCCCGATCAGCTCGCGCGGGAACAGGAAGAACAGCACCGATACCGCCACGGTGAACACCATGTTGTACCAGCCGATGCGCCACACCGAAGCCTCGGCCCGGCCGGGCTCGCCAGCACCGAGGTTCTGCCCGACCAGCGTGGCCGCGGCGTTGGACATACCCCAGGCCGGCATCAGCGTGAACATCATCAGCCGCATGGCGATGGTGGCCCCGGCCACGGCCTCGCTGCCGATGGCCGCCAGGATGCGCATCAGGAAGATCCACGCTGTCATGGCGACGATCATCTGGCCGATGCCACCGAGGGAAGTGCGAACGATGTTCAAGGCCGCGGCCGCATCGAGCGCAAGCTGCGGCGTAGCGACACGAATGTGTCGGCTGCCGCGCAGCAGGATCCAAAGCTGCATTACCACGCCCACGCCGCGGCCGATGACGGTGGCGATCGCGGCGCCCTCGACACCCAACGCGGGGATCGGCCCGAGCCCAAAGATCAGGATCGGGTCGAGCACAATGTTCAGCCCGTTGGCCACCCACAGCACGCGCATGGCCACCGCAGCGTCGCCGGCACCGCGGAAGATCGCGTTGCAGACGAACAGCAGCATGATGACCACGTTGCTGCCCAGCATCCACTGCATGTAGCGTACGCCGTGGGTCAGCGTCCACGCATCGGCGCCCATCAGCTGCAAGAGCTCGCGCGCCCAGACGATGCCGGCCACCGCAAAGGGCAGCGAAGCCAGCACCGCGATCCAGATCGCCTGCGCCGCGCTGACGGCCGCCGCCGCACGGTCGCCCTCACCGACGCGCCGTGCAACGACTGCGGTCACCGCCATGGCCAGGCCGATGGCAATGGCGTACAGCAGGAACAGGAAGGTCTCGGTCAGCCCGACCGTGGCCACCGCCGACGGGCCGAGCTTGGCAACGAACCAGATGTCGACGACAGCGAAGGTCGATTCGAGCACGAGCTCCAGCACCATCGGTACCGCCAGCAGCAGCACGGCACGCCGCAATGGCACCTTGGTGTAGTCGGCATTGGTGCCGCGTATGGCGTCGCCCAGTTCCTGCCACAGCGAGCGTGACGCCGCTGACGCAAGGTCAGGGCTGCGGATCGACGGCGAGGAAGGCGGTTCGGTCACAGCGCCTCAGGACTTCAGCCGTTCGTTCTGCGGGAACATCGCGCGCCGCGCTTCGTCGTCCATCTCCGTCTTGAAGGCATGCCGGTCCTTCAGGGCCGCTGCCCGCTGCGCCGCGGGCCGCTCGCTCACGGCATCGAGCAGGCGCTTCACCTGCGGGAGCTGCTGCCACGCCTCGGCACCCAGCGCGAAGGGCACGGCGCGCGCCCATCCCCACACGGCCATGTCCAGCAGCGTGTAGCGCTCACCTTGCATCCATGTGCGCTGGGACAGGTGCGCGTCGAGAATCTTCCAGTGCCGCCACGCTTCGAATTCGTAGCGGTTGATCGCATAGGGGTTGGGTTCGGGTGCGTAGTGCTTGAAGTGCACGCATTGGCCGGTGAAGGGCCCGATGCCCGACGCCACGAACATCAACCAGGACAGCATCGGCCCACGGTCCTGCGGATCGCCGAGAAACTGCCCAGTCTTGTCGGCCAGATAGAGCAGGATAGCATTGCTGTCGAACACCGTGCTCGCTCCATCGACGATTACTGGCACTTTGGCGTTGGGGTTCAGCGCGGTGAAGGCCGGGGCATGCTGCTCCCCTCGCCGTGTGTCCACCGGGATGGCCTCGTACGGCAGCCCGAGCTCTTCCAGCATCAAGGCCACCTTCATCGGATTGGGCGCGAGCGAGTAATAGAACTTCAGCATGTCGATGGCCTTTGGGCAGTGGGAATGAATCCATTGTGGCCGGTACCCACTGAGCCCGTTGGCCACAGGACCGCCGCAGGCCGCGAAGCGGCCGAGATCGAGGCCGCGCCCGACCCGGCGGCCAAGCGCGCCGAGCTGGAGGCGCACTACCTGGACATGACCTCGCCGTTCCGCACGGCCGAGAAGTTCGGCGTGCTCGACATCATCGACCCGCGCGAGACCCGGCAGGTGCTTTGCGATTGGGTCGAAGACGCGTGGCACGTGGTGCAAGGCGATCTGCCCGGGCGCCACCGCTAGCGTCTTCTGCGTCCAGGGCGCGACGGCGGGCCCTGGTTGCACACAGTGAAACCCCGCCCTGCGGATGCGGGGAACTCAGGTCGCCTCGATGGTCACTAACAACTGCAACAGCTCCGGCCCCGCGATTGCGGGATGCTCCTGGAGGGTTTCCGCAAGACACTCAGGGAATTGGCTTACGCGAGGACTTCCGGAATGAAAGCAGAGATCTGGCTTGCGCGGTGCGCGGCAGAACTGGAGCATCTGCAACTGACGCATTCGCGCGATCCCATCAAGCACACGAGTTCGACCGATTCGACGCTGCACAAGGCCGGGGAGCTGATCGAGGCCCAGCGCTATCGCGGCCTGGACCCCGTACAGGCCGCCAGGATCTACTGGCGCGAAAGCGTGTCGAGCCCTCGCCCGTAGCGGCTGCTCAGGTCGCGGTGGGTTTTGGCAGACGGAGCGCACGCGGGCACCAGGCCCGGCGCTCCCGGGCGTGAACGATTCGACGCCGAGCGCACCGAGCAACCGGCATGCGGGCCGGGCAGCGGCCAACGCCGCCGCACAATGCGCGGCATGGATAGCACCTCGCGCATCGCCCTCAGCGGCATGCAGGCAGCGCTGGCCGGGCTGCAGAGCTCGGCGCACAACATTGCCAATGCCAGCACCGAAGGCTTCCGCCGCCAGCAGGTGCGGCAGACGCCGGCCGCCGGCGGCGGTGTCACGGTCCAGGCCGAGCAGGCCGCCATGCCCGGCGCCGCGCTGGAGCGCGATCTCGTCGACCAGCTGGTCGCGAAGCACGCGTTCCTGGCCAACCTGGCGGCCTTCCGCGCCGCGAACGAGCGCACAGGCACACTGCTCGACCTGCGCACGTAGCCAGCGCCGGTCACGCGCCCATGCGGCGCAGACTGCGCCCGTGACCCGCCGTGCGAACATGCGGGCCATGAACCCGCTGCGCCTCACGAACGAACTCGATCTGCTGCAGACCCTGGTGCCGCTGCAGGGTGCGCGCCTCATCGAGGCCGGCTGCGGCGCTGCTCAATTGGCACGCGAACTGCTCGGCCGCTTCCCCACCGCCGAGGTGTTCGGTATCGAGGTGGACGAACGGCAGATGGCCAAGAACCGGCTGAACCCGGCCGAGCGGCTGCACTTCGAGACCGCCGGCGCCCAGGCCATCCCCTTCGGCGACGCATCCTTCGATGGCGCGCTGATGCTGAAGTCGCTGCACCATGTGCCGATGCCCTTGATGGACCAGGCGCTTGCCGAGTTGGCCCGCGTGCTGCGGCCCGGCGGCTGGCTGTACGTGTCCGAGCCGGTCTATGCCGGTGCGCTGAACGAGCTGATCCGCCCCTTCAACGACGAAGGCGTGGTGCGCGCTGCGGCACAGGCTGCGCTGGACAGCGCGCTGGCGTCCGGCCATTGGCAGGCCGCAGCCGAGCAGCGCTTCGAGACGCCCGTGCGCTTCGCCAGCTTCGACGAGTTCGAGCAACGCATGATGCGCCCGACGTTTGCCGACCACGGCATCGACGCTGCGATGATCGAACGCGTGCGCGCGCTGTACCTGCCGCACCAACGCGCCGATGGCGCGCACTTCACCCGCCCGATGCATGTGCGGCTGCTGCGCAGGCTAGGCTGACGAAGCCGACAGTCCGCACGGCATGCGGCCGATGGTCGCGACACCGACCCGCGTGTCCTCGGGACGCGTCGGGGTCCCTGGAGGGGCGCGCCCGCGCCTACTTCAAGTCCGAGAAGCCGACGCTGTAGTCGGTGGCACTGGCCGACGTGGTGTTGGTGCAGGTGAACGTGGAGGACATGTCGTCGAACGGGTAGGTGTAGCAGGTGGGGCAGGCCTGCTTCAGCCACTGGATCGTGGGCAACACGTAGTCGAGCCACTGGCTGTTGGCAGTGATCACCGGCTGCGTGGGTGTGGTGATGCCGAGGCCGACATTGCCGGCGGGGCTGCCGATTGGCAGCCCAGCCTGGGTAGCGCCCCACATCGCGCCACCACAGGCCAGCACGACCGGTTGCACCGGGCTGGCCGCCGTGCCGTTGGCAATGTAGGCGCTGTAGGTCTGGTTGATGCACAGCTGCAGGTCGCTGACGCTCACCGTGCCGGCAGCGGCACCTGACAAGCCATTGGGCCAGCTGTTGCCGAAGCCAAACGGTGCCAGGTTGCTCGGGCTCGAGTTGGCGCCCCAGATCGCATTGGCCGTGGCCCAGGCCACAGGCCGCCCGCATTGGCGGGTGCTGAACGCAAAGCCGCCCTGGACGATGCCGGACATCGGGTAGCCGCAGGTGTTGTAGACCGGGTCGGTGCAGTTCGCCTGCTGGGTGCATGCGGTCGGCGAACCCGAGGACGGGACGATCACGACCCGGTAGTAGGACGAGGCATCGCCATTGATGGACGCCCCAGGCGGGAAGGATTGGGGGCTGGGGGCCATGGTCCAGCTTGCCGCGGGCAGCCCGAAGGCGGCCGGGTTGCCATACCCACCGTTCTGCGCCGTGCTGCTGCCGGCCGTACCGCAGCTGTACGCATTGGTGCTGGACGGGCCTGGGCTGACAGGGCCGAACTGGGTGGCGAAGTTGGCGCCATTGATGATGGACACGTCGTAGAAGTCAGGCTGCGACGGCGCCTGAAAGGTCAGTTCCGCCAAGGTATTGATACCCGGTGACGGGCCGGTGCCCGGCCCGCAGGCCAGGCCACCGGCCGCGCCGACGCACGTGGCGTTCTCGCACTGCCCGGTGCTCGGGTCGCAACCACTGCGCGGGTAGAAGTTGCCGGACCAGATCACGCCGTTGGGCGAGATGCTCGAGCCCGAGACGTTGATCGAGGTCGAGGCGTTCGGCGCCACGGCATAGCCCTTGGAGGGTGTCGGTGCGTCGTAGTAGCAGTAGAAGGGCGTGTTGCCGATGTTGCTGCTGGGCGCCGCGCCTCCTTGCATGCAGGTGGTGCCCACGGGGCAGGCGGCTTGTGGATTGGACGGGCCGCACTGGGACGCGGCACCGGCCTTTAGGTTGGCCGTGACCTGCCCGGGCGGAATGGCCGGCGTGCTTGCGTTCAGATAGGCATTGGCGGCGCCGCCAGTGATGCCGACGAACACCGTCTCGCTCGAGCTGTTATTGAAGGTCACGGTGCGTACCGCCGCGGCCGGGGCGATGGCTCCCAGCACGAGCGAGCCCACCGAATACGACTGGCCCGCGGTAGAGGTGACCGTGGCCGTGGCAGTGACCTGGCCGGTATCGGCCGCGCCCACGAGGCCCAAGCCGCAGTTCAGGACATTGGTGCTTTGGCCCGGGCCTGCGTACTTCAGCTGGCAGGTCTGGGTTGGGCTGAGCGTCGGCGCGGTGTTGTTGCCGGCGGCGTAGCTGTAGAACGAGATGCCCGTGCCCTGCAGCGTCAAGGTGATGCTCAGCGTGTCCGCCGTCGCAGGCTGCGTCCAGTTGACGAACAGCGGGGCCCTCATGCCGTTGGGCACGCCGTTGCCGGCCTGGGTACTGAGGCTGATGGTGCCATTGGGGGCACCGGACTGTGGTGCGATGTCGACGGCCACGGTCTCATAGCCCTGGTACTGCGCTCCGCTGGCCGATACGAACAGGGTGGAAGGCACCGCTTGCGGCAACGATGCCACGGTTTCGCATTCGGGGGCGCGCGAGGTGACGGCGCATTGCGAGGGATTGAATGAAACGCCGACCGGGCCGGTGAAGCGAATGACCACGCCTTCGTCGACGCCCAGGCCCGAACTGCCGAGCACACGCGCCTTCAGCGACACCGCGTAAGGTGCAGACCCCGTGCTCAGCACCTTGATCGTTGTCGATGTGGTTGCGAAGGCCCCAGGCTTGGCTTCGACGGCCAACTTGCCATAGTTCGTGGCGCTGCCGACCGTGACCGGAATGCGCAGGGACGGCAGGTTGTCGCCCAATACGGAAAGCGTGGTGGCGCCCACGTTCTTGCCGTGCAGGGTCAGCAGGCATCGCCTG
Source organism: Burkholderiales bacterium (assembly GCA_017302505.1). Classification (GTDB taxonomy): domain Bacteria; phylum Pseudomonadota; class Gammaproteobacteria; order Burkholderiales; family Burkholderiaceae_C; genus Rubrivivax. The sequence continues at coordinate 11,643 of JAFLDH010000057.1, forward strand.
GACTGCTCGGAAACCGAGGCCAGCGTGCAGGTTGCCGGATAGACCTCTGCCACGGCCGAGTCGGACACGGCGACCTGGATCGTGTGAACGGCACTTTCGTCCGCCGCGTCAAGCAGCAAACCCACCTGCTGGATGCTGCCACGCTGAACGTTCGGCGCGTCCGACGGTTCGAGGATCCATCGCGATGTGCTGGCCTGCTCGTTGCAGCCCGACAAGAGGACGGCCGCGAAGGCCAGGCTGACAATGCCCGCAGCGTGTAGTTGGCATTTCATGTCGATCGGTCCGTGGCTGCGCATGGCCACCGGGAAGCTGCGGAACAGGCCGCCTTAAACAGCAATGTGCGTGGTTTCGCACTGCCTCGATGCGGCGAATACCGCGCCGATTCCAGGCGTCATCGCTGCGCAGGCGCCCGACTGGGCGCCGCACACGAAGCACCGCCTAGGCCGAGTGGGCGCGAAGCCAGGCGATGATGTCGGCGCTGACCTCGTCGCGGTTGGTCTCGTTCAGGATCTCGTGGCGACCGGCCGCGTACAGCTTGACGGTGACATCGGCCACGCCGGCGTCTCGGTAGCGCTGGCCCAGCACCTGCAGCAGCGCACCACCGGCCGCCAGCGGGTCGGCATCGCCGGAGGCGATCAGGATCGGCAGAGTGCCGGGAATGCCTGCCAGCGCCGCTGGATCAGCCAGCCGGGCCGCGGGCGCAAACAGCGACGGGATCACGTTGTCCGGTACCTCCCATCCGCACCAGGGGTCGGCCACATAGGCATCGACCTCGGCCGCGTCGCGGGACAACCACTCGTACCCCGTACGGTGCTCGAAACCGGCATTGAACGCTGCGAGCCCCTTCGGCGCATCGGCGGGTGCGTTGGCCATGCCGGCGGCCAGCATGTCGAGCGCAGTCGAACCCGACAGGACCACGCCCGACCAGGTGGATGCGTGATCGAGCATGGCCGCCTGTGCGGCGAAAGAACCCATCGAATGTCCGAACAGGAACAGCGGCAGCCCGCTGTGCTGCCCGCGCAGCGCCGCACCGAACTGGGCCACGTCGGCGACCAAGCCACCAAAGCCGGCAGGGCCGAAGTCCCCCAGCCGTCCCCTGGCCGTGCGCCCGTGCCCGCGATGATCGACCGCGTGCACCAGGAAACCGGCCGCGTTCAGCACCCTGGCAAACCGCCCATAGCGCGCACCGTGCTCGGCCAGGCCATGGGCGATCTGCACGACACCGGCTGGAGTGCCGGCCACATCGGTCCAGGCGTAGGTGGTGACATGCGTGCCGTCCGCATCGGACACGAAGAAGGCGTTGGAGATGCTCATGCGTGTATGTTGACACGACATGCCCCCAGCGCCGGCCGGGCCGCCCGGCGCGTGGGCGGGTCGGCTGCCGACCCACGCTGTGGGCGTCGCGGCGCAGAACCACTGCGTTGATACTGCTGGCCTGAACGAGGAGCTCCGCGATGATCCATGGCATGAACCACTTCACCATCACCGCCGAAGACCGGGTGAAGACGCTGGACTACTACTGCGGCCTGCTGGGCCTGAACGAAGGCTGGCGGCCCGACTTGGGCTTCCCGGGCGCCTGGCTCTATGCCGGCGGCGAACAGGCGGTGCTGCACATCTACTGGGACCGGCCGATGCCGGCCACGCGCACCGGCGTCATCGACCACATGGCCTTCAGCGCCCGCGGGCTGAAGGAGATGAAGGCCCGCTTCGATGCGCGCGGCTGGACCTACGAGCTGCGCCAGCAGAAAGGCGCCGGCACCTGGCAGCTGTTCAGCCACGACCCGAACGGGGCGCGCGTCGAACTGGATTTCGACGCCAGCGAGACGCTGTAGCGCCGTCTGGCGCGAATGCAGGCGCGGTGGATCGCGCCTCAGGCTTTGGGCGGAAGCTGCACCACCCGCAGCTTTCGCCAGGAATCCTTCACCCGGATCTTGTTGCCCTGGAAGCTGAACAGGTCGCAGCCGTCCACCTCGACGCGTTGCCCATCGCTGGCCCGGGTGCCGACGAAGGTCCACTCCGACACCCCACGGCGCCCGTTGACGAAGTGGCGCGCCCGGGTCCACTGCGCGTCGGGGATGTCGGCCCAGGCCTGCTGGAAGGCGGCACGCACCGCCTCGCGCCCGACGTGGCGGCTGCCGCTGGACTCCGTGCCGGTGGAGGTGTGGAACACGCAGTCCTCCGTCATGTAGGACATCAGCGTGTCGATGTCGTGCCGGCACCAGGCCTGCGCAAAACCGTCCAGGTCCTGCACGTCCACCGCTGGCGGCACCAGTGCCCCGGCCAGGAAGGCCTCGATGGCCTGTTCCACGGTGCTGCAGGCCTCGCCGCCGCCCAGCGTGGCCTGCTGCAGTTGCACCGGCGATTCGCGGTCGTAGAAATGCGGCTTGCCCAGCACCAGGTAGTGGCGCATGCCCAGCCCGGCCCGGACCGCGGCGTCGGCCAGCGCCCTGCTGCGCGGCGGGATGGACGGCAAGTCGTGCTCACCGGTGAACAGCAGCACCGGTGGCATGCCGCGCGCACCGTGCACGTAGTACTCGGCATCCTCGGCGTCCATGCCGGCCGATAGGCAGACCACCGCCGCGGCCGGTACCCCCAGCGCCAGCGCGGCATAGGCGGCGGCAAAGCCCCCGGCCGAAAAACCGCCTACAGCCATGCGCTGCACGTCGACGCCCCAATGCGCCGCGTGGCCCAGGATGTGCCGGCAGGCCGCGGCCATGTCGGCATAGGCCGCCTCGGCCCCATGCAGCAGTTCGTCCTGGCCGGCCGGTGGCAAGCCCAGCAGCTGGCGCACATAGTCGATGCGGTCACGCTCGATGCGGTCGCGGTTGCGCTTGATCGGGTGCCGCTGCGGCGCGGCCAGTTCCTGCGTCAGCCGGTAGCCGACCGAGAAACAGGCGTAGCCGCGGGCGGCAAAGCGCTCGCAGTATTCGTGCACCGGCGTGTTGCGCGAGCCTTCCTGCTCGAACTCGTCCCTGTCCTTCGCGCCACGGTGGAATGCGCCGCCATGCGCCAGCACCAGTGCCGGGCGGCCCGCAGCCGGGGCCGCGGCTGCGGGCAGGTACACGTCCATGCACAGCGGTCGCGTCGCCTGCCGCGCCGTGCCGTGGCCCACGGCGCCCTGCCCATAGACGACGTCACGCTCCACCCGCACGGCCCCCGCACCGTCCACCGAATCCATCTGGCTCATCGCCTGCCCTTCCAGTTGATCACAGCGGCCACCGTGCTGGCCGATCGGCCGCCCCGGCGCGCGGCAACAGCCATTGCAGCGCTGCGGCATTGAAGCCTGCCGCATCCTCGATGTTGCTCAGGTGCCCGGCCCCCGGCAGCACGCTGACCGGCGCGCCGCCCAGCTTGGCGGCCATCTCGTGGTGCATGGCCACCGGCGTCAGCCGGTCCTCGCCGCCGACGACGAAGTGCGCCGGCGCGGTGATCTGCGAAATGTCGCCCAGGTTGACCTGCGCCACCGTGGCCTGCAGCGACTTGATGTAGCTGAGCTTGTGCAGCGCGGTGATGCTGTCGATCAGCTGCTGCAGGTGCTCGGGCCGGGCGTTCGGGCTGACCAGCGAGCGCGCCACCGGCTCGGCGATGTCGGCCGGCTCCTTGCCGGCCAGCAGCGGCGCGCGCCGGCTCTCGACGAAATCGCGCCGCTGTTCGGGCGTGAAGGCTTCGAAGCCCTCGTGCGTGTCCAGCAGCGTCAGCGTGGCCACGCGCATTGGGTGAAGCAGCGCGGCGCGCATCGCGATGCGCCCGCCCATCGACAGGCCCACCAGGTGCGCGCGGCCGACGCCGAAATGGTCGAGTACGCGCAGCACATCGGCGACGAAGTCGTCGAAGGCCAGTTCGCCGTCGTAGTCGTCGCTGGCGCCGTAGCCGCGCGCGTCCCAGGCGGCGCAGGCAAAGTGCGGCGCAAAGGCCGGCAGGTTGGCGCGCCAGTTGGTGCGGTTGCCGCCGATGCCGTGCATGAACAGAACGAAGGGCCCGGCGCCGGCCAGGCTGCAGGCCAGGCGGGGCGTTCCGGGCACCAGGTAGGGTGTGTCGTCCATGGCGGTCTCAAAGGCCCAGGTAGGCCTGCTTGATGCGCGGATCGTCCGCGATCGCGCGGGCCGGCCCTTCGGCGGTCACGCGCCCGTTCTCGATCACATAGGCGCGGCCGGCCGCGTTCAGCGACTGGAACACGTCCTGCTCGGCCAGCAGCAGCGTCAGGCCGTCGGCCACCAGACGCTGCACCAGCTCGAAGATCTGCCGCGACATCAGCGGCGACAGGCCCAGCGTGGGCTCGTCCAGCAGCATCAGCCGCGGCTGCGCCATCAGACCGCGGCCGATGGCCAGCATCTGCTGCTCGCCACCCGACAGCGTGACGGCAGCCTGCGACTCGCGCTCCAGCAGCCGCGGGAACACATGGAACACATGGTCCAGGCTCTTCTGCCAGTGCGGCCGCGCCCGCGGGTTGATGGCGCCCAGGCGCAGGTTCTCGCGCACCGTCAGGCTGGGGAAGACCATGCGGCCTTCTGGCACCAGCACCAGACCGGCATGCACGCGCTCGTTCGACGGCCGCTCGGTGATGTCCTCGCCCTGGAAGCGGATGCGGCCCTGGCGCACCGGCAGCAGGCCGGCCAGCGTCTTCATCAGCGTGGTCTTGCCGGCGCCGTTGCCGCCGAGCAGTGCGGTCACGCCGCCGGCACCCACCCGCAGGCTCAGGCCGTGCAGCACCTGCGTGCCTTCGTAGCCGCCGACCACGCCTTCGACCTCGAGCAGCGCGCTGGCCGTCATGCCGGCCCCCCGAAGTACACCGCATGCACCTGCGCATGCGCGCCGATCTCGGCCGGCGTGCCCTCGGCGATCAACTGGCCGTGGTGCAGCACGACGATGCGCTCGCACAACTCCATCAGCGCACGCATCACATGCTCGATGACCAGCAGCGTCAGCCCGCGCTTGGCATGCAGCTGGCGCACCGTGTCCAACATCTGTGCCACTTCGGTGGGCGTCAGGCCGGCCATCACCTCGTCCAGCATCAGCAGCCGGCCGCCGGTGGCCACCGCGCGGGCGATCTCCAGCCGCTTCTGGCCCGACAGCGTCAGCGCCGAGGCCGGGCGCTCGGCATCGGCGGCCAGGCCCACCTCGTGCAGCACCGACTGCGTGGCCGCGTCGGCCGCCTCGCGGCTGCGCTGCTGCGCATGGCCGAACATCGCCGCGGTGCGCAGGTTCTCGCGCACCGTCATCGCCGGAAAGGGCTTGACGATCTGGAAGGTGCGGGCCACGCCCAGCCGGCACACCCGGTCGGCGCTCAGGCCCACGATCGAGCGGCCCTCGAAGCGGATGTCGCCGCTGCTCGGCCGGGCGTTGCCGGCGATCAGGCTGAACAGCGTGGTCTTGCCGGCGCCGTTGGCGCCCATGACGCCGACGATGGCCCCGGCCGGCACCTGGAAGCTCACGTCCGACAGTGCCGTCAGCCCGCCGAACTTCTTGCTCAAGGACTGGACTTCGAGCAGCACGCTCATGACGCGGTCCCTTTCCGCCGCCAGCGCTGCAGCAGGCCAATCAGGCCGTCAGGCAGCAGCAGCACGAAGACCACCAGGATCGCGCCCAGCAGGATCATGTACAGCAGCGGCGCCTGCGCCCAAAGCAGTTCGGACAGCAGCGCCAGGAACAGCACGCCCAGGATCGGGCCGCGCACGCCGTCGCCACCGCCCAGCAGCGCCATCGCGATGACGGTGACCGAGACCATCGGGTCGAAGACCTGGCCGACGACGAAGTAGGTGGAGCGCAGCGCCATCACCGCACCCACCATGCCGGGGATGGCGGCCGACAGCACGAAGGCGATCAGCTTGTAGCGGGTGACCGGCACGCCCAGGGTCTCGGCGGCCTCCTCGTTCTCGCGCAGCGAGCGCAGGCCGTGGCCGAAGCGGCTGCCCGACACCCAGGCCAGCAATAGCAGCGAAGCCAGCGCCAGCGCGGCCATCATCCAGTACACCGCCAGCAGGTCGGGCGCGCCGAACAGGATGCGCGCGGCCATGCCCATCGCCGATTCGGCGGCCATGATGCTGAACTTGACCAGCTCGGCCAGGCCGAAGGTCAGGATCACGAAGTACGGCCCGCGCACCCGCAGCGCCGGCCCGCCGACCAGCCCGGCGAAGGCCGCGGCCAAGAGCCCGGCCGCCGGAATGGCCAGCCACAGCGGCCACTGCTGCCAGGTGGTGACCACCAGGTACGCGCCCAGGCCGTAGAACACCACGTGGCCCAGCGAGACATAGCCGGTCAGCCGCGACAGCACGCACCAGCTGGGCGTCAGCGCCAGCCACATCAGCACCGTCAGCCCGGTGCCGACCAGGTATTCGTTGCCCAGCAGCGGCAGCAAGGCCACCGCCGCCACGCCGGCCAGCGCCAGGCCCACCCACAACGCACCGGGGCGTGCCATGTCAGCGCGTCACCAGCCGGCGCGCCAGCAGCCCGTTCGGAAAGACCAGCAGCGCGACGACGAAGCTGCCGTACAGCAGCACCGAGCGCAGGTTGGCCGAAGTCAGCGCCACGCCGTAGGTCTCGATCACGCCCAGCAGCAGCGCCGCCAGCAGCCCGCCGGTGACGTTGCCCAGGCCGCCGAGGATGATGACGATGAAGCCGGCGATGGTGAAAGGGAAGCCCGAGAAGGGCGAGAACTGCTCCAGCATCGACATCAGCACGCCGGCCAGCGCGGCGGTGCCGAAGCCCACCGCGAAGCTCAGGCGCTGCACGCGGTCGACGTCGACGCCGACGATGCTGGCGGCCTCGCGCCGCTCGATCACCGCGCGCATCGCCAGCCCGGCCACGTGCCGCGACAGGAACAGCGCCACCGCCACGCACACGCCGCCGGCCACGCACAGCACCAGCAGCCGGTTGGCCGTCATCGACACGTTGCCGATGCGGTAGACCTCGCCCAGGTAGGCATAGGCGCGGTTGTTCGGCGTGAAGGCCAGCGCCACGATGTTCTGCATTAGGATCGACAGACCGAAGAACAGCAGCAGCGAGTTGCCCTCCAGCTTGCCGGCGGTGGACGGCGTCACCTTGGCCAGCATGCCGCGGAACAGCCCGCGGTACAGCCCGATGCCGACGGCCGCGCCGGCCGCGGCCACCAGCGGCGCGGCCAGCAGCGGCGACACGCCGGCCAGCGAGAAGGCCCAGAACGCGCCGTAGGCGCCCAGCATCACCAGATCGCCATGCGCGACGTTGAGCATGCGCATGGTGCCGTAGACCAGGTTCAGGCCCAGCGCCACCAGCGCATACAGCGAGCCGGTGACCAGCGCCGAGAACAGCAGCTGGCCGGACAGCAGCGTGTCGATCACCGGCTTTCCCGCACTTCCTTACCAGCCCTTCTTCGGCTCGAACTTGCCGGTGGCGATGCTGGCCGGCCAGACGATCTGCAGCTTGCCCTTCTGGTACTGCACGAAGGCGGTGGGCGTGACGACGTTCTGCACGCCCTCGAACTTGACCTTGCCATTGATGGTCTCGAAGGTGTCGCTGGCGATGGTGGCGCGGATCTTCTCCTTGTCTAGGCCGTTCTTGGCCACTGCCGTCTCCAGGATCTCCAGCGACATCCAGGCCAGCGCCGAGTTCAGGTAGTCCGGGTCTTCGCCGAACTTCTTCACGTAGCTGTCGTAGAAGGCCTGCGAGCCTTTCCATTCCGGCCGCGGCGACCAGTGCGCGATGGTCACCACGCCGTCGGCCGAGGCCGCGCCCACGGCCTTCGGGAAGAAGGCGTCGCTGGGCCCGATGGCGACGAACTGGAAGGGGTTGTTCAGCCCCAGTTCCTTGGCCTGCTTGGCGTACAGCACCGAATCGCCCGGGTAGGCCAGCGCCAGCACCGCGTCGACATTGGCCTGCTTGACCTGCGTCAGCGCGGCGGTCATGTCCTTGATGTCCGGCGGGTACTCGGTGGAGACCTTGATGTCGATGCCGGCCTTCTTCAGCTCTGGCTCGACGAAGTTCTTGATCTCCTTGGTGAAGGGCAGCACGTTCGACAGCACCGCCACCGACTTGACGTTCTGCTGCTTCAGCATCGCCGTCAGCTCGGTGCCGATGCGGTCGGGGATGGCCGAGGTGGTGAACCAGATGTAGCCCGGCTTCACCTGGCGCAGCGCCACCGACGCGGCGGTGTTGCCGACCACCGGGAACTTGTACTTCTCCAGCACCGGCGCGATGGCGATGTGGAAGGGCGTGCCCCACGGCGCCAGCAGCAGATCGACCTTGTCGTCGGTGATCAGCTTCTCGTAGATGCGCACCGCCTGCTCGGGCTTGCTCTGGTCGTCGTAGATGACGAATTCCACCTTGCGCTTGGTGCCGCCCACGTCCATGCCGCCGCGCGCATTGACCTGCTCGCGCCACAGCTCGTAGGTGTTCAGCTGCGAGGGCGTGGCATTGGCCAGCATGCCGGTGCGCGCCATCGAGAAGCCGATGCGCAAGGGCTTGTCGGCCTGCGCGTAGGCCAGGCCGCTGCCCCAGGCCAGCGCCGCGGCGGCGATGCTGGCGACGACGCTGCGCCGACGGGTTGCCATGAGCTTCATTGCACTTCTCCTGTTGAAGGTGATGGGCGCGCTGCGCCCTGTTGCCGCATCCAGTCCACCGCCGGCCCCACCCACGGGCCGTCGGCATCGCCGCAGGCGAGACTCGCCTGGAAGTGATCGCATCCGTCCAGCACCAGGCGCTGCACCGGCACGCCGGCCTCCTGCAGCGCCGCCGCCATCTCCTCGGACTGGCGCGCCAGGTGCGGAAAGTCGCGCCCGCCCCAGGCCAGCAAGGCCGGTGGGCAGGCCTTGGCATCCAGTTGCGCCAGCGGCGCCGCAGCCAGCTCGGCGCGGCCATCATCCGCCGGCCCCAAGAAACGCGGCCGCATCGACAGGCCGCTGCCTTCGCCGAAGCGGTAGGTGCCCGACACCGGCAGCCAGCCGGCCAGCGGCTGCGCGCCCAGCCCGCG
>JAFLDH010000058.1 GCA_017302505.1 Burkholderiales bacterium
CCAGCACCCACAGCCCGGCGGCCAGCCAGGCGCTCATCGTGTTGCGCATCATCGCCCCTTCATTTCCAGCCAGAGAAGGTACAGGCCGCTGAGCACCACCACGGCGGCGCCGCCGATGACCAGCAGGCTGGGCACCTGGTCGAAGACCCACCAGCCAAGCAAGGTCATGTAGATGATCTGCTGGTACAGGAAGGGCCCGAGCGTGGCCGCCGACGCATAGCGGTGCGCCTGCGCCACCATGAAGTGGCCCACCCCGCCGCACAGCCCGCACAGCGCCAGCAGCCCCCACTGGCCCAGGCTGGCCGGCATCTGCCAGACCGCCAGCGCCCAGGGTGCCAGCAGCAGCGCCGCGCCGGCGGCCGACATCAGCTGCAGCGAGGCGGCCGATTCGGTGGCCACCAGGCGCCGCGTCAGCATGTTGAAGGCGGCATAGAGCAGCGCGTTCAGCACCGACAGCAGGATGGCGGGATGGAAGGCCGCGCTGCCCGGCCGGATGATCAGCAGCACGCCGGCGAAGCCGGCCACGATGGCCGCCCAGCGCCGCGCGTCCAGCTTCTCGCCCAGGAAGGCGGCGCTGAACAGCGCAATGAGCAGCGGCACCGAGAACTGGATGGCGCCGGTCTCGGCCAGTTGCAGGTACTGCAGGGCCCAGAAGTTCAGGCCCGTCATCGCCGCCATCATCGCCGCGCGCAGTGCCTGCAGCTTCCGGTTGCGCACGCGCAGCAGTTCCCAGCCGTAGCGCGGCGCCAGCAGCGCCGAGGCGATGAGCACGTGGAAGACGAAGCGCAGCCAGACCACCTGCATCACCGGCAACGCCAGCACCAGCCACTTGGCGCTGGTGTCCAGCACGGCGAAGCAAAGGGTCGTCAGCGTGACCAGGCCGATGCCGATGCGGCGGTTCTCGGCGTTGTCGAGATGGAGCAAGCGGTGGCGGCCGGGCCGCGGGTGAAGGAAGGCGTCGGCAAATTCTAGGAGGCCGCTGCGGCTTGCGCTGGATCAGCACCCGGCCCGCCAATCCGGCAGCTCTTGACCTTTCTCAAAGCCACGGCCGGCGCTGCGGCGCAGCATGACACCCGAACAACCCTGCTCGCGGTCGCGCGACCGGCGCGCCTTGCGGGCACCGGAGGAACACCTTGAGCGAGCCCCTCGCCCCCCGAGGCACCACGCGCCGCGGCTTCCTGCGCACCGGCGGCATGCTGAGCGTGTCGTCGCTGATGGGCACCGCGATGCTGATGACGGCCTCCAACGACGCCAAGGCGGCGGTGGAATGGGCCGAGACCTTCCAGAAGAACTACCGGCTGATGACCGAGCAGGAGCGCCAGGAAGCGCGCCTGCGGCTGGAGAAGCGCTATTCGGCCGAGTACGACAAGAAGGTGTCGGTGGACATCAGCGGCCCGCAGCCCGGCGTGCTGATGGGCTATGCGCTGAACATCCGCAAGTGCATCGGCTGCCGGCGCTGCGTGCATGCCTGCGTGGCCGAGAACAACCAGTCGCGTGGCGAGCGGCCCGGCGAGCGCATCGAGTGGATCCAGGTGCTGCGCATGGAACGCGGCGAGTTCACCGAGGCACGCATGAACCAGGGCTACCCCGAAGGCCTGGGCATTCAGGTGGGCGGCAACGCCTACACGCCGGCCGGCGTGCAGCTGGAAGGGCAGTACCAGTACACACCCGAGACGGTGCCCGAGAAGGACGCCACCTACATGCCGATCGCCTGCATGCAGTGCGAAAAGCCGCCCTGCGTCAAGGTCTGCCCGGTGCGCACCACCTACCGCGAGGCCGACGGCCCGGTGGTCATCGACTACAACTGGTGCATCGGCTGCAAGATGTGCATGAACGCCTGCCCCTACTGGGCGCGGCGCTTCAACCTGACGACGCCGGTCCTGCCCAAGAAGGACATGAACCCGGTGACGCACTACCTGGGCAACCGGCCGCGCATGCGCGGCGTGGTCGAGAAGTGCCACTGGTGCCTGCAGCGCACGCGCCACGGCCGCTACCCGGCCTGTGTCGAGGTCTGCCCGGTGGGCGCGCGCAAGTTCGGCAACCTGCTCGACCCCGAGAGCGAGGTCAGCAAGGTGCTGGCGCGCAAGAACGTCTTCCGGCTGAAGGTGGAGCTGAACACCTTCCCGAAGTTCTTCTACTTCTACGACTGAAGGGGGACGCGATGCTGATGCGCTTCGTCTCCGACTACGCGCGCTACGTGCTCAAGGGCGGCCCGCGCTTCTATGCCTGGATGGGCGCGCTGTCGCTGCTGATCCTGGGCATGCTCTACGTGTTCTGGCTGCAGAACACCGAAGGCCTGATCGTCACCGGCATGACCAGCCAGATCCACGACGGCCTGTACCTGGCCAACCTGGTGTTCCTGGTGGGCGTGGCCGCCGGGGCGGTGACCATCGTCTTCCCGGCCTACGTGTACCACCACGAGGGCATGCACAAGGTCACCGTGCTGGGCGAGATGCTGGCCATCTCGGCCGTGATCATGGTGATGGTCTTCGTCTTCGCCCACATGGGCCGGCCCGACCGGCTGTGGCACATGATCCCGCCCTGGGGCATCTACAGCTTCAGCTCGATGCTCGGCTGGGACGTGCTGGTGCTCAACGGCTACCTGCTGCTGAACGCGGTGGTCGGCTTCTGGTACCTGTACTCCAAGTACAGCGGCAAGCCGGTGAACAAGAAGCTGTTCATGGCGCTGGTCTACGTGTCCATCGTCTGGGCGCTGTCGATCCACACGGTGACGGCCTTCCTGCTGGCCACCAACCCGTCGCGCCCGATGTGGTTCCACAGCATGATGCCGATCCGCTTCATCGCCACCGCCTTCGCGGCGGGCCCGGCGCTGATCATCATCGCCTTCCTGGTCATCCGCCGCACCACGCGCTTCTGGATCGACGACAGCGCCATCCAGCTGCTGACGACCATCGTCACCTGGTGTCTGGGCATCGCGCTGTTCCTGACGCTGTCGGAGATCGTCGTCGAGTTCTATGCCCGCACCGAGCATGCCAACGGGCTGTACTACCTGATGTTCGGGCTGCACGGCCTGACCGCGCTGGTGCCGTGGTTCTGGAGCGCGGTGGTGCTGATGGTGGCGGCCTTCGTGCTGCTGCTGATCCCCGCGGTACGCCACGACATGAACAAGCTGCCGTGGGTGTGCGCGATGGCTTTCGCCGGCATCTGGATCGAGAAGGGCATGGGCCTGATCGTGCCCGGCTTCATCCCCTCGCCGATCGGTGAGGTCACCGAATACCACCCGACGATCTTCGAATGGATGATGGTGCTGGGCATCTGGGCCTTCGGCTTCTTCATCCTGACGATCCTGCTCAAGGGCGCCATCGGCATCCTGCTGGGCGAGGTCCGCTTCGGCGGGCAGCCCGCCGCCGTGGGCGCGGAGTGAGACCATGAAACGCTTGCTGATTCCCGCCGCGGTGCTGGCTGCCAGTGCCGCCGTCTGGCTGTCGGTGGTGGCGCAGGACAAGGCCGCCGAGGCCACGGCCGCTGCCCCGGCCGAAGCCAAGGAGGTGGTCTGCTTCGAAAGCCGCCAGGGCGCCACCGAAGTGACGCAGCGCGAGCTGTCGCCCGGGCTGCCGAACGTCAAGTGCTCTCCCACCACCGGCGCGGCGCTGTGGTACGGCGACCCCTACGACGGCACCGTGCCGATGGGCAAGATGCCCAACCTGGACCTGCCGGAAGGCCAGGCGGTGGTCAAGCCGCGCACCGAGAAGCTGACGCAGCTGGCCGCCTGCGGCACCGCCTGCCACAACGGCACCTATCCGAAGGGCTTCCCGACGAGCCACAAGCCGGTGCCGATCCCGACGATGGAGGCGCTGGTGCCGGAGCTGAAGGACTTCCAGCACGGCCGCGGCGCCATCTGGTGCCTGGACTGCCACCACACCACGCAGCGCAACAAGTTCAGCGACCATTTCGGCAACCCGATCAGCATGGACCAGCCGCAGCAGCTGTGCGGCAAGTGCCACGGCGACAAGCTGCGCGACTGGCGCGACGGCATCCACGGCAAGCGCATCGGCGACTTCACCAGCACCGGCAAGAAGCGCTGGTTCACCTGCACCGAATGCCACAACCCGCACAACGTGCAGCACGGCGAGACGAGCCGCGGCTTCAAGCCGCTGCAGCCCGAGCCGCCGCCGCAGCTGCCGCGCGGCATGGCCGATGCGTCGCACGAGAAGCAGCATCCGATCACGCATTGAGACCTGCCCCATGGCCGACGACGAACGCACTGCCCCGCTGCCCGAGCGTGGCGACCCGAGCTGGGTGGCACCGGCGCTGACGCCGGAGGCGGTGACGCGCCGCGTCGGCAAGACGCCGGTGTTCTTCGGCCCGCCGCTGGCCCGGCTGACCGAAAGCGGCCGCCACACGATGGAGATCAGCGGCATCCTCAACCGCACCGCCGAGCGCTACCTGGCGCTGCGCCAGCACCACGGGCTGGACTTGAGCGAGGCCGAGCGGCAATGCGTGGCGCACGTGTGCGGCATCGGCTACCTGTCGCCGCTGGAGATCACCGAGCTGGGGCTGGAGGTGCGGCTGACGAACTTCGAATGCGAGGGCCTGGACAAGGCCGCGCTGGCCGACAGGCTGGATGCGGCGCCTTTCGTCGACCTGCTGATGCTGGTCGAGTCGCTGGGCTTCTAGCCACCGATGCCGACCGCCGACACCCCGCTGCCGACGACCGGGCATGCGCAGGTCGATGCGCAGCTGCGGGCTTTGCAGGCCTGCTGCGCAAGCCTGGCCGAGGCGCAGCCACTGGACCCGGCCATCGAGGCCTTCAAGGCGCAGGTGCGCGCCCTCTTCGATGCCGAGGACACCTGCCTGGCCGATGCCGACGCGGCGCTGCGCGACGAGCAGCAGGCCGAGCGCGAGGAGTTCGAGGCCTTCGCCGACGAGGTGCTGAGCGCGGCGCATTTCGACGGCGCCGAACTGCAGCGCTTTGCCACGGCCTGGTGCCTGGGGCACCTGCACGGAACGGCGGGCCGCCTTCGGCAAGTCGGCTGAAGCCGGCACGGCCGTCTCAGGTCGACGGCTGGACCGTCCTACCTCGGCAAGCTTAGGCGCCGCTCATGCGGCCTCCCTGGTCGACTGGAACAGCCGCAGCCGCCAGCCCTCCGCACCGCGCAGCCACAGCGCGCTGACCCAGGAGCGCGCCTCGATCACTTCGCCGTCGCGCTGCAGCCGCATGAAGAGGCGCCCCGACAGCGCCGCGCCCTCGGCCAGGTCGAGGATCTGCTCGGGCGTCAGCGTCACTTCCAGGAAGCGCAGGCCGGTCTGCAGCGTGCGCAGGTAGCCGTCGCGGTCGTGGCGGATGCCGGTGGCATGCACGTAGCGCAGCTCGGGGTGCAGCAGCGCGGCCAGCGCATCGGCGTCGGGCGCCACCAGGGCGGCGGCGCGGGCGCGCTCGGCCTGCAGCGCCGGGTGCATGTCGTCCACGCTCAATCGTCGGCGATGGTGTTGCGCAGCACGCCGATCGCGTCCACCTCCACCTCGACCACGTCGCCCGGCTTCATGAACACCGGCGGGTTGCGCTTGTTGCCCACGCCGCCCGGTGTGCCGGTGACGATCACGTCGCCCGGCTTCAGCGGCACGAAGCTGGAGATGTAGGCGATCTGCCGCGGGATGCTGTGGATCATCATGTCGGTGGTGGCGCGCTGCATCTCCTGGCCGTTCAGCCGCGTCACCAGCGACATGCGCTGGTCGGGCGCGATCTGATCCGCGGTGACCATCCACGGCCCGAAGCCGCCCGTGCGATAGAAGTTCTTGCCCGGCGTCCACTGCGAGGTGGCCAGTTGCCAGTCGCGCACGCTGCCGTCGTTGTAGCAGCTGTAGCCGCAGATGTGCGACCAGGCATCGGCCTCGGCAATGCGCCGCCCGCCGCGGCCGATGACCACCGCGATCTCGCCTTCGTAGTCCAGCCGCTGCGATTCGCGCGGGCGCAGGATCGGCTGGCCGTGGCCCACCTGCGAATCGGGCACGCGCAAGAACAGCACCGGGCTTTCGGTGATGGTGCGGCCGGTCTCGCGCACGTGCTCGCCGTAGTTCAGCCCCACACAGACGATCTTGTCCGGGTCGGAGATCACCGGCAGCAGCGTCACCGCGTCCAGCGCATGGTCCGGCTTGCGGCCCTGCAGCGCGGCGGCGGCCTCGCCGAAGGCATCGGCGGCGATCAGCTGGCGCAGGCCGGCATAGCGCCCGCCTAGAGCGCGCTTCAGGTCGACGATGCCGCCGTCGACCACGGCGCCGAAGCTGGCCTGGCCCGCGTGTTCAAAGCTCAACAGTTTCATGGGGTAGTTCTCGCAATCAATCCAGCTTGATGCCCGTCTTGGCGATGGCCTGGCCCCACAGCGCGTTGTCTTCCTTCAGGAAGGCGGCAAAGGCCTCCGGCGTCATCGCCTTCAGCTCGCCACCGTAGGACTGCCATTTCTCGATCAGCGCCGGGTTCTGCGTGGCGGCCTTCTGCATCGCATCGGCCAGCTTGTCGACGATGGGCTTGGGCGTGCCGGCCGGCGCAAACAGGCCGATCCAGGCGGTGGGGCTGTAGTTCACCAGGCCCAGTTCGGCGAAGGTGGGCACGTCGGGGAACTTGGGGTGCCGCGTCTTGCCGGTCAGTGCCAGCACCTTCAGCTTGCCGGCCTTGACGTTGCCGATGGCGGCAGGCAGTGCGTCGAACATCAGCTGCACCTGCTCGCCGCCCACCAGGTCCGTGTAGGGGCTGGTGGTGGCATACGGAATGAAGCGCATCTTCACGCCGGCGCCGGCGGCGAACCACTCGCCGGCCAGGTGCGAATAGCTGCCCACGCCCGAAGTGGCGGCCACCAGCGCGTCGGGGTTGGCCTTCAGCCGCGCGATCAGCTCCTTGGCGCTTTGCTCCTTGATGCCGGCGTTCGCGGTGAGCGAGGTGTTCAGCAGGCCCACCACGCTGATCGGCACGAAGTCCTTGTCGGCCTTGTAGGGCACCTTGTTGTACAGGTGCGGCACCACCGACATCGACGTGGTGGAGCCCATCACCAGCGTGTAGCCGTCGGGCGGCGCGGCGGCGCCGGCGGCCATGCCGATCATGTTGGACGCGCCGGGCTTGTTCTCCACCACCACGGGCTGGCCCAGCACCTTGCTCAGCTCGGCAGCGATCTCGCGGGTGTTGGCATCGGGGCCGGTGCCGGTGGGGAACGGGGCAATGATGCGGATCGGCTTGTTCGGGTAGTCCTGCGCCAGCGCCGGGGCGGCCAGCAACGCAGCGCTCAAGGCCAGGGCCGAAACCAGGGCCGTGCGGCGGCCGAATGTAAGGGGGCGGGTGGGCATGGGCGGTCTCCGAGGGGGGTGGGAGCGGGCCGCGGCGGGCCAGCGGCAGGATGGCTGCATTCTCAGAAAACTTGTTAATTATCAAAATGCGAGAAAACACTGATTGATAGTCGTCATGGTGATGAAATTCTTCGTGTGCTTTATCAGCCTGGAGCCGCCCATGCCTCATCCCCTTGCCCGGCGCGACGCGCTGGTGTTCAGCCACCTGGGCTTTTACGTGCGCGACATCGAGCGCATGGCGCGCTTCTACAAGGGCCCGATGGGCTTCTTCGAGACCGACCGCGGGCTGCTCGGCACAGTGCAGCTGGTGTTCCTGAGCCGCGACCCTGGCGAGCACCACCAGATCGTGCTGGCCTCGGGCCGGCCCGAGGGCCCGGGCTTCAACCTCATCAACCAGATCTCGCTGCGCGTGCCCGACCTGACCGTGCTGCGCGCGGTGCGCGACGGCGTGGTGGCCGAGCCCGACGTCAGCGACCTGATCACCGCCACGCACGGCAACGCCATCTCGATCTACTTCCGCGACCCGGAGGGCAACCGGCTGGAGGTCTTCCTGGACACGCCCTGGTATTGCGAGCAGCCGCTGCGCGAGCCGATCGACATCGACCGGCCCGACGCCGAGGTGATGGCCCAGGCCGAGGCGCTGGCGCGCAGCCGGCCGCGCTTCCGCAGCCGGGCCGAATGGCGCGCCGACATGGAGCGGCTGATGGGCTACGGGGCATGAACGAAGTCGACGTCGCGGTCATCGGCGCCGGCCCGGCCGGCGTGACGCTGGGCAACCTGCTCGGCCAGGCCGGCTTACGCGTGGCGATCTTCGAGCGCGAGGCCGACATCTACCCGCTGCCGCGCGCCATCCATTTCGACGGCGAGGTGATGCGCGTGTTCGAGACCGCCGGCCTGCGCGCCGAGGTGGAGGCGATCTCGCGGCCGGGCCTGAAGGGCATGCACTTCGTCAACGCCGCCGGCGAGACGCTGATGATCCGCGGCGGCACGGCCGAGCGCGGACCGCACGGTTGCGCCAGCAACCATTACTTCCACCAGCCCGAGCTGGAGGCGGTGCTGCGCCGCGGGCTGCAGCGCTTTGCCTCGGTGCAGCTGCGCACGCGCCAAGAGGTCACTGAAGTGCAGCCGCTGCCCGCAGGCGGCGCGCTGCTGCAGGTCGCCGACCTGGACGGCAATACCGTGCAGGCCTGGCGCGCGCGCTGGGTGGTGGGCTGCGACGGCGCGCGTTCGCTGGTGCGGCGGCTGCTGGGCAGCCCAATGCTCGACCTGGGCCTGCACCAGCCCTGGCTGGTGTTCGACGTGCGGCTGAAGCAGCCGGTGGGCAGCCTGCCGGCCTACACCGTGCAGCACTGTGACCCGGCGCGGCCGATGACCTACTGCAACGTCACCGGCGACCGCCGGCGCTGGGAGATCATGCTGATGCCCGGCGACGACCCGGCCGAAATGGTGAAGCCCGAGCGCATCTCGCAGTTGGTGTCGCGCTGGCTGCGGCCGGAGCAGGCGACCATCGAGCGCGCGGTGATCTACACCTTCCATTCGGTGATCGCGCAGGGCTGGCGCCGCGGCCCGCTGCTGCTGGCCGGCGACGCCGCGCACCAGACGCCGCCCTTCCTGGGCCAGGGCATGTGCGCCGGCATCCGCGACGTGGCCAACCTGGCCTGGAAGCTGGCCGCCATCCACACCGGCCGCGCCGACGAGGGCCTGCTCGACAGCTACGAAAGCGAGCGCGCACCGCACGTGCATGCCTTCATCGACCTGGCGGTGAAGCTCGGCGCCATCATCCAGACCACCGACCCGCAAGCCGCGCGCGAGCGCGATGCGCGCTTCACCGCCGGTGCGCCGGAGATCTTCGAGTTCCCGGCCCCGCGCCTCGGGCCGGGCGTGTGGCAGGGCGATGTCGCGCCGGTGGCGCAGGTCTTCCCGCAGCCAATGCTGGACGACGGCCGGCTGCTGGATGCGGCGGTGGGCCCGCGCTTCGCGCTCATCGCCACGCCGGCGCTGCTGGCGGCGGTGGGAGAATCCACGCGCGCCTGGTGGCGCTGGCAGCAGGTGGTGGCAGTGCCCGCCACCGACGCCGCGCTGCAGGCCTGGCTGCAGCAGCACGGCGCCGCGGCGGTGCTGCTGCGGCCCGACCGCTACATTGCCGGCCTGGCCAGCGACGCCGCCGCGCTGCAGGCCCTGACCTTCTCGCTGCCCTGGCTCAAGCCCCCGCCGACTGCCCCTGGATGACCGACAAGCCCGATTCCAGCCTGGCCCGCATGCTGGCCGTGCTGGACCTGTTCGACGAGCAGCGCCTGTCGCTGACGGCCGAGGCCATCGTCGAAGCGCTACAGGTGTCGCAGCCCACCGCCTACCGCTACGTCAAGCTGCTAACCGAGGCCGGCCTGCTGCAGCGCCAGGGCGCCGCGCACTACACGCTGGGGCCGCGCATCGTGGTGCTGGACCATCTGATCCGCCGTGCCGACCCGGTGCTGCAGCATGCGGTGCCCTTCATGAAGGAGCTGGTGGCCACCACCGGGCTGGACTGCGTGGCCACCGGCGTCTACAGCGACCAGCTGCTCGACATCCACCGCGAATACAGCGGCCAGCCGGCGACGCTGAGCTACGGCCGCGGCCGGCCGCGGCCGCTGTTCCTGGGCGCCGCGCCGAAGGTGGTGCTGGCCTGCCTGCCGCCGGCGCAGCTGCACCGGCTGCTGGACGCGCACCGCGACGAGGTGGCTGCCGCCGGCCTGCCCACCGACTGGCAGGCCTTCCGCCGCACCTACGCGCGCATCCGCAAGGACGGCTGCTACGTGTCCCACGGCGAACTGGAAAGCACGCTGGGCGCAGTGGCCGCGCCGCTGCTGCCGGCCGACGGTCGTGTGGTCGGCGCGATCTCGCTGGTGGCGGCGGTGGAACGGCTGGCCGTGCTGGACCTGGACAAGCTGTCGCAGTTGGTCAAGCGCGCGGCCGGGGAGATCAGTGCGCGGATCGGCGCGGACTGACCTGTAGCACATAAGTGCTATATTTGTCGAGCGTTCGGGAGCCACTCCATGTCCACGACCACCATCCGAATCGACGAGGAACTGAAGTCCCGTGTCGCGGCGGCCGCGCAGCGCGCCGGCAAGACGGCGCACGCGTTCATCGTCGACGCGATCGCTCAGACGGTGGAGCAGGCCGAACTCGATGCCGCCTTCGATCAGGTTGCCGACGAGCGGTGGGCCGCGCTGCTGGCCAACGGCAAGTCCGTTGCCTGGCCCGACGCCAAGGCATGGCTCGAGGCCCGTGCACGCGGCGAGCGGCTGCGTCGCCCTGCGGCACGCTTGCTCAAGCGCTGAGCATCACGGATGGCCAGGATCGAGCTGGCACCCGAGGTGCTGGACGACTTCGACCGCATCGTCGATCACCTGTCAGAGTTCGAGGCCGACCACATCTCGCAGCGCATCGGTGAGATCGCCGACGCCGTGCAGGTGCTGCAGCACAGCCCCCTGATCGGGCGTCCGGTCAAGGGCGGCAAGCGCGAACTGGTGATCGGCCGTGGATCGCACGGCTATGTCGCGCTGTATCGCTTCGTGGCCGCGATCGACAAGGTCTTCGTGCTCGCGGTGCGCAGCCAGCGCGAAAGCGGCTACAAGCACCCGACCTGAAGTGACGCGACCCGTTCGTGGACCGCCGAAGCATGTACGGGTCGCGGCTTCAGCGGCCCTGAAGCCCCAAAGGGCAGACCCGTGGGGATTCAGTCCGCGATGCGCGCACTGCCGTGGCTCAGCACCACGATGTCGCGCTCGACCACCCGGGTGCGGAAGGCATGGCGCCCGCCGCCCAGCGACCACATCTCCACCCGCAGCGTCTCGCCCGGATAGACCGGTGAGGAAAAGCGGCAGCCGATCTCCTTCAGCCGCGCCGGGTCCCAGCCGCACAGCGTCTTCAGCAGCGCCACGCCGCTGACGCCGAAGCTGCACAGGCCGTGCAGGATCGGCCGCTGGAAGCCGGCCGCCTGGGCCACCGCCGGGTCGACATGCACCGGGTTGTAGTCGCCCGACAGCCGGTAGATCAGCGCCGCCTCGGGGCGGGTCTTCAACTCGCACACGGCATCGGGCGCGCGTTCGGGCACGGCCTCGCGCGGCGGTGGCGACGGATCCGAGATCTGGCCCGTGGCGCTGAAGCCGCCGTCGCCGCGCATGAAGGACACGCTGCGCGACACCGCCAGCAACTGCCCGCTGGCCTGATCGTGGATGTCGCGCTCGCTGTACATCAGCGCGCCCTTGCCCGCGCCCTTGTCGACCAGGGCGGTGACGCGGGTGGTGCCCACCACCGTGCCTTCGGCCGGCAGCGGCGCCAGCAGTTCCAGGCTCTGCTCGCCGTGCAGCAGCTTCACCCAGTCGATGCCGGTGGCCGGATCCTTGGCCCAGAAGCCGGGGTAGCCCAGCACCACGCCCAGCGTCGGCAGCGCCTGCAGGCCGTCTTCGTAGACGAAGCGCAGCTGCGCGCGATCCATCGGGTCGTGGCCCAGGCCGAGGCCCAGCGCGTACAGGATGGTGTCGCGCGCGCTGTAGGTGTGGACGATGGGCTGGAAGGGCCAGGTCTTCAGCTTGGCGGCGTCGATGGGCATCGCATGTCTCCTACAGGCTGATGTCGTCGGGCACCGGCACTTCCATCGCCAGCAGCACCTGGCAATAGCACTTGGCCAGGTTGTCGGTGCGCAGCGAGGCCATGCCGCCGCCGCCCAGCACATCGTGCAGCAGGAAGTTCATCGAGTGGGTGCCCGGCAGGTCGAAGCGCTCGACACGGCTCGGTTTGTTGTGTGCGAAATGCGCGGCCACGCGCTCCGGCGTCAGCCACTGGTTCAGCAGCGGCAGGTACTCGGGCTTGCGCGCGATGACGCCGATGTTGGCCTTGTCGCCCTTGTCGCCGGAGCGGCCGTGCGCCAGCCGCATCAGCGGCACGGTGCTGAAGCCTTCGATGGCCGGCGTCTCGGCATAGCGCCGCGCCGGGCCGATCGTGGCCTCGTCGAAGCCGCCGTCCACCGGCACCGCCACCGGCGTGGCCTCGGCGCCGACTTGCAGGGTGATCGGCACCTCGGCCTTCGGGATCAGGAACGAGAACAATCGGATCACCGGCGTGGGCGTCGGCCGCCCGCCCACCAGCCCTGTGGTGCCCGGCGACATCGACGTGCCGGCCGCGGCGAACTCGCGTGCGAACAGCTCGGCCGTGGCCTTCGACGGCGTCTTGATCGCCATCTTCAGAACCACCTCGCGCGAGGTGGGCCGCGCGTGCGCGCCGTACATGTCCTCGGCGCCGATGACTTCGATGCGCTTCTCGCTGAACGGCGGCAGGCCCTGCTCGCCGAGCATGCGCTCCATGCGCTTGAACAGCGCCTCGCCGGTGCGCCGCGCCTTGGCGGCGGCCTGCTCGCCGGCGATGGTCAGGAAGGCCATGTTGCGGAAGCCGTCCATGAAGGTGCAGCTGACCTTGTAGGTGTCGGTGGGCGGCCGGCCCCTGGCACCGGTGACGCGCACCCGGTCCTTGCCCACCTGCTCGTAGCGCACGTCGGTGAAGTCGCAGGCCACGTCGGGCACGTGGTAGGCGCGCGGGTCGCCGATCTCGTAGAGCATCTGCTCGGCCACGGTGGCCGGCGTCACCAGCCCGCCGCTGCCGGCGATCTTGGTGATGACGAAGCTGCCGTCACTTTCAGCCTCGACGATCGGGAAGCCGATGATGTCCCAGTCGGGCACGCTCTCCCAGTCGGTGAACAGCCCCCCGTTGCTCTGCGCGCCGCATTCCACCAGGTGGCCGGCCAGCGTGCCCTGCGCCAGCTTGTCGTGCTCGCCGGGCAACCAGCCGAACTCGTGCACGAGCACGCCCAGCGTCACGGCCGAATCGACGCAGCGGCCGGTGATCACCACGTCCGCGCCGGCATCCAGCGCACGCGCGATCGGCAGCGCACCGAGATACGCGTTGATGCTGGCGGTGCGCTGCGGGAATGCCGCGCCGCTGAACATCTCGGTGATGCCGCGCTCGCGGAACTCAGCAGCGCGCGCCGACAGGTCGTCGCCGAGTACCACGCCGATCTTCAGCGGCACGCCCAGCTCCTCGGCCACTTTGGCCAGCGCATCGCGGCAGGCGATCGGGTTCACGCCGCCGGCGTTAGCCACCACCTTGATGCCCTTGGCCTTCAGCTCGGGCAGCAGCGCCTTCATCGTGATGTGCACGAAGTCGGTGGCGTAGCCGGCGTTCGGATCTTTCGCCTTCTGCGCCGCCAGGATCGACATCGTCACCTCGGCCAGGTAGTCGAAGACCAGGTAGCCGATGTCGCCGCCCTTCACCAGCGCGGGCGCGGCTGAAGCCGTATCGCCCCAGAAGCCCGAGGCGCTGCCGATGCGGACTGTCTTTGAACTCATTTGGATGCCTCCGTTTCACGTGCGCGAGCGGCGGGCTTGAGCCGCCCTTCCAGTTTGGCGATGCGCGCCTCCAGCCCCTGCCACGGTGCCGCGCGCTCGGCGGGCGCCGCCGCCCAGCCGTCGAGCAGCATGCGCACCATCTCGCGCGCCACGGCGGTGGGGTCGTTGCGCCGGCCGCGGCCGACGGTGTTGCGGACCCAGTGCTCCAGCCCGCCGAACAGGAAGTCGCGCGCCATCTGCGGGTCCAGGTCGGCACGCAGTTCGCCGCGGGCGATGCCGTCGCTGAGCGTGCGCATCACGAACTGCGCATAGCGCCGGTTCAGCTGGTGCAGCTTGCCGCCGAAGTAGCTCTCGGCGCCGCGGGCCTCGCGGTCCAGCACCTTCAGCCACGACGGGTCGTCGACGGTGATCTGCAGGTGCCGCGCTACCAGGAAGCGCAGCCGGTCGGCCGTGCCCTCGATGACCGCGAAGCGCGGTTCGATGTCGGCGATCAGCCCGTCATAGAACTCGGTGACCACCGCGTCGAACAGCTCGCGCTTGTTCTCGAAGTAGCCGTAGATGGTGCCGACCACGCAGCCGGCGCGCTCGGCGATCTCGGTGATCGAGGCCTGCTCGTAGGGCCGGGCCAGAAAGACCTCGCGCGCCGCCGCCAGGATCTCGGCGCGGCGCACCGACTTGCGGCGCTTGGGCAGGGCGGTCACGGCTGGATATTGAAGTACGGTTCATTATTGTGCCGCCCTGCGACACCGTCAATCACGCCCAGATGCGCCTAGGTGTTTACCAGAAGGCCTGGCCTCACCTGTCAGCCCACGGCTTGACGTCCTGGAGGATAGGCGGCACCATTTTGAAGTCTCATTCATTAACGCTGCCGTGCCTGTCCTCGAAACCCGCATCCATCCCGAAGGCGAGGCCTTCCAGGCGCAGCGCCAGGCCATGCTGCAGCTGGTCGGCCGCCTGCGCGAGCTCGAGGCGCGCGCCGCGCTGGCCTCGGCCAAGGCCAAGCCGCTGTTCGACAAGCGCCATCAGCTGCTGCCGCGCGAGCGGCTGGCGCGGCTGCTGGACCCCGGCTCGCCGTGGCTGGAGCTGTCGTCGATGGCCGGCTGGCTGGTCGACCAACCCGACCCCGAGAAGTGCGTGCCCGGCGGCGGCGTCATCAGCGGCATCGGCGTCATCAGCGGCACGCGCTGCGTGATTACCGTCAACGATGCCGGCATCGACGCCGGCGCCATCCAGCGCATGGGCGGCGACAAGCTGCTGCGCGCGCAGGACATCGCCATGCAGAACAAGATGCCCTTCGTGCAGCTGATCGAATCGGCCGGCGCCAACCTGCTGCAGTACCGGGTGGAAGGCTTCGTCAACGGCGGCAAGCTGTTCTACAACCTGGCGCGGCTGTCGGCGGCGGGCATCCCGGTGGTCGGCGTGGTGCACGGCTCGTCCACTGCCGGCGGCGCCTACATGCCGGGCCTGTCGGACCACGTGATCATGGTGCGCGGCCGCGCCAAGGCCTTCCTGGCCGGCCCGCCGCTGCTGAAGGCGGCCACCGGCGAGATCGCCACCGACGAGGAACTCGGCGGCGCGGTCATGCACACCGGCGTCTCCGGCCTGGGCGAGTACCTGGCCGAGGACGATGCCGATGCGCTGCGCATCGCGCGCGAGCTGTTCCAGCGGCTGCAGTGGGGTGCCTCCGGGCCGCCGAGCCTGCTGGATGCCGACCCGTCGCTGGAACCGCGCTACCCCACCGACCAGCTGGCCGGTGCGATGCCGCTGGACTATCGCCAGCCGGTGGACATGCGCGAGATCATCGCGCGCATCGTCGACCGCTCGGAGTTCACCGAAGCCGGCGCCGAGTACGGCCCGGCCACCGTGGTGGGCCATGCCGCGCTGTACGGCCAGCCCATCGGCATCATCACCAACAACGGGCCGATCGACCCGTCCGGCGCCACCAAGGCCACGCACTTCATCCAGAGCTGCTGCCAGGCCGGCATCCCGCTGCTGTACCTGCAGAACACCACCGGCTACATCGTCGGCAAGGCCAGCGAGCAGGCCGGCATGATCAAGCACGGCTCGAAGATGATCCAGGCGGTGAGCAACGCCACGGTGCCGAGCATCACGCTGATGTGCGGCGCCAGCTTCGGCGCCGGCAACTACGGCATGTGCGGCCGGGCCTATGGGCCGCGCTTCGTGTTCAGCTGGCCGAATACCCGCACCGCGGTGATGGGCGGCGAGCAGGCGGCACTCACCATGCGCATCGTCGCCGAGGGTGGCGCCAAGCGCAAAGGCGTGCCAGTGGACGAGGCGCAGCTGCAGGCGTTGGAGGCCAAGATCATCCACAACTTCGACAGCCAGTCCGACGCCTTCTACACCAGCGGCCGCCTGCTCGACGACGGCGTCATCGACCCCCGCGACACGCGCCGCGTGCTCGGCCTGGCCTTCGACATCTGCCGCCAGGCCGATGCCCGACAACTCCGGCCGATGCAGTTCGGCGTCGCCCGCCCCTGATTCCCGAGGACACCCCCATGCAACCGACGATCTACACCGAAGACCACATCGCGCTGCAGGATTCGCTGAAGAAGTTCTGCGAATCCGAGATCAACCCGCACATCGAGGAATGGGAGAAGGCCGAGATCTTTCCGGCCAAGGAGCTGTTCCGCAAGATGGGCAAGCTCGGCTTCCTGGGCGTGAACAAGCCGGTGGAGTTCGGCGGCCAGGGCCTGGACTACTCCTATGCCGCGGCCTTTGCCGAAGGCCTGAGCGCCATCCAGTGCGGCGGCATCCCGATGGCCATCGGCGTGCAGACCGACATGGCCACGCCGGCGCTGGCGCGCTTCGGCTCCGACGAGGTGCGCAAGGAATTCCTCGCGCCGTCGATCAGCGGCGAGTACGTGGCCTGCCTGGGCGTGTCGGAGGTCGGCGCCGGCTCGGACGTGGCCTCGATCAAGACCACCGCGCGCAAGGACGGCGACGACTACATCATCGATGGCGGCAAGATGTGGACCACCAACGGCACCCAGGCCGACTGGTGCTGCGTGCTGGCCAACACCAGCCAGGGCGGATCGGCCCACCGCAACAAGACGCTGATCTGCGTGCCGATGAAGACCAAGGGCGTGTCGGTGGCGCGCAAGCTGAAGAAGGCGGGCATGAACTCGTCGGACACCGCGCAGCTGCACTTCGACGGCGTGCGCGTGCCGCAGCGCTGGCGCATCGGCGAAGAGGGCATGGGCTTCACCTACCAGATGCAGCAGTTCCAGGAAGAGCGCCTGTGGGCCGCCGCCGGCTGGCGCAAGAACCACGAGATCATCCAGGAGACGATCGCCTACCTGCGCGAGCGCCAGGCCTTCGGCAAGCCGCTGCTGGAGAACCAGTTCATCTACTTCAAGCTGGCCGAGCTGGCCACCGAGGTGGAGGCGATGGGTGCGCTGTTCCACAAGGCGGTGGCGCTGTACGTGGCCGGCAACGATGTGACGCAGCTGGCCTCGATGTGCAAGCTCAAGTGCGCGCGCCTGGCCCGCGAGGTGGCCGACTGGTGCCTGCAGTTCTGGGGCGGCATGGGCTACATCGAGGAAACCCGCGTCAACCGTGCCTGGCGCGACAGCCGCCTGGGCTCCATTGGCGGCGGCGCCGACGAGGTGATGATGGGCATCATCGCCAAGACCATGGGCATCTTTCCCCGGCAAAGCTGATGTTCGACACGCTTCTTATTGCCAATCGCGGAGAAATCGCCTGCCGAGTCATTCGCACCGCGCGGGCCATGGGCCTGCGCACGGTGGCGGTGTATTCCGATGCCGACCGCGACGCGCGGCATGTGCACCTGGCCGACACAGCACTGCGCATCGGCACCGGCCCGGCGCGCGACAGCTACCTGAGCATCGAACGCATCATCGACGCCTGCAAGCGCAGCGGCGCCGGTGCGGTGCACCCGGGCTACGGCTTCCTGTCGGAGAACGCCGACTTCGCGCGCGCCTGCCGCGAGGCCGGCATCGTCTTCGTCGGCCCGTCGCCCGAGGCCATCGACGCGCTGGGCCACAAGGCCGCCGCCAAGCAGCGCGCCGAAAGCATCGGTGTGCCCTGCCTGCCCGGCTATGCCGGCAAGGCGCAGGACAACGACACGCTGATCGGCCAGGCGAAACGCATCGGCGCGCCGCTGATGATCAAGGCCAGCGCCGGCGGCGGCGGCCGCGGCATGCGCCGTTGTGACGACGTGGCCGACGTGGCGCCGCTGGAGCAGCTGATCGAATCGGCCCGCGCCGAGGCGCTGGCCTCCTTCGGCAACGGCGACCTGCTGCTGGAGCGCCTGGTGGAAGAAGCGCGCCATGTCGAGGTGCAGGTCTTCGGCGACACCTACGGCGGCGCCGTGCACCTGGGCGAGCGCGACTGCTCCACCCAGCGCCGCAACCAGAAGATCCTGGAAGAAGCGCCGGCCCCCGGCGTTTCGGACGCGCTGCGCGCGCGCATGGGCGAAGCCGCCGTCAAGCTGGTGCGCGAGGTGGGCTACGTCGGCGCCGGCACGGTGGAGTTCCTGCTGACGCCGGACCACGAATTCCACTTCCTGGAGATGAACACGCGGCTGCAGGTGGAGCACCCGGTGACCGAGGCCATCACCGGCCTGGACCTGGTGGAATGGCAGCTGCGCATCGCGCGCGGCGAGCGCATCCCGCTGCAGCAGGCCGACATCCGCTGGTGCGGCCATGCCATCGAGGCGCGGCTGTGCGCCGAGGACGCCTTCAATGGCTTCGCGCCGCAGGCCGGCGCGGTGGCGCATTGGAGCGTGCCGGAGGGCGAAGGCATCCGCATCGACCATGGCATGGTGGCGCAACCGACCATCCCGCCCTACTACGACTCGATGGTGGCCAAGGTCATCGCCTATGGCGCCGACCGCGAACAGGCGCGCGGCCGGCTGCTGCGCGCGCTGGCCGGCAGCAGTGTGTTGGGCCTGGTCACCAACCGCGAGTACCTGCTGCAGGCGCTGGCCGCACCGGCCTTCGCCACGCCGAAGCTGGCCACGCGCTGGCTGGGCGAGGCCAGCCCCTCGTGGCAGCCGCGCCTGCCCGATGGGCGCTGGGCGGCGCTGGCCGCCGTGATTCGCCTGCACCGGCTGGCGCAGGGCTTTGGGCCCTTTGCGCTGTGGAGTTCGGCTGGCGTGCGCGACACGCCCGTGCGGCTGGCAGTGGGCGAGCAGAGCTTCGACCTGCGCCTGGCCTACCGCCGCGGCGAGCCGACCGAAGTGCGCATCGGCGACGGCGCCTTCGCCATCGAGCTGCAGCACGACGACGGGTTGAACGTGGAGCTGATCGTCGACGGCCTGCACCTGCGCGCCCGCTGCGCGATGCAGGGCGAGGCCGGCTGGCTGGATGCCGAAGGCTGCTGCGCCGCCTGGGCCGACCTGAGCCAGGCACCGCCCGAGCGCGAGGACGAAGGTTCCCACGGCCTGATCAGCAGCCGCATGCACGGCGCGCTGGTGAAGCTGAACGTCGAGGTCGGCCAACGTGTGGCCAAGGGCGAGTTCGTGCTGGCCATCGAGGCGATGAAGATGGAACACCGCATCGAAGCGCCGATCGCCGGCACGGTGGTGGAAGTGGGCGCCACGGCCGGCACGCAGGTGGCGCCGGGGCGGCTCTTGGTACGTATCGAAGCCGACCCGGCTTGAAGGAGAAACCGATGTCCGAATCCGCCGTGCTGTACGCCGCCGAGGGCGGCGTGGCCACGCTGACGATGAACCGGCCCGAGGTGCTGAACGCCCTCAACAACGACCTGCTGGCCGGGCTGAGCGCCGGCCTGGCGCGGGCCAAGGCCGACGACACGGTGCGCGCGGTGTTGCTTACCGGCGCCGGCCGCGGCTTCTGCGCCGGCGCCGACCTGGCGGCCAATGCCGGCATCCCCGGCCCGCGCGATGTGTCGCAAGGGCTGCGTGAGCGCTACCACCCGATCATCCTGGCGATGCGCCAGTTTCCGAAGCCGATCGTCGGCGCCGTCAACGGCGTGGCCGCCGGCGCCGGCATGAGCATCGCGCTGGCCTGCGACATCGTGCTGGCTGGCGAATCGGCGTCCTTCCTGCAAGCCTTCACCCGCATCGGCCTGGTGCCCGACTGCGGCAGCACCTGGTTCCTGCCGCGCATGGTGGGCGACGTGCGCGCCCGCGCACTGGTGATGCTGGCCGACAAGATCAGCGCCGCCGACGCGCTGCAGTACGGCCTGGTGTGGAAGGTCTACGCCGACGACAAGCTGCTGCCGGAGGCGCTGGCCACCGCGCAGAAGATGGCGCAGATGCCGACCCGCGCCTACGACCTGATCAAGCAGGGCCTGGCCGTCAGCTCCGGCAACGGGCTGGGCGACCAGCTGGAGGTGGAGGCGCTGCTGCAGGGCCTGGCGATGGCCACCGAGGACCACAAGGAAGGCGTCACCGCCTTCCTGCAGAAACGACCCGCACAGTTCAAGGGGCGCTGATCATGTCGGAAGAGCTCAAGATCGACAAGCGCGGCCACGCGCTGTGGCTGACCATCGACCGCCCGGCGCAGCGCAATGCGATGAACGGCGCGGTGCTGCAGGGCATCCGCGCCGGGCTGGAGCAGGCCCATGCCGACCCCGAGGTGCGCGCGGTGGTGCTCACCGGCGCCGGCGACAAGGCCTTCTGCGCCGGCGCCGACCTGGGCAAGGGCTCGGGCTCCTTCGAGTTCGACCCGTCCAAGCCGCATGCGGAGTTTGCCGACCTGCTGCGCTATGCGCAGACCACCACCGTGCCGCTGATCGCCCGTGTCAACGGCCACTGCCTGGCCGGCGGCATGGGCTTCATGGCGATGTGCGACATGGCGGTGGCGGCCGAACATGCCAGCTTCGGCCTGCCCGAGGTGAAGATCGGCCTGTTCCCGGCGCAGGTGCTGG